>CAZIJC010000019.1:0-43199 GCA_964539385.1 uncultured Anaerolineales bacterium | reverse complement strand
GGCGGGCGTGCAGGAGGGCGCGTGATGTGGTGCCTACAGGGCCGTGACCTCGAAGTCCCATACCCACACGGTGCCGTCATCGTGCTGGGCGTCCTTGGGTGTCTGGCCGCTGGTCACCTTCACGCGGTAGAGCCACCAACCGATGTCGCCCTGGCCGGTGTCCGGCTCGGCCTTGCGGATGACAGCGTCGCACTCCTCGGCGAAGTGGTCGCTGCGGACGTGGACGCGGGTGCCGTTCGGCAGTCGCGGTGGTCGGGTCTTCGTCGCTGCCATGGTTCAGGAACCCTTTCTGGCCAGGGCGAATTTGCCGCGGCCGACCTTCTTGAACCGGGCGTCCTTGCCCTTCTTGGCCACCTCGCGGATGACGGCCGAGTAGAGCGTGGCGGCGGGCGTCTTGCCCTTGGTCTGCCACAGGCCCTTGGCGAGCATCTGCTCCACCATCTCCTTGCAGGTCATCGGCTTCTTGGCTTCGCCGAGGACCTTGACGGCCGCGTCGAGGGCGCCGGTCTTCTTGGGCTTCGCAGCGCCGCGCTTCGTGGTCGTCGCCTTCTTCCGAGTTCGCTGGTTCTTCGCCATGGTTCCCTCTCCTTTTGCTGTTGCGCCCGGGACTCATTTCCCAGGCTTGTACGTGTGGCTGCAGGTCTGGCACTGGACGTGCGTGCCGCCCTCATCCCAGACCAGGCAATCGGTGCGGTCCTCACCGCAGGCCGGGCAGGCATCTTCCGGGGCGACGTGCGCTTCGTTCTGCTCCTCGGCCAGGATGGCGTCGGCATCGCGCTCGAGGTCGGCCATGACCTTCGACAGCGGCATGGCGCAGGCCCGAGCGAGGCGCCGGACCCGGCGGTGCCACCAGGTCGCTTTGCCCGAGGCCACCCACCCGGCCGTCTTCCAGGCGGCCAGGGCATGGGCGAGTTTCTGCCGTTCTTCGCAAGAGTCGAAGTCGTCCGGGATCGTGACCCGAACCTTGCGGCCGTCAACCTCGGCCTCGTACGTCTTGGGCTTCGTAGTCCTCTTCATCGCGTTCTCCTTTCGTTCGCGCCTTCCATGACACACAGGGGCATGCTTTCGGCCGGAAAGCAAGGCGAAATCATGGATTTCCCTGCATAATTCTTCGAGGTGCCCGGATGGCCGATAACGGCCCAGAAATGGCAGAAAAGCTGAACCCGGCAGCCCTGCCCGTGGCCGACGCTGCCCGGATCCTCGGCCTTCCCGAAGAGACGCTGCTGTCCCACGTGAAGGACGGCGCGCCGGTGGCGGCGGACGGGGCCATCAACCTCGTGCACTATGCCGCATGGCTGAACCAGAGGCTTGCGGATGGCGATTGACCCAACGAACCTGACGCAGACGGAACTCCTCCAGATCGTCAACTCAGGCGCCCTGGGGACGGTCCTGACGCGCTCGCGCCTGCGCCGCCAGATGGACGCTGCCGCGCTGCGGTTCGGCGACGGCATCCAGGAACGGCGAGAGATGACCCATCTGCAGGTAGAAAGTGGGCAGGGAAGAGAGAAAAAGGGTTCAGAGTGCTACGCCGAGCCCACGGGCCGAACGTGAAACGGACCTCGGAGTTTCCGCACGTGCAGATGGACGTAAACTACTGAAAGACGTTCGTGCACACGGGTCTGGCGACGGCCGCGCCGCCGAGAAGTACGCCCCACTCGCTGGCACTCAGGCTTTGACGATCTTGTGGCGGCCGACCTTGACGTCACGGCAGGCGTTCCGCGTGTCGATGACGAGGCGGGCGTGCCGGACGATCCGGGCGTAGTCGTTGTCCGAGTGGTTCGTCGAGATGAGGACGGCGTCCTGGGCCGCGAGGAACCGGGGCGTCAGCGTGCGGCTGGTCATCCGAAGGTTGTGTTCGCGCTGGCGCGGCGTCCCGGGGATGTACGGGTCGTTGTACGTGACGCGGGCGCCGAGGGCCTCGAGTTTCTCAATGAGGATAATCGACGGGCTCTCGCGCATGTCGTCGACGTTGGGTTTGTAGGCCAAGCCGAGAACACAGACCTTCGACCCGGCGAGTGCCTTGCCGCGCTCGTTCAGGGCGACCATGAGCCGGCGGATAACGTAGTCGGGCATACTGGTGTTGATTTCGCCGGCCGGTTCGATGAACCGGGTCGCCACGTCGTACTCGCGGGCCTTCCATGTCAGGTAGAACGGATCGATGGGGATGCCGTGACCGCCCAACCCGGGCCCCGGCGAAAAAAAGGTCTTGTTCTCCCGCTTGCCGAAGTCGAACGGCTTGGTGGCGGCGTCGAGCACTTCCCACACGTTGATGCCCATGCGGTCGTAGATGACCTTCAACTCGTTGACCAGGGCGATGTTCACCGCCCGGTAGATGTTCTCAGTGATCTTCGTCGCCTCGACGGCCTCCGTGCTGGAGACCGGTACGACCGTTTCGACGCAGGCGGCGTACAGGGCCACGGCCAAACGACGGCTGGCGTCGTCGCAACCGCCCACCACTTTCGGGGTGGTGCGCGTGGTGAAGTTCGGGTTGCCCGGGTCTTCGCGCTCGGGGCTGAACGCCAGGTACAGGTCGTTGCCCACACGGAGGCCGCCCCTCGCGAGGATGGGTTTGAGGATTTCTCGCGTTGTGCCGGGATAGGTCGTGCTCTCCAGAACGATGAGTTGCCCCGGCCGAAGGTGCGGCAGTACGGATTCGGCCGTGCCGATGATGTACCTCAGGTCCGGCTCGCGCATCTTCGTCAGGGGCGTCGGCACGCAAATCAGGATGGCGTCCACGTCCCGGACTTGTGCGAAGTCTGTCGTGGCCTCGAAGCCGTCGCCCGGCTTCATCTCGGCGACGCTCTCCGCCCTGATGTGCTTTGAAGTACGACTGCCCGTTCATGAGGGCTTGGGTCTTCCCGGCGTCGATGTCGAAGCCCACGACCGGAAAGCCCGCACGCCGAAAGGCCTGGGCGAGCGGCAGACCGACGTAGCCGAGCCCGATGACGCCCACAACGGCACGGCGGCTCTCGATGCAATCCATCAGTGGCTGCACCCGGACGACTCCTTCTTCGCTCCGCCTGCGGCGCTTGCGTTGGCAACACGTTGCCCATAGAATATCGTCATTCCGGCGGCTGGGGTATCCTTTTCTCGTCGGCACCCTGGTCATACGCCACGGGGAGAGCGGCGCTGTGAAGAATGGCCACGTCCTGCGAGGCCGGTTCCACGGTTCCGGTGTACTTCAGGGAATGCCTTGTCGATAGGGAGTAAAAAAGGGTAACGTGGCGAACATTACGATTCTGAATATCGTCGGCGCGAGACCGAACTTCATGAAGATCGCGCCGCTCATGACGGCCTTCCGGAAGCGGACGACGATTCGCCCGGTCCTGGTCCACACCGGCCAGCACTACGACGAGCGGATGAGCCACCTGTTCTTCGAGCAGTTGGGGATCCCGCGGCCAGACGTCAACCTGGAGGTCGGCTCGGCCAGCCACGCGGTCCAGACGGCCGAGATCATGAAACGGTTCGAGCCGGTCGTCCTTGAGCAGCAGCCCGATGTGGTGCTCGTTGTGGGCGACGTGAACTCGACCGTCGCCTGCGCGCTCGTGGCCGCCAAACTGCACGTGCCTGTCGCCCACGTGGAGGCGGGCCTCAGGAGTTTCGACCGGCGGATAACCGAGGAGATCAACCGCGTCCTCACCGACGCCATCAGCGATTTCCTGTTCGTAACGGAGCCAAGCGGCCTGGAGAATCTGAAGCGCGAGCGCGTCCCCGCCGAGAAACTCCACTTCGTCGGCAACGTGATGATCGATACGCTGCTGGCGAACCTCGAAAAGGCCCGCGCGAGCAGCGTCCTTGAGGAATTGGGTCTTGAACCGCGCCGCTACGCCGCCATGACGCTCCACCGCCCGAGCAACGTGGACGACGCCGAGACACTGGGTCGGCTGCTCGGCGCCATTCGCGAGATCGCACGCGATGTGCCGGTCATCTTCCCGGCCCATCCGCGAACGCGCAAGAACATGGAACGGTTCGGACTGCTCTCTGAGGCCGCCGGGGCCGGTGTGCGGCTGGTCGAACCGCTTGGGTACCTCGACTTCCTGAAACTGATGGCCGAGGCCCGCCTGGTCCTGACCGACTCGGGCGGCATCCAGGAAGAGACGACCATCCTGAAGGTCCCGTGCCTGACGCTGCGCGCCAACACCGAGCGGCCGGTCACGGTGGAGGTCGGCTGCAACCAACTCGTGGGGACCGACCCGGAGCGGATTCTGTCGGCCTTCCGGCGGGTGATGGAGACGGAGGAGTTCCAGTGCCCCGCGCCAGAGAAGTGGGACGGCCACGCGGCCGAGCGGATTGCGGATATCTTGGTGAGGGAAGTCCGGTCCGGGTAACCTGACAGGACGTGGCAGTCGGGGGGAAGCCGGGAACCGGCACCAGCGGCATGGGCCAATGAGCGAACACGTTCCAATCAGCAAACGGCTGGTGCTTGTCAATTCCGCCAGCAACGTGGTGACCCATGCTATCCGCGTGGGCGTCCTGCTCTGGGTGCTGCGGTACCTGCTGGCGGTGAAGAAGATCCCCGCCGACGAGTACGCGATTTACGTCGTTGCCGTGGCCATCATGCAGTTCATGCCGTTGCTGACAGTGGTGTTAACGGCCGGCGTGGGCCGGTATGTGACAGAGGCCTACGCGCGGGGGGACAACCGCGCCGTTACCGAAATCGTGTCGACCATGGGGGTCCTGCACCTGGCGGCGGGGCTGTTTGTGCTTCTCGTGGGGGGTGTATTCGCGTGGCATGTCGATAAGGTTCTCGACGTGGCACCGGGGCTGTTGTGGGACGCGCGGCTCATCATGGGGCTTTTGATGTTCATGTTCTGTCTGCGTGTGATGACTGTTCCATGGGGTGTAGGGTTTTTCGTGCGGCAGAAGTTCGTCCTCCTGAACGTGCTGAACCTCGGACGGGAGATCCTTCGGGTGAGCTTACTGTTCGTGCTGCTGCTCGCTGTGAGTACGCGGGTCGTGTGGCTGGCGGCCGCCCAGGTGGGCGCATGGCTCTGCTGGATGGCCGTCGCCACGGTGATTTCGTGCCGGCTCGTGCCGTCCCTCAGGTTCCGGTTGAGCGCACTCCGGTGGGACCGGGCGCGGGAGTTGATGTCGTTCGGCGTGTGGAGTTTCATCGGGCAGATTGCCGGCAAGATCCGCACCAGTGCCGATCCGCTTATTCTGAACAAACTTGCTACGGCCGTGGACGTGGCGTCGTTCCATGTCGGTTCGCTGGCGTTCGCTCAGGTGCATCAGGGGACGATGCTGGTTACGGGGCCGCTTGTGCCGGCGTTCACGGCCATGCACGCCAAGGGGCAGACAGACCGGCTGCGAAACGCGTACCTGCGAGGAGGGCGGTACGCGCTCTGGGTGTCGCTGTTTGTGGCGCTGCCGCTGATCATTTACCGGAAAGAGGTGGTGGGCCTGTACCTGATGGGCGAGTACCCGCAGGCCGCGACCGTGATGGGGCTTCTCTTAACGATCTTTATTCCGGCCTATGGGAACAACATGATGTTCATGATCGCCATCGCCAAAGGAGAGATAGGCAGGGTTACAAGCCGAACCTTGTCCGTTCAACTCTTGAATCTGGGCTTGACATTGTGCCTTGTCGGGTGGCTGGGCCTGGGAGCAACGGGCTCCGCTCTGTCGACTGCCATTGTTTTTTGGACGGTCTACCCGTTTCTAACGTGGCCGGTTGGTTGGAAACTGGCGGAGGTGAAGGGGTGGGAATGGGCTCGGCGGACTCTTCTTCCCGGGTTGCTGCCCGCGGTCGTGGGCGGGGTCGTCTGGCTTGCTCTGGAGAAGCTCGTGGCCCCATCGACGTGGGTGCTATTGGGTCTGTGCACCGCAGGCGGATGGCTTGCTTATGTTGTTGCTGTTACGGTCTGTTTGCAGTCTCCTGACCGCGCCGATGTCCGCCGCGCCTGGGCAAGGCTCAAGGCCAGATTCAGTAAGGCCTGAGCGGCAGGGCACGGCGGTCTCGCGGCCGGGTCACGATCGATGGTCGGTTTGGGACGGATCTGTGCTACGGGTCGGGATAAAGATCCGTCAGCACGCTCCCCGCGATCCGGAGAAACCGTTGTTGGTCCTCGGCGCTCATTTCCGTCCGCCACCGCTGAACTCGCGACGGGTCCAGGGGGGCCGCTATGGCTGCGACGGAATCCTGGCGTCTTTGTGCGTCATGCTGGTCCAGGGATAGGGACATTCGTGACAGCCTTGCCTGCCCTCCCGCCTGGAAGTCCAGCATGGCCGCATCAAAGGGCTCGTCGATGAACCGGCACACGGTATGGAGCGTCTCTTGCGGCCTGCGAATAAGGTCCTCATAGCGCAGCTCAAGATAAAGCGACACCCGCCTACTCTCTTTGCGAATACGACGAATGCCGCGGCACCACCATTCCGCCGCATCCGCAATGTTGTTTGGCCCCCAGGAAAGTCCCATGACGGACAGCGCCACGTCGCGCCCGTCGCGGATGATATGGATAAAGGCCGCCCCGCCCAGGAGGCGGTCCAGGAGCCTGATCGCCGTGCCGTACGACGGCGTATTATCTCCCCAGCGCCTCTTGCCCTCCTGGGCGGCGTAAGACTCATACAGGGCTACGACGACTGAAGAAGGGCACTGCCAGACCGCCTCCATCGAGCGCTGAACGACCGCCTCCGGCGTGACGCCGAGTTCTTTGACACGTGGAAACCGGTACAGAATCTCGACCATCCCCCCGATGTCTGACGCCTCCTGCATCCGGAGCACGGCTTCGGGAAGGAAATGCGTCTCCGGCGTCACGGCGATGACCCGATGGGAATCCAGCATTGATGCAAGCAGCGTTGTCCCGCATCGGCCTGTTCCGACAATGAGTATGCCGGGCTTTTTCCGTCCGCTTTGTATCTCCTTACGGCGCTGGCTTCGGGCTTGTCTCTCGATCTGCATCATCCGTGGGTGGCGGAACGCCAGAGACCACTGCCTTACGAGGCGCACGCTCCGCCTCACGAAGTTCCGGATTGTTTCTGTGACCAGCACCGTAGGACCCTTCCTCGACCAAGTTACATTCAGGATGGTTGTTCGGCCGCCGAGGACACGCGAAGATCAAGGCTATCTTGGGAGACCACCGGCCGCGGCAAAAGACAACTCTCCTCTTGGTCAACGACTTCGTGATCGCATCCCGGCGTTGATGGCCGCTTGCTACGAAATCCGAATGACTTTGGATCAGCCAGTTATTATAATAACGGCCAAATCTCGGCTGTCAAGCATGGATGACTCCTGGCGAAGGGCAACCAGACGGACGGGGAAGGTGGAGAAAGCTTCATGGCAGACTTCGGGAGGCAGCAGAAACCCCGGATTCCAAGTGTGTTTCGGAGCGTGATTGATGGTGTGGTTGACCAGGGCCTCTGCATTGGTTGCGGCCTGTGCGCAGGCCTGTTGCCCCATGAGTTGCGCATGCGTGTCAACGCATTCGGCGCGTATGAGCCGGAGCGAGTATCTGGCGGACCCGTGAGGTCGTGGGGTAAGACCTCGTTGGACGTGTGTCCTTTTGCCGAGCACGAAGAGAATGAGGACATGATTGGAGCGGACCGTTTCGGAGCCCAACCGGGTGTCCAACACAGGCCGGAGACAGGCTACTACTTGGAGTGTCTTGCGGGACACGTTGCTGATGAAGAGGATCGCCTGCGCTCGACGTCGGGAGGCATTATTACGTGGCTCGTACGTGATCTCATGGCCGCGGGGATCGTCGATGCGGCGGTATGTGTCACGCGCTCCGAGAGGCCCGACAGGCTGTTCGACTTCCGGCTCATCCGCAACCTCGAGGAGGTCGTGTTGTGCAAGAAGTCCCGATATTACCCGGTTGAGGTGTCGCATGTGATTCCGCAGATAAAGAAGTTTTCGGGGAAGGTCGCCTTCATCGGTCTGCCGTGCTTCGTCAAAGGGATGCACTACGCGATGGGCGCGGACCCGACCCTGCGGGAGCGGATCGCTTACCTGATCGGCCTGTTCTGCGGCCATCTGAAGACCCGCCAGTACGCGGCATACCTGTCGAGGTGCTGCGGCGTGCACGAGCGGGATGTGATTACGGTCGATTTTCGCAAGAAGGTGCCCGGCCAGCCTGCGGGCGACTATGCGTTCGAGGTTATCGCGAAGGTCAAAGGTCGGGAAGTCCGGCGTGAGACCCCCATGCGCAGAGTCTATGCGAGCAATTGGAGCCTGAATCTGTTCATGCATGACGCTTGTGATTGCTGCGACGATGTCATGGCAGAAACTGCAGACGTGGCGGTAGGCGACGCATGGCTTCCGCAGTACGTGGCGGACCATCGGGGTACTAGTGTCATTGTGTGCCGACAACAGGAGATCCTGGAACGCTTGCGTGCCGGTGTCCATCGGGGCGAAGTGTGCCTGGAGGAGTTGGCGGCCGATGATGTGATACGTTCGCAAGTGGGCTGTCTGCGACATCGGAGGCAGGGCCTGGCGTACCGTCTGTACCTTGCCAGACGCCGAGGGCAATGGCGGCCCCGCAAACGCGTGGAGCCGGACCGCTGGTCGTTGCCACTTTTCAACCGGATCATCCAACGATTGAGGATGCGCATCAAACGTGCGAGCCGAGAGGCGTTCCGCATGCAGCAGCCGCGCGATGGCATTGGCCTGTTCGTCAGGCGGGTGCGAGCCTGGGTCTGGCTCCACGGCATCCTCTATTGGGGGCGAGGTATTTTCGTGGGAATCCGGCGTCGCCTCAGCTTGGTGCCGGGGGCGGACCGTTCGGGCGGCGCGACGGGAGAAACAAAATGAGAGCGGAGGATTCCTCATGACCCCGTCCCTTTTCATCCTCCATGGCAACGGTACGCTTTTGAATCGCGGTTGCGAGGCGATCTTTCGCTCGACGGTTGCGCTGTTGCGAGGGGAATTCGGGCCGTGCCATCTGATCAACGCGCCGACGGGGCGGGATCCTCCTGAAATCATTCCGTCGGACGATCCCCACATGACGCACGTCTACAGACCGCGCTTGGAGAGGTGGACGTTCGCCTGGGCCATGTACCATCTGCGACGCCGCCTCCCGGGCATCACGAGTGAGCCTTTCGAGGAGTACTTGCCCCGGGCCGACGCCGTCCTCGGGCTGGGCGGCGACACGTACTCTCTGGATTACGGCTCGCCCAGAGACCTTTTCAGGGTGAACGACATCACGCTGAAAGCCGGCAAGCCGATTGTCCTTTGGGGAGCGTCCGTTGGCCCGTTCAGCGGGGATCCGGAATTTGAGAAGTGGGTGGTGCAGAAGTTAAAGAGAGTGACGCTTATTTGTGCGAGGGAATCCGAGACCGTCGCGTACTTGGCTGGCTTGGGTGTCTCGGAGAATGTGCGGTTGGTGGCGGACCCCGCCTTCGTGCTTGAGCCGGAACCGGTTGATCTGGATCAGGATGGTCTGACCTTCTTGAGCGAGCCATGCGTGGGACTGAATCTCTCGCCGATGATGCAGAAGCACTGGCACCGGGAGACACCGTGGCTGGAATACGCCACCCGATGTGTCAAGGCGGTTGCGGACGCAGTCGATTTGCCGATTGTCCTGGTGCCGCACGTGCTCACGCCTACGGCCATCAACGACGACGTCGCGTTCATGAGCAAGATCGCGGACCAGCTGCCCGAACTGGACAGCAGATTGTTCGTGGTCCGACGGCCATATACCGCGGGGCAGTTGAAGTGGCTGATTGCCAGACTTGAATGTTTCGCCGGCGCCCGGACCCACTCGACGATTGCGGCGCTGTCGAGTTGTGTGCCGACGTTTTCAATCGGGTACAGCATGAAGAGCCGTGGCATCAACAAAGATGTTTTTGGTCACGACCATTGGCTCCTGTCGCTTGATGGCCTTCGGGCAGAAGCCCTGGCCGAGCGGATGGTGCAACTGCGCGAAGCGGGATCCGAGATACGCGACCACTTGAGGAGGACGATGCCCAACTATCGCGATCGCGCGCGCCAGGCGACCAAGTACCTCAAGCAAGTGGTGGGCGCGGGGTAACGCGCCGGAGGGACGTTGTTCGTGGAGCATTGGGATATTTCGACTATTATTCCGGCCTACAACGCCGAGACGTTTCTTTCGCGCGCCATCGAGAGCGTCTTGGCGCAGACCTTTCCGTCGCGTGAAATCATCGTGGTGGATGATGGATCGACCGACCGGACGGCCGATGTGGCAGCGAGTTTCGGCGACCGCATCCGGTATGTCCCGCAGGACAACGCGGGCGCCGCCGCTGCACGGAATCATGGCATCAGCCTGGCGACTTCTGAGTGGATTGCGACCCTGGATTCCGACGACTGGTGGGTCCTGAAGCGGCTCGAGTGGGCAGTCGAGACCCTTGAGCAGCATCCTCAACTTCAGTGGGCGTCGGGTGGGTTTACGACGGTTCTGCCCGGGGGGCGGCAGGTGGTGCATCCAAGCAACAAGGCTTATCGGTCACTCCTCGAGGACGGTTGCTATTTCCCGAACTTCTACGAGGCAGCGCGTTTAGGCGTGCGCTTCAACAGCGACAACATGGTAATCCGAAAGTCCGTCATGGTGGACGCGGGGCTGTTTGACGCAAGCATGACGACCAGCGAGGACCTCGACCTCTGGTACCGCATCGCCGACCGTTTCCCGGCAATTGGTTACATCGACCGGCCGATATCGTTTTACGACCGGTCGCACGAGTCGTCGCTGACCCGGAATAAGGAGATGATATCCCGGGATTACTTGAGATTGCTCGGGAAGCGTATCCGGCCCGGCGCGGCGCCGAGCGGTGGAAAGGACAACCCTCGTGAAGCCTTCTTCCGATGGCGGATCGGTTGCGCACTGCGACTGGCGGTCGTGCGGGGGGAGAAGGACATCGTCTGCCGCATTCTCGACGCTTATCCGAAGTGGCTGTCCCTGACGCACAGGACGTTCGGGCTGATGCTGAGGCTGGTTCCGTCCGCGGTTCTGGCTGCGGGGAGTGGTTGCTACAGGACGCTTGTTCGTGTTGCCGGGAGAATAAGGCGCAGGGGAACACCGTGAGCAGGTGCGGACCATCGCACGAAGGAGATCGGCAGTGGCGACCTTGAGGCGCGTGCGTTTCGCGGTTACGCGAAGTCTGCCGGAGTGGTTCAAGCGGCCGCTTCGGTGTGCTGTTTACGAGCCGATGTTCTGGTTCCGATACGCGACGGCCGGGGGGCGTGTCTTGCCGGATTTTCTCGTCATCGGCACCAAGCGGGGCGGGTCAAGTTCACTTTGGGAGTTGGTCTCGTCCCACCCGCTGGTCGCGAGGTCGTGGAGGAAGGAAGTCGGCTACTTCGCGCGCGAGGCCAGGCGCGGCCTCCGCTGGTACCGCGCACACTTTCCACTCCGAGCGACTCAGAGATTGATGAGCAGAATACGGGGACACCACTGCATTACGGGAGAGAGTGACCCGGATTACCTCTTCCATCCAGCCGCGCCGAGGCTGGTCCACGACCTCTTGCCGCACGCTAAGATGATCGCCATGCTGCGGAACCCTGTGGATCGGGCCCTTTCAGACTACCACCTCGAAGTTCGGCATGGTCTGGAGACGCTTCCCCTGGAAGAGGCAATCGACGCCGAGGCCGAGCGGTTGAAAGGGGAAGTGGAGAAGGTCCTAGAGAACCCGACGTATTTCAGCCCCGATTTCTATGACCATTCGTATCTGGCCCGGGGCGTTTACGTGGACCAGATCAATGCCTGGCTCAGTCATTTCCCTCGCGAGCAGATGCTGATTCTGAAGAGTGAAGACTACTTTTCTTCCACGGGCAAGGTGTTTCACAGGGTCCAGGATTTCCTCGGTCTTTCTCGCTGGAACGCCCCTGAATACCCCCACGCGAACAAGGCCGAGTATCCCCAGGCCGTCGAAGCAACCCGGAAGCGCCTGCACGAGTATTTCGAACCTCACAACCGCCGGCTGTATGAGTTCCTGGGGGAGGACTGGGGCTGGGAGGCGTGAGTCCTGTCCGTGTGGCCAAGGCGCAGCCGCTCGTGGCGAGGTCCTTCCGTCTTAACTCCCGCGCCCCGGATGGCCGATAGGGTGGCAAAGGCGACACCTTGACGCTGAGGTACGCAGGGTCTAGGATTGACTATGGGTAGGTGTATCTTGCGCTGTCGCCGCCTGGCCAAACGGTTTCTCGTTTTCACGAAAGACGTCTCATGCAATCGAGCATGCCTTTGATGCCGGCACCCGGAAAGTTGGCAGTAGACGCTGCCCACGTGGCGCCGGGCTCATGGCCGGTTCGCAAGTACGTCCTGGTGATTATCGGGGCGGCTATTATCTCAGCGCTTGCCGTCGGCATCAGCGTCGTCCTGGGTGAGCCGATGGCAGGCACGGTGCTGGCAGCCTTGCCGCTGGGTATCTTGATCCTGTTGAAGCCCGAGGTGGGCCTGTTCCTGTTAGTGTTCTACCTGCCGTTCGAGGTATTCGGGGTCATCGGCCCGGGGTTTGCGACCGTTACGAAAGTGCTGGGCATCTTCACCTTCCTGGCAATGATGCTGCACGCCCTGAGGGTGGGGCGTCTGGAACTGCGTGTCGGCGCCTTCTGGTTGGGGCTGACATTTGCCGTCTGGTCCATGCTGACGACAATTCTGGCGGAGAGTCAATACCTGGGCTGGCGGCGAGTACTGACGACCTACCAGATGGTCGGTCTCCTGTTCGTCACCATCAGCCTCTGTGGCGACAAGGACCGTGCAACGGCCTTGTGCTGGATGCTCTTCCTCTCGTGTGCGGTTGCCGTTTTTGCCGCCTTCTTCATAACGCCACATGTTCTGCCTGCACAACAGGTCCTTCGCGAAACCGCGGGTGTCAACATCAATCAGCATGCCAAGAACCTCATCGGCGGGCTGTTCCTGGGGCCGTTCCTCCTCAGCGGCCGCTCGCGGCGGGACAAGATACTGATCGGCCTCGGCGTGCTGTTTCTGCTCGTTGGCCTGGTCCGGACCGTCAGCCGGTCCACGTACATCGCGGTGTTCGTGGGGATCCTCGCAACAACCCTCGCCTACCGGGGCGCTCCGTTGCTCCGCCGCTTGATGCTGAGTCTGTGGGCAACGCTACTGCTTGCATTGTTCGCCGTTGGTGGAACCGCGCTCGGGCTCTGGGAGTTGAACATATCAGAGCCGTTCGTCGCGCTGTGGGAAAGAGGCCTGGAGGAAGGAGGCCGGGCGTGGATGTGGCGCGTCGCGTTCGAAACAGGCATTGAACACCCTCTGATGGGCATCGGACCCGGGAACTTCGTGGTCAGCATGTGGGAGAGGGGCGGGCAGGCCATGGTGCCGCACAACGACCTGCTCATGGTCTTCGCCGAAACGGGTTTCCCGGGCGCCCTGCTCTACGTCGCTTTTCTTCTGGCCGTTCTGAGACGGGTTTGGCGCTGTGATCACCCATGGGCGCGTGCCGGACTGATCGGCATGTGGACGGCGGCTGTGGTATCCAGCACGGCGAATCCGTCCATGACCATCAAGGGCTTCTGGCTTCAGATGGCCGTCTGCATCCTGGGCGGTACGGTCTTTGCCGCCGCAGGCACCCAGCAAGAGGCTGAGAAGTCCGCCGTGCCGGTAGCGTCGGGGCCTGAAGCAAACGGGGGGCAGCCGGCACTGGCCGCACCGCAGCAAGAGGCACGGCGATGATCATCTCACGGACACCATTCCGGATCAGTTTCGGCGGCGGCGGCACCGACTTGGCCGCCTTCTACCGCAACGCCACCGGTGCCGTGACCAGTTCCGCCATCGACAAGTACATGTACATTACCGTCAATAAACGGTTCGACTCGACGATCCGGGTCAGTTACTCCAAGACCGAGATCGTCGCAGACGCCGACGAAGTCCAGCATCCCATCGTGCGGGAAGCGCTTCGCCTGACCGGCCTGACCCAGGGTCTGGAGATCACGAGCATCGCCGACCTGCCGGCCGGCACGGGCATGGGATCCTCGAGTTCCTTCACGGTCGGCATGCTGAACGCCCTGCACGCTTACGCCGGCCGATACGCGCCGGCCGAGCAACTGGCCCGGGAAGCCTGCCGCATCGAGATCGAAATCCTCGGCGAGCCCATCGGCAAGCAGGACCAGTACGCCGCCGCCTACGGCGGGCTGAATCACATCCGGTTCAACTCCGACGAGACCGTCTTCGTTGACCCGGTCATCTCGCCACGCGAGACGCGAGAGGAACTGGCCGAGAACCTGTTGCTGCTCTATACCGGCGTCAAGCGATCGGCGTCCGATATCCTCACCCGACAGAAGAAGGACACGAAGGACAAACTCGACGTCCTCAGTCGCATGCGCGACATCTCGGACGAGATGGCCAAGGTGCTTCAGGCCGGCCGGCACATGACCCGCTTCGGCGAACTCATGCACGAGGCCTGGCTCCTGAAGCGAAGCGTCACCAGCGGCATCACCAACCCCGACGTGGACCGCTGGTACGAGGCGGCGCGCGAGGCCGGTGCCCTGGGCGGCAAACTCCTCGGCGCCGGCGGCGGCGGATTCCTGCTCTTCTTCGTCGAAAGGCAGAACCGCGACCGCCTGCGCGAGCGCCTGGACAAACTCAGGGAACTGCCGTTCCGGTTGGAACCGCAGGGGTCCAAAATCATCTACGTGGGAGGATGACCCGATGGCTGAGCCGTTTGTGGGAGAGTATCTGGGCGGCCTTCGAGAGGTGCTCGTCGAGGTTGACACCGAGGCCGTGGACCGCGTCATCGACACTCTTTGGAACGCCTATCAAGGAGGCCGACGCATCTTCATCATCGGCAACGGCGGCAGCGCCGCCACCGCCAGCCACATGATGTGCGACCTGGCCAAGGGATGCACCGTCGAGGGCAAACCGCGCATCCGCGCCATGAGCCTCACGGACAACGTCTCGATCATGACCGCCATCTCGAACGACATCTCGTACGAGAAGGTCTTCACGGAGCAGTTGAAGGTATTCCTGGAAGAAGGGGATGTGGTCCTGGGGATCACGGCCTCCGGCAACTCGCCGAATATTCTCGACGCGGTCCGTTACGCGGCCGAGCACGGCGCGACGACCATCGGCTTTGTCGGATTCGGCGGCGGCAAACTCAAAGGCATGGTGGACGTCGACATCACCGTCGCCAGCCGCAACTACGGCCACGTCGAGGACCTGCACTGTATCCTCGAGCACCTCGTCAGCCAGTGTCTGCGGGAGAGAATCCGGGGCACGTAGCGTTTGAAAGCCGCCATGTCACGCATCCGATTGGCCTTGCTGGGCCACTACCCGATCAATAGCGTGGCGACGGGGGGGGCGGAGAACGTGTGTTTCCATTTGGCCGCACTGCTCTCTGCACGCGACGACATCGAACTGCACGTTGTCACCCCGGCGTATGGCTTGGCCGACCTCCAGACGGTCGAGCAAGAACGACTCTGCATCCACGCAGTCGGGTGCAAAGGCCTGTTGCCGATAGGGATTCACCACTACCTGAAGTTCCGCCGTGGGCTCAAGCGGGTGATTCGCAGAATCGCCCCGGACGTCGCTCATGCTGAAATGCCCACGTGCGGTCTATGGAGTGCGGAGGCAGGCATCCCCACCATAACGACCGTCCACGGCATGTACAACCGGGAGGCGGCTCTTGTGCGGGGAGTGCGGCGATGGTTCACTCCCATCCATCTGCATTACTTCAGGAAGGCACTGCGCAAGGCCCGATTCATCATCAGCGTGAATCCGTACGCGCAGGATGAACTCGAACCCCATACGGAGGCGGAGTTCACCTACATTCCGAATCCGGTCGATCCCTGCTTTTTCAAGCTCGACCCCGGCCGCGCGGAAGACGGAAGGATTCTGTTCGTCGGATCGTTGATTCGGCGTAAGTGTATTGCCGAACTCCTTGAAGCGTTTCGTAGCGTGTACCGGGACCACCCGGAAGCCCGGCTGCGCCTGGCGGGCAAGCGTCTGGACGAGGAATACTTTCTGGAACTGACGCGGCATGTCGAACAAAACGGGCTGAAGGGGGCCGTTACGTTTGCAGGCACCGTTCCACAGGACCAACTATTGGAGGAGTACGAGCGGACCGCTATGCTCGTACTGATGAGTCGTCAGGAAACGGCCCCCGGGACTATCGGCGAGGCAATGGCCGCCGGCAAGGCCGTTGTGGCGACACGCATCTGCGGCATACCTTACATGGTCGATGAGGGGGTGACGGGCCTGCTGGCCGACGCCGGTGACATCGAAGGGTTTGCCGATGGGATTGGCCGTCTGCTCGACGACCCCGACCTTTGCCGCCGCATGGGCCAACGCGGACGCGAAAAGGCGATTCGCGAGTTCCACCCCGACCGCGTCGTTGAAGAAACCGTCAAGGTGTACCATCGCGTGCTCGATGAGTGGTAGGGGCGGTGCGGCTCAACAGGAGATGCAATCAGTGAAGGTCTTCATCACAGGCGGGGCGGGCTTTGTCGGCAGCCACATGGCCGAACGTCTGGTCGGCGACGGGCACACCGTCACGGCCTACGACAACCTCTCGCTCGGCAGGCGCGAGTTCCTCGACGACCTCATTGCCGCCGGCGCGTGCACCTTCATCGAGGCCGACCTCCTCGACCGCGACGCCGTCGCTGAGGCCATGGCCGGCCATGACCTCGTCATCCACCTGGCGGCCAACTCCGACATCTTCCGCGGTCTCCAGGACACCGAACTCGACCTCAACCAGGGCGTCCTGGCCACGTTCAGCGTCCTGGAGGCGATGCGGCGAAACGACGTCAAGCGCCTCATCTTCTCCTCCTCCAGCGTCGTGTACGGCGAACCGATCGTGGTCCCGACGCCGGAGGACTACGGCCCGCTGCTGCCCATCTCGTTCTACGGCGCCAGCAAACTGGCGTGCGAGGGCCTCATCACTGCCTACGGCCACAACTTCGGTATCCAGTCATGGATGTACCGCTTCGGCAACATCGTCGGGCCGAACGCGACGCACGGGGTGATCCTCGACTTCGTGCACAAACTGAAGGCCGACCCGACGCGACTCGAAGTGCTCGGCGACGGTCACCAGGCCAAGCCGTACCTGCATGTCACCGACTGCGTGGACGGTATGCTCTTCGGCTTCGCTCGCGCCACCGAGCCCGTCAACGTGTTCAACTTGGCTGTGGAAGATGTGGTGGACGTGGCGAGCATCGCAGGCATCGTGCTCGAGAAGATGGGCTGCCCGGACGCCGAGATCGCCTACACCGGCGGCGAGCGCGGCTGGCCGGGCGACGTGCCGCACGTCGGCCTCAGCCCCGAGCGACTGGCCGACCTCGGCTGGCGGGCCTCGATGACGTCGCGACAGGCCGTCGAGCGCGCCGCCGGCGAGATCGTGGCGCACGAAACGGGCCGGTAGCGGCAGCCGCCACACCGGCGAGGAAACTCCGATGCAGCAGGCCCTGATTCTATGCGGCGGCAAGGGCGTCCGCCTGCAGTCCGTGACCGGCGGCAACATTCCCAAGCCGATGGTGGACGTGTGCGGCCGGCCGCTGCTGGCGTATCACCTCGAACTGCTCAAGCGGAACGGGATTGACGATGTGGTCCTGTGCACGGGGTTTCTCTCCGAGACCATCGAGCAACACTTCGGCGACGGCGCCGCGTTCGGCGTTCGCCTGCGCTATACGCGCGAACCTCTCGCGCTCGGCACGGCCGGGGCCGTCGTCCAGATACCGTTCGAACTGGACGAGGCGTTCTTCGTACTCTACGGGGACGTTTTCGTCAACGTGGACCTGGCGCAGATGGCGGCGTTTCACGCGGAGAAGAGCGGCGATGCCGTGCTGCTGGTCCATCCGTCCGAGCATCCACACGACAGCGACCTAGTGGTGCGCGACGCGGCAACGAACCGCATCACGGCCTTCCCAGGCCGGCCCAGGCCGGATGAGGAGTTCGTCAACCTGACCAGCGCCGCCCTGTACATCATCGGCCGCGACGTTGTCCGGCACATCCCGAAAGACCGCTCGACCGACTTCGCCCGCGACATCTTCCCGGCACGGCTGGAGGCGGGGGCCGACCTGTTTGCCTACGAAACGGACGAGTACGTTCACGATCTCGGGACGCCCGAGCGATACGAGCGCGTCTGCGCCGACGTGAGTAGGATGATCGACGACAAGGTCGGTGGCCTGTTTGGGCCATAGAATGGCTTGCGAAAGCACGCTCTGAGAGATGCCGCCGGCAGCCGTCTTCAGCAGTTTGCGGAGGAGACCGAAGATGCCAACACCAGTTTTCGTGCTGGGTATACAGAGGTCGGGAACCACGTGGATGGGGAACATGCTCTCCTTGCACTCGCAGATCGCTGGCGTGGTCGATGAGAAGCATACCGGGATCCGTGAGAGTTTCTACTTCAGCCACACCTGTGGCCGTTACGGTGACCTTGGCACCAAGAGCAACTACGTCGAGTTTGTGGAGGTGATGGCAGCCAGTTACTACTTTCAGCAGGCCGGCGTGACCAAGGAGTTCCTCTATTCGCTGTGGCCGATGATGTACGAGGAGATCTTCCGGAAGGTAATGGACCGCTTCGCCCAAGCCAAAGGCGCCAACTTCTGGGTCGAGAAATCGCCGCCGCATACCCTTTGTGTAAATCGGATCGCCACGGCTTATCCGGACGCAAAGTTCGTGGCCGTGTGGCGCGATGCGGAAAAGGTCATGGAGCCTACCGTCGCCCGCCGCAAGCGATGTGATCAGGAATACGCCGCGAACCCGCGGGTCCGCCGACGGGGTATCGTACGGTCGGTTCTCAACTGGGCATACCACTACAAAGTGATCGAACAGTTTGCGGCCCGGTCGGACCGAATCCTGATTGTTCGCCACGACGACATGAAAGCCGACATCGAAGGCGTAATGAGGAAAGTCTGTTCATTTATGGGAGTCGATTTCGAGCCGTCGATGATTGACGTCCAGTACATCCGGAACACCGCTTTCCGTAACCGTGAAGAACGCAAGGGGGCCCTATCGGACGGCGAAAGGAAACTGATTCGCCGCTGGGTACACTTGTCGAAGGTGATGCCTCGCTGGGTTTTGGCTTGCGTGTGGCGGCGCATAAGGCACCGCGATGGGCGGCAAACGTTGCCTCCCTGGTTCTTCGCCCTCGTGCCCTTTGTTAAGGCAGATGACTCGCTTCGGCCAAAGTTCGACCCCTCTGAAGAATAGGGCCCGGCCTTAAGGACGTGAGGCCCACGTGTGGCCGGCAGAATAGGAGGCGATTCCGCACAAGGGGGAATTGTAGAAACAGTCGCCCTGCGTGCGCTCGTAAGGAGATGGATCCATCCCCGTTCAGGCAGTCTTTTTGGACCGTGACGGCGTCATCAACGAGGAGGTGGACCTGCTCTATCGCGAAGAGCAGTTGGCGCTGATTCCCGGTGCTGCCGAGGCCATCCGGCACCTCAACGACGCCGGGGTCCTCGTGATCGTGGCGACCAACCAGCCGGTGGTCGCCCGTAACCTGTGCACCGAGGACGACGTTCGGCGCATCAACGCGCACTTGGAGAACATGCTCCGCGAGGCCGCCGGCGCACGCCTCGACGCCATCTACTTTTGCCCGCATCATCCGGAGACGCACCATCCGGACGGCAACCCGGCGTACCGCGGGCCGTGCGACTGCCGCAAGCCGAACATCGGAATGCTGGAGCAGGCCCGTGAGCGTTTCGGCCTCGACTACACCCGCTGTTTCCTTGTCGGAGACACCACACGCGACATCCAGACCGGCATCAATGCCGGCTGCCGCACCATCCTCGTGGGTACCGGCTACGGCGGCCACGACGGCACGTACGAGGCGGAGGCCGAGTTTTGCGATAGTAACCTCTCGGCCGCGGTTGATATAATGTTGGCGGTTCATCGCG
The DNA here is from genome assembly GCA_964539385.1 of uncultured Anaerolineales bacterium. Taxonomy (GTDB): domain Bacteria; phylum Planctomycetota; class Phycisphaerae; order FEN-1346; family FEN-1346; genus JAUVZF01. The sequence continues at coordinate 23,455 of CAZIJC010000019.1, read as the reverse complement.
GGGAAACGCCCAGGTGAAGGGGTGTCCTGTGTCGCGCAGCCGTTAAAAGTGGTTGCACCCGCCGCGGGACGGAAAGGTTTACTTGATGCGGTTGGCCTACGTCGTGTCGCGATTCCCCGCCCTTTCCGAAACCTTTGTCGTCCGCGAGATCCTCGAAGTGGTCGCGATGGGGCACAGTGTACAGGTCTATGCCGTTCGAAGCAGACAGGACTCCGGCTACGACGCAGCGGCCGAGCGGTTCGTCCGAGAGGCCGAGATCAGCCTCTTTTTCCTGTCAGGCCGATTACTCTGGGCCAACTTCATGGCCGCCGTCTGCCATCCCATCCGCTATTGGGGAACTTTGCTGTTTATATTGTTCCACAGCCTTGGGCAACCAACGGAATGCGTCAAGTCGCTCGTCGTATATCCAAAGGCGGTCTATTATGGGGCCTTGATGGTTCGGCGCGGTGTGGAGCATATCCATGCCCATTTCGCGAACATCCCGACACTGGTGGCCCTTGTTATCAACCGAATCTGCGGCATCCCCTTCAGTTTCACGTGCCACGCACACGATTTGTTCCAGTTCAGGAGCATGCTGGCCGAGAAACTGCACGCCGCCAAGTTCGCCGTTGCCATCTCCGACTACAACAGGCAGTTCCTGCGGCGTTACTGCGCGGAAGAGGACGTGGCCAGGGTCCACGTGGTCCATTGCGGGGCCGACGTGCGGAAACTGGCCCAGGTTGACCGCCGGCCGCGAGACGGCCTGGTCGTCTCGGTAGCGCGGCTGTCCCCGATGAAGGGCCACATCTACCTGATCGAAGCCTGCGCGTTGCTGCGGCAGAGAGGCATCCTGGTCGAATGCGTGATCGGCGGCGGCGGGGAGGAACGCCACGTCCTGGAAGCCCGCGTCCGGGAACTGGGCCTCGAGGACACGGTCAGGCTGGCCGGCAGACTCCCCACGGAGGAGGTGGCCGGCTTCGTCAGCCGCGCGAGTGTATTCGTCTTGCCATGTATCCAGGCACCCGATCATTCCATGGACGGCATCCCCGTGAGCCTAATGGAGGCGATGGCTCTAAGGGTGCCGGTTATTTGCACGACCGTCTCGGGGATACCGGAACTGATTCGCGACGGCGAGACCGGCCTGCTGGTCAAGACGCACGATCCCGAGGCCCTAGCCGACGCAATCGAGCGAGTCATCACGGAAGAAGGCTTGGGAAACCGCTTGGCCGAAAAGGGATACGACCTTGTCGGCGAGCAGTTCGACCTGCAAAAGAACGCCCGCCGCCTGGCAGCGCTGCTCCAGGAGCAGGTCCAATCGTAACACCCTTCCGCCAAAAGGCTTACGGGCGTGCGGTCGTCGCCCTGTGAACGCTGGAGAGACCAAGTGCCCGGCATCCTGATGTTCAATAGTTGCTACGAGCCGCCCTTCGACGAGGGGGTGAAACGGTCCGTCCATCATCTTCGGCGGGAATTGGCCCGCCTGACCGACCTCGTGATGGTGACGACCGCCCCCACGGCGCCGGACGATGCCGTGGTCGTTCCGAGGCGGCCGCTCCGGTTCATCAAGTGCCTGCGTCGCCTGTGCAGAAAACATCGGCCCGAGGTCGTCCTTTACGTGCCGGACGCGTATCTCGACCGGCATACGGTGCCCCGTCTCGGTGTGCTGCGGATGGCGGTCGGCAAAACACCGATTGCGATGTTGACGCTACAGCCCAACACGTTCGACCTGCCCGTGCGGTTGATGCTGCGCCTGTGGCGGCCAGACGTGCTCTTGACGCAGACCGCCGGCGACCGATCGGCGTGCGAGCGGTTCGGCATCCGGTACGCCACGCTCCCGCCGGCGGTCAACACGGTTACGTTCCGGCCGGTCGACGGCCCGGACGAGAAGCGCCGGCTGCGGCGCGACTACGGGCTGCCTGAGGCCGGACAGATCTGCCTCCACGTCGGGCACATCCGTAAGAGCCGCAACCTCGACTGGCTGTTGCGCCTCACACTGCCGGAGGCAGCCGGTCTTGTTGTTGTGGGCAGCACGAGCCGCGCGCTCGAACTGGACCTCAAAGCCCGACTTGAAGCGCGCGGCGGGAAAGTCATCGGCGAGTACCTTCCCACCATCGAGGACGTCTACAGACTCGCGGACGTGTACGTGTTCCCGGTGCAGGAAAGGACGGCTGCCATCGAGATGCCGCTCTCGGTTCTCGAGGCCATGGCCTGCAACCTGCCGGTGGTCACGACGCCGTTCGGGGGGCTGGTCCGGTGCTTCGAGGGAAGGCCGGGTGTAAACTTCGCCTCAACGTTCGAGGAGTTCCAGGCCGGCGTCTCGCAGGCGCTGGCTGCCGGAGACTACCATACACGGATAACGGTCGAGAGGTTTTCCTGGGAAGCGCTTGCCGGGAACGTTTGGGACACCATAAGGGGACACAATGGCCCTGACGCGTGCTGAGCAACTCGTGGCGTACCTGCTTGCACCCGACGCGGTGCCGAGGCCAACGGGGGACGAACTGCCCACAGCGCAGGACCTGCGCAACGTTGTCGAAAGCCACAAAGTGCCGCTTGAGGAGATCGTCACGGCCGGCGGCCTTGCCGACGATCCGGTCGTCGCGTCGGAGTGCATACGGGAGGTGTTCGAGGAAGACCGGCAGCGGCACGCCCTCGTCCGTGAAGAATTCGTCGCGTTTCGCGAGCGGCTGGACGAGGCGGGCATTGCGCACGTTCTCATCAAGGCGGTTCACGGCGTTCCGTATCGTTCGGACAACATCGACCTGCTGATACCGGCGGACGAAATCGGCCGGGTCGGACGGATACTGGTCCGCATGGGGTACCTGTATAACCGGTTCCGCCCCGAACGCTACAAGATGCTGTACGACCGCGTCACCGGGAGCAAGCAGTCCGGCATGTTGCACCTCCACAATCACGTGGCGTGGTATTCGCCCTTCATCGAGCCGGAACGGATCTTCGCGGATGCGTGGGACGGGGCGGAAGCCGGTGTGCGTACGCCGGACCTGGAGGTTTCGCTCGCCATCATCGGCGCCCACGCCTTCTACGAGGACGCCTGCGTCAGGTTTATCGACCTGCACAAGGTCCGGTGTCTGATGAAGCGGCGGCCGGTCAATTGGGACCGGCTCTGGAAACTGGCGGGGAGCCGGGGCTTCGCGTCCGGCCTGGCTTTGTTTCTGCTCATCCTCGACCGTCAGCAGCGCGCGCTCATCGGGCGGCCGCTTTTTGAAGACGCGCAAGTCGCCGAGGCAGAGTCGCATCTGAGCCGCCTTGACGGAACGCGCGGCCACTACCGCCGCAAGGTTGCCGGGCGAGACCTGCCGCCGATGTACACCATGTCGAAGTACTTCGTCCGCCGCTGCCTGTTCCGCCAAGTCTGGCGGACCCGTCTCCTCCCGTTCCGGCAGAGGGTGACCGTCACGGCGACCATCCTCAGCCAGGGCGTCAACCAAGTGACGCGCTGGTTTCCGCAGCCGGGCATGGTGGTCGCGATCTGCGGGCCGGACGGTTGCGGCAAGACCACGCAGGTTGAGAGCCTGGCATCGGCCGTGTTCGTTTTCGAGGTCCACACCGAGCGATCCTGGATTCGTATCGGCGACTCGCCGCTCCTGAACGGCTTGAAGCGGCCGTTTCACCGGCACGTGAAGGCCGAGGTCGAGACGGGCGCTTCCAGCGAGCAGGGGGTATTCCGAAGCAAGGTCGCTCGCACACTCTGGCCCGTCGTTGCGGTCGCAGACTACCTCGTCCGCCAGTACGCTCGCATCGCCTGGGCCTACCTGCGGGAGAAGGTCGTCATCGCTGACCGGTACCACGTGGACGCCATGGTGGATCTGGCCATGCGGTGCGGGCCCGAGGTCCTCAAGAAACACTGGATTGCGGCGGCGATGCGCCTCCTGCCGAAACCGGAGCCCGCCTTCGTCCTGGAAATCTCCGACGAAACGATGCGCAAACGCCGGGCGGACGATTACATCGAGGGCCTCACGGATCGCGTCATCGAATATTACCGCGAGGCAACCCGCGTGCTTGGGGGACACGTCATCTCCGGCGAGCAGGACCCGGAGACCATCACCGAGCAGATGACCAGGGAGTTCCTGCCGCGATTCTTCCGAAAGGTCTGAACGGAGCGAGACATGGCGGCGCCCATCGTAATTCTCAATCCGTTTGACCCGCTGCCCGGCGAGGAGGTCCGCGAGGGACGCTACGCCTACCTTTCGCGACGGCTCGCCGAGCGCGGGTTCCGCGTCATCTGGATCACGAGCGACTGGTCGCATCGGTACAAGCGGCGGCGCGACCGGGAGGACCTGGCGCGGCAGGGGGCGTCGCACGGCGTCCGAGTGGAGTTCATCGAGACCCGCCCGTACGAGAGGAACGTCAGTCTCCGGCGCCTGCGAAGCCACGCGGCGTACTCGAAGGCGGCGGCCGAGGTCCTGCACACGCTTGAGGCAGCAGTGGTTGTCGTCAGCACGCCCCCGCCGCAACTCGCCAGCGGCGCCGTTACGGCGGCGCACCGCATGGGTGCGACAGCGATCGTCGACGTGCAGGACCTGTGGCCAGCCGAGTTCCGCCGGTTCTGGCCTGCGAGTCTGAAGTGGATGAACGATCTTGTCTTCGCCCGCATGCGGTCGGCCTACCGTCAGGCTTGCCGAGAGGCCGATGCGCTGGTTGGCGTCGCAGAGGCTTACCTGGTCGATGCCCGACGGTTCGGCCAGACGCCCCACGACATTGTCGTGCGGCTCGGCGTGGACCTGGAGGCCTTTGACCGGGCGGCCGAGAGCGGCGAGAATCTGCTTGCGGCGCACACCGGCGACCTCGGCCACGTCCTGTTCTGGGGCGGGACCATCAGCCGCGGCTCCGATTGGCGCAGCGTCGTGGAGGCCGTCCGGCTGCTCAACGACGAGAAGATGCCCGTGACGCTTGCCATCCTCGGAACCGGCCCGGACGAAGCGGCGATGCGGCACCGGTGCCGGCAGAGGGGCATCGAGCACTGCGTCCGGTTCTTCGGCTGGCAGCCCCACGACGCCTACGCCGCGACGCTGCGGCGAAGCACCGTCGCGCTGAACACCTGGGCACCCGGCTCCACCGTCGCGTTCCCGAACAGGGCTTTTGATTACATGGCGGCGGGGGTGCCGATTGTCAACAGTCTGACCGGCGAGTTTGCCGATTTGGTGGACGCCGAAAGGATCGGCCTGAACTGCATGGCCGGATCGGCCGACGGTCTGGCCGAGGCCATCCGCCGCCTGTTGGCCGACGACGACCTGCCGAACCGCATGGGTTGCAGCGCCTGCCGCCTGGCCGCGGAACGCTTCGACCGCAAGATCGAATACCAGCGATACCTCGACCTGTGCGAAGCCCTGGCAGCCACGACGTAAACACTAGGACGGAATCGGTGACCGAGAACGCAACTAGTCCTTTCGTGACTGTTGTCATCCCGACGCTCAACGAGGCCGGCCGCATTGAGGCCTGCCTGCAGAGCGTCGCGGACCAGGATTATCCGCCTGACCGTCTCGAAGTGCTCGTGGCCGACGGGGGAAGCACGGACGGTACGAAAGTGAAGACAGAAGCGTTCTCTCAGCACCACCCGCAGGTACGTCTGGTGGATAACCCTAAGCGGGTCCAGGCCGCCGCGTTCAACCTGGGCGTGCGGCAGGGGCGTGGCGATTTCATCATCCGCCTCGATGCTCACGCCTCGTACAATAACGACTACATCCGACAGTGTGTGGAAGTCCTCACCGAGACGGGGGCGGCAAACGCCGGCGGCGTGTGCGAGACGCGGCCAGGCGCCGAGACCCTGGTTGGCCGGGCCGTCGCGGTGGCGTGCACCGTCCGGTTCGGGGCGGGTGCGGCCAGGTTCCGGGCCGGCGGCAAGGCCGGGCCTGTTGACACGGTGCCGTTCGGCGCGTTTCCCCGCGAAACGTTCGAGAACGTGGGCCTGATGGACGAGCGGCTGACGCGCGGCGAGGACAACGAGTTCAACGCCCGCATCCGCCAACACGGGCTGACGGTGTACCTGGATCCGAAGATCGTGTGGACGTACTTCACCCGGCCCACGGCAGGGTCGTTCCTGAAGCAGATGTTCGACAATGGGTTCTATCACGCGCTGACGCTGATGGTGAATCCGGGCGGGTGTTCGGTCCGGCACCTGGTGCCGTTCGGCTTCGTCATAGCGATGCTGACATGCGCCACCGCCGGGATGTTCTGGAGCCCGGCGTGGTATGTCGGCGGCGCGATACTGGGCCTGTACCTGCTGGCGAACGTTGCCGCCAGCCTTCAGGCATCTGCGAGGCATGGCTGGGGCCTCATGATTGTGCTACCGTGGCTGTTTCCGATGGTTCACGTCACGTACGGCGTCGGGACGATGCTGGGCATCGTGCGATTCGTTCCGGCGGCACTGGCAGGCCGCTACAGAAAAGGGGTCGGGCAGGCCGATTAGATCATTGGATGGGCGACGCATCGGCGCATCAAAGGAGACCCGAGATTGGACAAGAAGCGTTCAAAGGCGCCTGAGATGCCCGAGGTGGAGATCGCCGCCGTCGTCCCGCCGGCGCCTGGCGGCTCGCTGCGCGAGTACGTTGCGTTTCTCGAGGGATGCGGGGAGACCTGCTACCTGCCGGCCGACGGGTCACAGGCCTGGATCCAGAACTTGCGCGGCCTGCTGGTGCGCTTTCCGATAGAACGCACGGAGCCCGTCGATCCGGAGGAATTGAAAGCGGTACTGCGCCTTCCCGGCGTGAAGATAGCGAGTTACCTGCTGGAACCCGACGACGAGCACCCGGCCGTCTGCCTCGACTACGTGTGCAGGAACACCGAGTACCACATCGACGGCCTGCCGTCACACGGGCGCCGCGACATCCGCCGGGGACTGCGGCGTTTCACGTGTCGCCTCTGCTCGTGGGACGAACTCGCTGAGCACGGCTACGACGTGCACGCCGAGACGTTCGCCCGGCACGGATACGCCCCGCCCCACCCGGACGGCATCCGCAGGTACGCCGAGGCGCGTCGCGGCACGCCGTTCTTCGATATCTGGGGCGCGTGGGACGGCGACGAGATGGCCGCCTGGATGGCCGTCATCAAGATCGATGACTGGGCGATTATTCACTGGGCCAATTCCCGAACTTCGGTGCTGAAGAATTGCCCGAACAACGCCATCCTGTATCTCGCGCTTCGGCAACTGCTCGCCGAAGAGAAGCGGACGTTTGTCACGTATGGCCTGAGCAGCATCCAGGCCACCGAGACCCACATGGGGCTGCACCGGTACAAGATGCGGATGGGGTTCAAGGCGACACCGATGCACCGCGTGTTCGCGCCTCGCCTGCTGCTTCGCCCGCTCCTCGAGCCGAAGATCGCCTCGTGGCTGTGGGATCGGCTGGAACACCTTGTCCCGAAATCGCCGATCGTGCATAAGATAGCCGGCGTGTCGCGGATCATGAGCGGCCGCGAGAGGACGCCGCTCGCCTGGTTCGAAGATAAGGAGTAGGCCCGGCCTGGCCTAGCGCCTCGCGAGCAGCCGCTCGCGAAGGTCGAGATAGAACCTGCCGCCCACCTTCTTGGCGACCTTCTTGATGTTCCAAATCAGGTATTGCTTCAGGCGCGGCGCGAGTCTCCCGGCGGCGATGCCGGCGGCCGTCGCGGGTCCATGGACCCGCCAGATCGTGTAACGTCCCAGCACGACGCAGCCTGCAACGGTGTGGGACCGGGTGATCGGCTCGGAAGTGAACAGGACCTTGACGCCTGCCCGCGCGGCCGAGCGTGCCACCACCTTCGAGTAATAGCCGCCTGGGACCGACCCCACCGTCACCGGCTCGCCGATGACCTCCGAGAGCACCTGCACGCTCCGATCCCACTCCTCGACCAGTTGCCGCCACGGGCGCCACGACATGGTGTCGGGGTGAGAACACGAATGCGTGCCAATCACGTGGCCGCGACGGTGGAGGTCACGGATGTCGTCTGCCGTCAGGAAACCGTGCGTCCCGATGAAGTCCACGGTGACGAGGAAGTGGCCTCGCCAGCCGTGTTTCTCCAGCCGGTCGGCCGTGTGCGTAACGGCACTCACCCCGCCGTCGTCGAATGTGAGCAGGAGCGGCCTTGCAGCGACGGTGTCGTCCGGCAGGTCGGTGACCCGTTTCGGCGGTTGGCCGATCGCCTCGGCAATCGCCTCGATGTGGCTGTCGAACTTGCGCCGCTCGAGTTTGTAGGGGGCCGCCCCGGAACCGGGGAAACCGCTTGCGTCCTCCTCCCCTGCTTCGACGACGTCGTGGTAGAGCATCGTGATGGCATTCATGTGGCCTGCCTCCTCGCCCGGCGCTTCCAGGCCAAGTACTTCGTGAGCCAGGGCTGGCCCCATTCGGCGGACGGGCGGCCGGTGGTATCGATGGGTCGGGCGCGGCCGTCGTGGAGTTCCGTGAGTTTCGCGCGAAGGCCATCGAGGTTCTCGAGCACGACCCGGCCCTGGATAACGATGTGCGACTCGGCCAACTCGTCGTAATCGTAAGTGAAGTAGCCGTACGTGTTCCCGGTGTCCACACCTTTGTCGATTTTCAGAAGCGTCATCCCGACGTTACCCGTGTCTCCCTGCGCCAGGGCCCAGAAACACCCGTGCGAGTTGCGGTATTCCGGGCAGATGCCCGGGTGCATGACGAACGTGCCGGTCCTGGGGATCGAGAAGACGCGCTCCGCGAGCAGCGTCTTGCACCGGGCGATGACGATGTCCGGCCTGAGCGATCGGATGAACGCCTCGGCTTCGGCCGTATTCGCGCTCGGCGCGTAAAGTACCCGCACGCTTTCGGGCAATGGGGGGCAGGTCCTCCGCAACCGCTCGAGCGTCCCCTGCTCCCAGGCGTGGTCCTTCTTCGCAAGGAACAACTTGTAGTAGAACCGGAACGCCAGGACGTCGAGGAACCTCAGCAGGCCGACGCGTTGGATCTCGCGCCGGATGCGCCTCAGGATGCGTTGGCGCGTTTCACGCAGAACCACCAGGCCCACCAGGTCGGAGAACGAAGCGAGCCACCGGGCCAGGCCCTCCTGGTCCAGAACGGCTCCGTCGTGGCAAATCAGCAGCGTCTTCATGGTCTGGCGCTTGCTTCGGGTTCCGCAGCGGGCCCGATTTCGGTCAGAAAGGCGACCGAACGCCGGGCCGTCGCCGCGCCGGCGCGGGGATGCGTCGGCAGGTTGACGACCTCGCGGCAGGCCTTCTCGGCCACCGGGCACATGCCCGCCTCGTAGCCGTACAGTGCCATCGGGGTTTCGATCGGGTGGAGCGGACACTCGAACCACGTACCCAGTTCGACGAAGTGCCGCGGCGCTTCGGCAACCGCCCGTGCCTTGTCCGCCACGCGCACGGGGTACCGGACGAGCACGGCGTCCATGTCGTCGGGGATCTGCGGCACGTCCCAGCCCGCCTCGCGCAGAAGTCCGTCGTACAGCCGCGCCATCTTGCGGCGGTGCGCGAGGTTCTTCTCGATTTTCCTCAGTTGCCTCAGGCCTGCGCGTGCTTGGCCAGCGCTCATGCCGGCGAAAAAACTTTCGGGTTCGGCCGGCACGAACTCGCACGTGGCGCTGGAGCCGACGACCACCCCCTTGCGCGTCAGCCACCGGAATAGGCTTGTTGCGAAAGCCGTCGTCCGAGGAAAGATGAACGCCCGATACACCGTCCGCTGAGCCGAGAGCATCATCGCGGCACCGGCAGGCGGCGACCGGAGTTCCTCGCGACAAAGACACTCAATCTTGCCGGCCAGGTCAGAGTCGCTCGTGGTTACCATGCCGCCGATGCCCGTCGTAAACGGCTTGTTCCACTGGAACGACCAGTAGGCGGCCACGCCGAACGTGCCGCACCGTTTGCCCCTGCACGTCGAACCGAGTGCCAGGCAGCAGTCCTCGACGACCGGCAGGCCGTGCCTGGCTGCGATCTCCATGATGGCGTCCATCTCGCACGGGTAGCCGTAGGTGTGCTGGGCCACGATGACCTTCGTGCGCGGCGTGATCTTCGCCTCGAGCAGGCCGACGTCCACGTTATAAGTCACCGGCTCGATGTCAACGAACACCGACCTCGCACCAAGATACTTGACCGGGTTGACGTCCATGACGCAGGTATAACCGGGGAGGATAACCTCGTCGCCTTCACCGATGCCGAGGGCCTTCAAGATGGCATACATTGCCACGCGGCCCTTCCAGAAGGCGAAGGCGCGGTCGGCCCCAATCCACGAGGCGAAGGCTTCCTCAAACTGTTTCACGGCATCCGACATGGTCGGCGCCCCGTACGGGGAACCCCGGTATCATACATCGTTGCCGTCGGCATTTTCCAGTGAAAGACTGGAGAAGAAGATGCCCGGCGACGCCTGCCTGGACGCCGGATTGGGCTTGGCCCAAGGGGGTAGCGACGGCCAGGGGCGGTGGACTTGACCTCCCTCTATCCCCCTGGTATTCTTGTGACCAGTGTCAAATGGATGGGAAACGGTTCTTGCCTGCGCCTCTTCCTCTGCCTTGTGCCGTGGCAGGCGGGAGGCAGCCTGGAGATGAACTTTACGGATGTGGGGGCTCTTGCCGATAACCCCTGAGGATACTGTAAAGGCCGAATCGCGAGAACGCGGAACCGTACCGGCGCAGCGGCACTTGGCGGAGGCTGAAGAGGGGCTCGGACATGTTTCCACCCACAGGTCCATCGTGGATTGAGATCCTCCAGGAACTCTGGGTGCCCGGTTTGTGGGTGCTGCTGGCGTCGCTGATCCTCGCCCTGATGGCCACGCCGATCTTCCGCGCTCTGGCGCTGCGGTGGGGTATCTGCGACCGGCCAGACCAGGCCGTCAAGATTCACGCCTTGCCGATCCCGTACCTCGGTGGGTGCGCGATCTGGCTGGCCTGGACGGCGCCGGTCCTGTTGTACGGGATGGTGGGCGAGGCGGTGGATTGGCGGGCGCTCGGGGCCCTGTTGGCCGGCGGCCTTGTGGCCTTTGCGACGGGGCTGGTGGACGACCTGAAGGAGATCCGTCCTCGCTACAAACTGCTCGGCCAGGCTGCCGCCGGGGCGATCCTGTTGCTGGGAGGGATACGCTGGTTTGCGTATCCGAACCTGAGTTGGCTGCCGGTTCTGCACTTTGCCGAGACGTCCGTCTTTGTTCTGGTCGTGTGCCTGGCGATGCATTTCCTCGTCGTCATCGGGGCCAGCAATGCGACCAATCTTCTGGACGGTCTCGACGGCCTTTGTTCGGGCGTGACCATCACGATCTCGATCGGCTTCCTTCTGCTGGCCACCTCGCTGACGGCGTGGGCGAACCCCGACTGGTACGCCCGGCCGGTCGTTTACGAGTACTCGCGTCTGCAAATCGTGGTGGCGTTTGCGCTGGCGGGGGCGGTGATCGGCTTCCTGCCCTACAACCTCCCTCCCGCACGCATCTTCATGGGGGACGCCGGGAGCGTCTTTATCGGCTATGTCCTGGCGGCGATGATGATCATGTTCGCGAGCCGCTTTGGGATGGTCAAATGGTTCGTCGGCGCCCTGTTCATCTTCGGGCTGCCGATTTTTGATACGGGCGTGGCCCTGATCCGTCGTCTCCGCCACCGCCGGCCCGTCATGATGCCCGACCGCAGCCACGTGTACAACCAGATGGTGGACCGCCTTGGCCTGTCGATGCGTGCGACCGTTGCCGTTCTGTTCGTCACCAGCGCGGTGCTGGCGGCGGCGGGGTTGCTCGTCCTTTACATCCCCGGTCGCTACGCGAGTGTCATCTACCTGGTGGCCGGTGCGCTGCTGCTGCTGCTGGTCTGGCGGCTTGGGTTTCTCCGCATGACGGCCGAGGAGAAAGATGCTGCAGATCGCTACGTCGCCCGGCGACGAAGGGGATGACCGCACCCCTTGCGGACGAGCACACGGCCAGCGTATAATAGAAAAGATGGGCAGGCCAATGAGCCGATTTATCGGGCGGTGCGCTATGCGAGATGCAGGTGTCATGCTGCTGGCATTTCTGGTCGGTGCGCTTGCCTCGCCCTGGGCCAGGGGCCAAGGGGCGTTGCGCGGCGTGGGCAGTGGGCCCAGCCGGAGTTTTCTCAGGGATCTGCCTTCATATGGGATCAATCGCACCTTGGGTTCTAGCGTGGGGTACACTACCGCGGGGCAGTTCGCCAGGAGACCACCGCCCCAGGGGGCCAGTTACCTGGCGGCACGCGGCATCAATGTGTCCTTGGCGCGGAGCACGTGGCAACGAGTTGGCCCGGGAGACCTCGCACCGGGACCCGGGTTGGGCCCACTGACGCTCGACCGGGTTCGGAGCATCGATTCGCTGAATTTCCAGAAACGGGGACGCTTCCGCAAGTTGAAGGAGACGACCCTGGCGTTGGCCGAGCGGGTCCGCAAGAAGGGCGACATCAGCCCCGGCCGCCTCGGTTTTGGGTTCCGCCAGTTCATGTTTCCCTTCCCGATCCTCGACCGGCCGGACATCGGCTACGGTTTCTTCTCGCGAACCGACCTGGTGGGCGGCGGGACCGTGGAGCCCGAGGCCTTTCTGGCACCGTTCACCGACGATGTGCAGCAGAGCCTCGGCGAGCCGGGGTTCCTCGACCTTATGGAGGGCCTGCTGGCCGGGCGTCCGCCTGACAAGGGCCCCAAGATGGACCAACTCTACGACACGCAACTCGCCGGCCTCGGCAACTACCTGTTCAACAACGGTCGCTACCAATCTGCCGCACAGGCCTGGGAAGTCCTCGCACGGCGCGATGCCACCAACGCCACGGCCCGGCGGGCCTTGGGGCTGTGCCTTCTGGGGGCGCGCGACCTTCAGCGTGCGGCACAGGAACTGCGCGGCTCGCTCGTGATGGCCGAGGGTTGGCCCGACAAAACCCGCATCGTCGGCTCGAACTTCCAGGACCTCTTCCGCAACCCCGACGATCTGGCCGACGCCCGGGCCGAACTCCAAGCCCAACTCGCCAAGCAGCCCGACGACCCCGAACTGGGGTTCCTCATGGCCTTCCTCGACCTGTTCCAGGGACGCTGGGACGAGGCCGAGAAACATCTGGCGAAACTCGCTGCCGCCGACCAGGTTGCCAAAGGGCTGCTCTCGGTCATGAAGCGTGGCGCCGTGGCCGAGGCCGTTCGTCGGCCGGTCGATCCGGCCCTCCGGCGTGTGGCCGCCGGCATGACGGGCCTCGAACAACCTGCCCTGAACCCCGCAGCGCGGGCCGAACTGATCCAGGCCCTCCGCAAAGGCGCCGATTCGTACAAGGAACACATGCGGCTCGGGGATTTCCGCTTCTTCATGGGCCAGTTCACCCTCGCGGGTGAATCCTACCGCCGCGCCCACAAGGCCCGGCCCGAGGACCCCTTCGCGCTGTTCGCCATGACGCACGCGGCGTACGCCAACGGCGAGTATCGGCAGGCCTCCCGGTACCTTGAGCGGGCCCTGGCGATCGAGCCCAGTTGGGGGCTGTTCGAGTTTCGCCTTCAAGAGTTCTACGGCAACGCCGACGAATACGATCGGCATCTGAAGAACCTCGAGCGGCAGGTGGAGTTGCGGCCGGGTTCGGCCGCAATGAAGTTCCTGCTGGCCTATGTCTACTACTTCAGCGGCCGCTATGCCGATGCCACCGACCTGTTGGCCCAGGTCCTGCGACTGGAGCCGGGTTTCCAGCGGGCCAACTACTTTCTCCGTATGGCCAGGCTTCAAGGGTAGGCGGCCGTTCTACGCGGTCGCGTTCGCCCGTGTTCCCGGACCGCTGTGGTGGGTTTGCAGCCGAGGTCAGCGCCCGCCCCACCCCCCGTAGCCCGTTTCGATCGCCCAGCGGTACCAGTCGATGGTCTCGCGGAGGCCGTCGATGAAATCGACCTTCGGCTCGTACCCCAGCAGGCGGCGTGCCGCCGAGATGTCGGCCAGGCTGTGCTTGACGTCGCCGGGTCGGGGCGGCTCATAAGTCGGTTCGAAGTCGGTCCCGAGGATCTCGTTGAAAACGGCCACCATACGGTTCAGGTCGATGGCCTGGCCGCAGCCGATGTTGACGACTTCGCCGGACAGTTTCGGCACTTCGGCGGCGAGCAGGTTTGCGTGAAGGACGTTGTCGATGTATGTGAAATCCCGCGACTGGGCGCCGTCACCGAAAATAACGGGCTGCCGGCCGCGCAGCATCCGCGTGGCGAACGCAGCAATCACCCCCGCATATTGGTTCGTCGGGTCCTGGCGAGGCCCAAACACGTTGAAGTAGCGAAGGCTGACCGTTTCGAGTCCAAACGCGCGGCAAAACGTGGCGGCGTAGAGTTCACCGGCAGCCTTGGCCGCCGCGTACGGGCTGACGGGCAGCAGCGGCATCGACTCGCGCTTCGGCAGGTCCTCGCCGGCGCCGTAGGCGCTGCTGGAGGCGGCAAAGACGAATCGCCGGACGCCGGCCTCCCGGGCGGCCATCAGGAGGTTGTGCGTCCCCACCGTGTTCGCGTCGAAACATTCCTGCGGATGCTCCATGCTGCGCGGCACGCTGGGCACGGCCGCCTGGTGCAGGACGGCGCCCGCACCCTCGCAGGCGCGGCGGCAGGTGTCGGGATCGCGCAGGTCGCCCTCAATAAGGTCGATGGTGTCGGCCACCTCCTCCAGGTTTGCCCGGAACCCGGTGGAGAAATTGTCGAGCACGCGGACCGGCCGGCCGCGCTCCAACGCCGCCCGGACCAGGTTCGATCCGATGAACCCCCCGCCGCCGGTCACAAGCCAGAGATCGGCCACCTGTGCCTCCTTGCGAAACGTGCGTGTCCGGGAAGTGTATCGGCGTTGCAGCCGGTGTCAATTGAACGCTTCGACGGGCCGAGGGCAAGAGACGCCGGAGGCCGCGGGGCTGCGGCGTATTCCGCCCGCCACGCTCGTTGTGTGGTTGGCCATCGCGTCTCAACAACCGGGATGGGAGGCCGTGGAGGCAAGGGTCAAGATAGCCGTCTTAACGTGCTCCGGCAGATCCGCCCAGGCGGCGGCAACTTCGGCCAAATCAGACGGCGTTTCGGGCGTGTCTTGGGGCCTGTTTTCGGCGCGCTGCAAATGCGCTGAAAGGTGCGAGGCGGGTTGACGTAAGTCGGCCCCGTTGCTAGGCTTATGTTTCGGCGTCTACGGTCTTCTAAACCGTAGGTTCCAGGTTCGAGTCCTGGCAGGCGCGCCATCTCTGCACCTGTGCCAAGCGCGTCAACGTCCTGGTGATGCGCAGCCATGGCTTCACGAGAAAGACCATCGGGCGCGCCGGGATCGGGGACCAGCAGCCACACCGCCGTTCGGCCGACTGCGAGGCGGGTGCGCCCGGGCGCGCCGCAACACCGTGCCATACCAACCCCGGGCGCTCAGTCCAGACGGTACAGCCGCACGTCGTCGAACCAGGCGACGTCTTGCTCCGACGTCTGGCCGCGCACGAGAAGCAGGATGACGAGGCGGCCGGCGCCTTCGGGCACCTCGACGACGCCGAACCCCTCGGCCCACGCGTCACGGGGGCCGTCGAACAGGATCACCTTGTCGCAGGCGGTGGCGGTCCATTTCTCGTCGGCCGTCTGCCAACGAACGCGAATGTGGGCATCCCCCCTGCCCCGCAGTCGGCGCACTGCGGCGACGGCGTAGCGCCCGCCAGGCTCAACCGCGTGCCCCTGAAGGAAGCAGCCTTCCGCGACGTTTGCCGCGCGGCCGGAGCCGAGCGCATCGGCGCCGACCTGCCGGTCCCAGGTGAAGGCGCCTTTCGAGTCGCTCTTCTGCCAGGCGCCCCATCCCGCGGGGCGGCCGCCCTCGCGCCACACGTCTTCGCGACCCCCGACGGCGGCCTTCTTGGATCCGAAGTCGCCGTTGGCGGCCAAGTTCGTGAGCGTACGGGCCTTGGTCATCTCGGCGATGCGATGCCGGGCGTACTCGACGGGGTCGCGGACGTAGCGGATGGCGTCCTCGCAGCCGGGGAGTGCTTCGGGCCAGGACTTCGCCTGGACCCGGGGATTCGGCGTGGGCCACCAATGGAACTTCTCGCCCCAGAACCAGACGTACTCATCTGCCACACGGCGGGCCGTCCGGACGTTGGCGCGCAGCCGCTCCACGCGCGCCCCGCCCAAGCCGTCGATGTACCACTTGTCCCACTGCGAGCCTTTCGGGTTCCAGTAGGCGTCGAGGTACGTGCCGAAGCTAACCTGGACCTGGGCGCGGTACTTGGCGCGGTTCTCGGGCGAGGCGAGTTCCTGGCACGCGCCCCGGATGCCAGCGGCCGCCTCCAGGTACTGGCCGACGCTGTTGAACCGGTAAGCCCGCTCGCAGCCGTCCACGAAGGTGACCGCCGGCGGCGCTGCGTCGAGCCAACCGTCGATGAAAGCGGGCAGCAGGCCATACGTCAGCGTCTGGAGGATGCGGTTCGGGTCGCGGTGGCCGGTGGCCTGCGTGCACACACTGTTCATAAAGTAGCAGAAGAGCGTCGGGTCGGGGAACTCCGAGGTGACGGCCCCCATCACCTGCCGTCCGCGCTGGCGGGCCTTGGCGGCGTACTCGTCGAAGGTATGCTTGTCACGCTCGGGCTGGGCGGCGCAAGAGAACTGGGCGTGCGGCCGGCTGTACGGCTCGGGGTCGAAGAGGAGTCCCTTCAGGCCGCCCTGCTTCGCCACCCATGCGGCTATGCGCCAGTGGTCCACGATTTGGCGCCAGCCGTCGTCGTCGAACCAGTCCACGTTGCCGGGGTTGGCGCCGACCTGGACGAAGTTGTCGGTGAAGCGCGTGAACCGGCAGGCCTTCAGGTTGCGGACGGTGTGGTCGAACCACTGCCGTTTCCAGGGCTCGGCCGAGAAGGTGGTGCGCATGCGGCAGGTTTTGCCGTCGTCTTTGCGTCCTTCGGCGGCGATGACGACGCCGTCGAAGGGGCGTTGCTCCATCAGCGCGAGGTTCTTGAGCAGGCGTTCGCTATCGGGCTTGTCCCACCCCGAGGCGATGAGTTTCTTCGGCCGCCGCGCGTCCGCGACGCCCTCAGCCGCGCCCGGGCCATACGTCAGCCACGCCGCCGCACCAACCGCCAGAACGAGAGCAACTCGCGCTTTCATCGTGCGCATCCTCCCAATCCTACAACGCCACTTCGCCATTTCGCGCGAGCACACACAAGGGATAGCGCGGTGGGCAATCCTGCCCACCGCGCGGCGGCCACGATTGCCCGCCGCACGCACGATCGAGGTCTTGCGACAACCCCCAGGCCGCGCTACCGCCCGGCCGCGATGTCGTACACAAATACCTTGTCGCGGCGGCGGATGAACAGCCTGCCTCCCGAGATCGCCGGATACGCCCACGTCTGCGACCCGGCGTTGGGAATCTTAAACTCACCGACGGTCCGGTGCCCCTTCGGGTCGGCTTCGACCAGATACATGGTGCCCTTCTCGCCGAGGCAGTAGAAGCGTCCGTCGGCCCAGAGTGTCGATGCGCGGCGGATGGTCCGCACCTTGTACCGGACGGTGCCGGTGGCCAGTTCGACGCACGACCATCCGCGCCCCGTCTCGCCGTAGAGGTGCCCGCCGCGCTCGACGTACCCGCCCAGGTGGGTGGAGCCGGCCGACTTCTTCCAGAGGAGCGTCGGCACGAAGCCCGAGTTGGCCACGTCGAGTCGTACGGCGGCGCCGCCGCCGTAGTGCCCGCCGTCGCCGAATACGGTGCCGCGCCGAAAGATCGGCGTCAGAACATTCTCGGCCATGAACCCGCCGAAGCCCGTGGTGTGTCGCCAGAGGAACGTCCCGTCGGCGGCGGCCAGGCCCACGAGGCCCTTGTTCGTCAGGGCGATGATTTGCCGCACGCCGCCGTGTTCGGCCACGATGGCCGAGGCGTAGCCGATCGGTCCCTGCACCGCCTTGGCGGCCCAGACGGTGCGGCCGGTCTTCTTGTTGAGCGCCACCGCAAACGCCTCCGGCGCGCCCGGCATGCAGACCAGCAGGTCGCCGACGACGAGGACCGACTCGGCCATGCCGTACATCGGGCGTTTGGCGTGAAACCACTTCAGGAGGTTGATGCTCCAGACTCCCCTGCCGTCCTCGGCCGCCAACGCCGCCAGCCGCCCCTTTCCGGTCAAGACGTAGAGCACCCCATCGTCAAACGTGGGGGTGCTGCGCGAGCCCGGCCACATGGAGGTGAACTCCGGCCCACAGGCGACCTGCCACAGCCGCCCGCCGGACGGGCTAAAACAGAAGACGTGCGTGTCGTCTTTCACGCGGCCGGTGACGAACACTCTGCCGCCCGCAACGGTGGGCGAGGAAAAACCCTCGCCGACGCCCTCGAACGTTGCCAGGAGGCGCGGGCCGCCCTCGGGCCACGATGTCAGGAGCCCCGTCTCAGCGGACTTGCCGTCGCGGTTCGGGCCGCGGAACTGCGGCCAGTCGGCGGCCGGGGCTGACGCGGCCATCGCCAGCGACAGGATGAGCACGGCATAACACATGCGGATCAACCGACAACTCCCGTCCGAGGTCCTGCGCGGTGGGTCTCCGGACCCACCGCGCGGAATAGCGCATGTCCGCGGCGGCGATTATAGGCTCCGGGTCGGAGCGGGAAAGGCAAAAAGGAAGGCGGCCCCGAGGTGAATCGGGGCCGCCCGTGGCGTCTGTCGAATCAGGCCCTACGGAACGAGGAACGAGTCGTCGAGCGAACCGCTCGACAGCACCTCCTGGCCGTCGTACGACTGATCGTCGTCGTACTGCTCAATCGATGTAAGTTTCGTGGGGTCGAAGCTGGTGTCGATGCCTACGCTCGTGTCCTTCTTCAGCCAGATGTTGTCGAACTTGGGACCGCAGTACGGGTGCGTGCACCACGAGACGTGGCCGTCCAGGTAAAGGACGTTCTGACCGAGGAACTGGTGGTTCGGGCTGTTCAGTTGCCAGGCGTTTGATTCGGGGATGCCGCTCTCCCCGAGGTCCTCGTTCCACCCGACCGTCTCGTCGGACGTCTCGAAGTAGGGCTCCTGGCCCAGTTTGATGTCCGTCGCTCCTTCATCCACGGTTGTGCCCGGCGCGTCGCTCCAGAAGTCAGCGCGCTGCGGGTTGGCGTCGGCCGCCACCGCCAGCGCGCTGGGCTGCTCGGCCCCCGTCTGCGTCACCGCGTACATGCCGAGGACGTTCTGGTAGGAGTAACTGACGAATCTCGGTCCGCGGAAGTCCTTGACCTGATCGTACAGGACGACCGTGTCGTCGCGCAGATGGCCCGCCGACGGGCACAGGAACACGTCGATCGTCATGCCCGCCGAGGCGACCAGCCGCCAGAAGTTCGCCGTGTTGGAATCCACCGCTCCGTCCTGGAGGCCGACCTGCTCGAACTCATCCGGGACCTCCTCGCTGGCATCGATCCGGTCGCTCCGTGACATCCCGATCTCGTCCCAGCGGGTCGAGCCGTCGTTGAGCACGTCCGGCCACTTCTGGCGATGGCCCGTGGCCCACGTCTGACACGCCGTCCCAATCTGCTTCAGATTGCTCTTACATGCGGCCTGGTTGGCCTTTTCGAGGGCCATGTACACGGCCGGCATCAACAGGCCTGCGAGCAGCCCGATGATCGTGATGACCACCAGGAGCTCGACCAGTGTAAACCCTTTACGCTTCATGGTTGGTCCTCCAAACCTTGGCGCCGTCAGGCGCCGCCTACGGAATAAAGTATGAGCAATAACGCCGTTTCACTGCTGCTGCTATGCTTTGTTTGGATTGGGTTCCCGGACACCCCCTTTCACTCCCCCGTCAGGCCCCGAAAACTGCACATTCTCGGCACTTCGACAGACGCCCTTCCCTCTTATATTATGGACCGCACCGGGCCGCATGTCAAACAAAACGCACCACTATTATCCCAAGATTTTGCCGGATGCCGCACGCGGACCCAAAATGCTTGTCGGCGGGCGCCCGCTCTGCTACGCTTCGTTGTGCCGGCTTTCGCGGTCGTTTCTCGCGGGCCAGGCAGAGCAAGGAGCCGCCGTGCCACAAGAGACACCGGACGAATCGATCATCCGCCGGCGCCTGGCGGAGGCCGAGCAGGAGCAGGTTCTCCGTTTCTGGGACGGCCTTTCGGAGGACGGCCGGCGGCAGTTGCTCGCTCAACTGGCCCAAATCGACTTCGGCCTCCTCGCGGAACTCATCGACGAGCACATCACGAACCCCAAGCCGGTCGAACTGCCTGCGGACCTCACCCCCGCCCCGTTCATCGCCCTGCCGACCAGCGCCGCCGAGCACCGGCGCCGCCGCCGCATGCGCGACCTCGGCGAGGAACTCCTGGCGGCCGGGAAGGTGGCCGCCCTCGTCGTGGCCGGAGGACAGGCCACACGCCTCAACTGGCCCAAGCCGAAAGGCACGTACCCTATCGGGCCGATGGGAAACCGGACGCTGTTTGAGGTCTTCGCCGACGGCATCCTTGCTGCCCGCCCCGCGTGCGGTGTTCCCGTGCCCTGGTACATCATGACCAGCGAGACCACCGACCGCCGGACGCGCGACTTCTTCCGGGAGAACAACTTCTTCGGCCTGCCGCCCGAGGACGTCACGTTCTTCGTCCAGGGCACGATGCCGGCGGTGGACCTCGAGGGCAAACTCATCCTGGAGACGCCGGACAAACTGGCCCGAAACCCCAACGGCCACGGGGGCACGCTGCCGGCGCTGGCGCGCGAGGGAATCCTGGCCGACATGCGAGACCGCGGCATCGAGCACATCAGTTATTTCCAGGTGGACAACCCGCTCGTGCCACCGCTGGACCCCGTCTTTATCGGATACCACGCCGACGCCCGCAGCGACATGTCGAGCAAGATGGCCCGCAAACGCGACGCCGCCGAGAAGATCGGCGTGTTCTGCACGTCCGGCGGGCACCTGCACGTCATCGAGTACAGCGACCTGCCTGACGAACTCGCCGAGCAGAAGGACGGCGACCGCCTGCGGTTCGAGGCCGGAAGCATCGCCATCCACATCCTCAGCCGCGCCTTCGTCGAGCGTCTGACGGAGAGCGAGCGGGTTGCCCTGCCCTTCCACCGGGCCGAAAAGAAGATCGCCTGCGCCGATGAGAACGGCCGGACCGTCGAACCCGCCGAGCCGAACGGCATCAAGTTCGAGATGTTCGTCTTCGACGCGCTGCCGCAGGCCTCGAACCCCGTGGTCCTTGAGATCGACCGGGCTCGCGAGTTCAGCCCCGTCAAGAACGCCGAGGGCGAAGACAGCCCCGCCACCGCACGCCGCGACATGCTGCGACTCGACGCCGCAAGGCTCGAAGAAGCCGGCCTCGACGCGCCACCACTTACATAGCCCCCGGTGAACACACCGGGGGCAGCCCTGTGCCACATATGCCTACACAATCAGCATCGCGTCGCCGTAACTGTAGAACCGGTACCCCTCACGAATCGCCTCCGCATACGCCGCCAGCACCCGGCGGCGCCCCGCAAAGGCCGAGACCATCATCAGGAGCGTGGTGCGCGGCAGGTGGAAGTTGGTGAGCATGGCGTCCACGACGCAGAACTCGTGCGGCGGATAAATAAACAGCCGCGTCCACTCACGGGCGGCGCGAACCCGGCACGGCGGGCCGCCCTCGGCCACCGACTCGAGCGCCCGGACGGTCGTCGTCCCAACAGCAACGATGCGGCGACCCTCGACGCGGGCGCGGTTGATGTGCCCGGCGGCTTCCGGAGAAACCTCCAGGAACTCCTCGTGCATCCGATGGTCGGCCGGCCGCGCCGCACGGACCGGCTGAAACGTGCCCAGCCCCACGTGCAGCGTCACGGTCGCCCGCTCGATGCCGCGTGCGTCGAGGCGGTCGAGAACCCGGTCGGTAAAATGCAGCCCCGCCGTCGGCGCCGCCACGGCCCCGTCTCGCCGCGCATAGATGGTCTGGTAATCGTCGAAATCGGCGGCCGTTCGCCTGTCCTCGGCGCCGCTGCGGCGGATGTACGGCGGCAGCGGCGGACGGCCGACTTCGGCGAGCAGCGCCATCGCCTCGGCCTCCTCAGGTGGCTGCACGTGCCAGAGGCCGGCCTCGCCGCGCACCACGAGCGTGATCTCGGCAACGGCCCGCCCGTCGGCGCCGACGAGTTGGAGCGACTCACCCTCCTTGATCCGCCGGCGGCCGGCAAGGAGCACTTCCCAGAGCCCGTCGTCAAGCCGGCGGAGGAAACAGCCCTCGATGCGCCCACCCGATTCGCGCCGGGCCGTGAAGGCCGCCGGAATAACACGCGTATCGTTCAGGACCAGCAAATCCCCCGCCGCCAGCAGATCGGGCAGCTCGAGAAACCGGCGGTGCGCGACCGCGCCGCTGTGACGATCGAGGACCAGCAGCCGCGACGCGTCGCGCGGCCGGGCCGGCTGCTGCGCGATACGGTCCGGCGGCAAATCGTAGTCGAATTGCGACAGGACAACCTCGTCGTCCGGCGCCGCGCCGCGAAAGGCCCTCATGTGCGGATTGTAAGCGTCGGGGCGGCGAGCGGCAAACGGATTGCGGGCACCTTGACCGGGCGTCCGGCCGCCTCTACAATCGCCGCCTGCGGGGCCGACGGCCGGCCTCGCCTCACAGAGCGGGGACACCATGAGTTCCTGGCGCCAACGCGCGGTCTGGCTGCTCCAGTACGGCGCCTTGCGGGTGGCCGAGACGGCGCTTCAGTGCTTCCCCATCGACACGAACCTGGCCAGCGCCCGCCTGGTGGGAGACCTCCTGTACCGGCTCGACGGCCGACACCGTCGGCGCGCGATGAAGAACCTGCGGGCCAGTTACCCCGGGGCCGGCGAGAAGGCGCTCCGGCGCATCGCCCGCCGCTCGTGCCGGCACCTGATCATGGTCGGGGCCGAGGTCCTGTGCCTGCCCCGCCTGATGCAATTCAACAGTTTCCTCAAGTACGTGGACCTCGACGGGTGCCTCGAGTCCCTGCCTTACCTGGCGGGCGACAAGCCGTGCATCCTCATCACGGGCCATTTCGGCAACTGGGAGATGGTCGGGTACGCGATGGCCGCAATGGGGCTGGCGCCGACGGCGGTGGCGCGCCCGCTCGACAACCCGTACCTGAACGATTACATCCTGCGGCTGCGTCAGCGGTCGGGCCAGAAGATCCTGATGAAGTTTGGTGTGACGGACGAGGCGCTCGCCGAACTCCGTCGCGGACGGCACCTGGGCTTCATCGCCGACCAGGACGCCGGCAGGCGGGGGTTCTTCGTCGATTTCTTCGGCCGCAAGGCATCGGCCTACAAGAGCATTGCGTATCTGGCCATGGAGCAAAACATCCCCATCCTCGTCGGCGGCGCGTACCGGGTGGGAAACCGGTTCCGGTACCACACCTTCATGACGGACGCGATCCACCCGGATGAATACCCGAAGGGCGTGGACGGCGCGATGGCGATCACGCAGCGCTACACGGCCGCCATCGAGAGGCTGGTCCGCCACGCTCCCGAGCAGTACCTCTGGGTCCACCGCCGCTGGAAGACCCGCCCGCCCGAGGAGCGAAAGAAACGACGCGAACTGGGCCTGCCCGAAAAGGACAACGACTAAAGCCGTTCACGTTCTTGTGTAGCGAGGACTCGCGCGGTGGGCAATCTTGCCCACCGCGC
>CAZIJC010000018.1:0-46126 GCA_964539385.1 uncultured Anaerolineales bacterium | reverse complement strand
GAGCAGCTGACTCTTAATCAGCGGGTCCGGGGTTCGAATCCCTGGTGGCCCACCACCCGCATATAATGGCGAGTGTGTGCAAGTGGCAGCGTTTCTTGCGACTTGCGCGCCCTCGCCGCCTTTCTTTTCAGAGCGGTCGTCCTGGCGAGTGACGGCGAGTTTTGGCGTCCCGGGGTGGCTTGGGAAGGCCGCCGCGCGGTTCGTGCAACAGGCTCCGTAAACGGCTATCACCGATTCGACCGCATAGAGGCGGCAGGTCGGTATCATGGCATATCTCGGCATATCCTGGCCCGAGCACGACGTGGCGGACCGCTTCATCCGGCTCGCAACAGATACCCTAATGTGCGCCCCTTCCCCAAACTATTTCTTCCGGGAGATAGAGCCGGAGATAAAGCCAAAGATTAGTCAGGTTTTTTTGCCGCTTCCAAAAAGAATCTCGACATGCGCTTGACTTTCGTCGAATCTGTGTTAGACTGTTGCGGTTGGGAGCGGGGCGAACCGGAGGAGGAATGGTTCGGCCCGTTTTGTTCTGGAGCCGACAGGAAGGAGCAACCCAGGCCGCCGTTGCGGGGGGATAACGCAGGCGGCCGACCCGGAAGGCCCGTAATGCGGGCCGCGGGCGCATAAGCCAAAACGCTGCAGGGCGATTTCTGGAGGGACTCTCCGGAGGTCGCCCTTTATCGTGCGCAAGGGCAATCCCTGGAGGGATTCTCCGGAGGTCGCCCTTTTTTCGTGAGATTGGAAGGCTTTGGGGCAGGAGGCTCCGAGGCCAGCAGCCGGAGGAGAAATTCGCGTGCGGCTCTTTGCAGGACCGCAAGAGCAGGGCGCGAAGGTATCTGGGCCCAAGGTGCCCCGAGAGAAAGGCGGAGGTGGACAATGAAAAGCCGCAAGAACACGTGGATCGCCGGCGCAGCGCTCGTCGTAGTAGGGGTAATGCTGGCATGCACGGGTCCTCTGGAGGCGGGCCCGATCGCAACCGACACCCGTGCCATGGTGGGCTTTTACGGCATGAGGTCCTTCTCGTACTCCGGCTTCGGCGAGACGTTGACAGCGGAGGTGGATTACGCCGTTTACGCGCCGGCCGCTTACCCGGGCGACGACCCGTCGCCAGGGGACAAGTACGTCTATGTCTATCAGATTTTCAACGATCTGGCAAGCACGGTGGGCGTGGCGTTCTTCAGCGTCGGCCTCGAAGATGGGAGCGGCGCGAACCATGCGGGGGACGACGCCTCCGAGGACGCGCCGGGGACCGCGGGCGGCCAGTCTCAGAGTCTTGAGATGGTCGGCACAGCCAGTGTGTACTGGCTTTTCGATCCGGACGTCTCCATTGGCGCTCACTCCACCACGTTGCTCTTCACAAGCCCGAACGCCCCGGCGTGGAAGAGCGGCGCCATGGCCGACGGTGGATTGCCGACCCCCGGCAGTGATTTGCTGCCGTCACCGACCCCCGAGCCCGCAACCATCGCCCTGATGGCTACCGGTCTGGCACTGGTCGGCATCGGCCGGGCCCGTCGGCGGCGTTGAGACCTGCCCGAAATTGTCCCACCCCCGCTCTCCCCCTGGGGAGTGGGCAAAGGCCCCGACGCCGGCGGGGGCAGACACGCGAGAGAGAGGGGCGAGGTATGAGTCGGTCCGTGCGCCAGCCGGAAAAACCCGAGTTGGTCGGCGTTTCCCAGGCCATGCGCGAAGTCGTAAGCCTTGTAGATGCCGTCGCGCAGAGCGGTTGCTGTGTCCTGATTGAAGGCGAGAGCGGGACCGGCAAGGAACTCGTGGCGCGGCGTTTGCACGCGGTCAGTCCTCGGGCACTCAAGCCGTTCATTCCCGTCAACTGCGCCGGGGTCAACGAGACCCTGTTCGAGAGCCAGTTCTTCGGGCACGTCCGCGGGGCCTTCACAGGGGCCGAGCAGACGATGCTCGGCTTGGTTCGCACCGCCGAGGGGGGGACGCTCTTCCTGGACGAAGTGGCCGACGTCCCCCTGAATCTCCAGGCGAAACTCCTGCGCGTCCTTCAGGACGGTGAGGTCCTGGCCGTCGGCACGGCCACGCCCGTCGCGGTGAACACGCGGTTCGTGGCCGCCACGAATCGCGGCCTGCGCCGGGCGGTGGACGAAGGCACGTTCCGCCAGGACCTCTTCTATCGGATCAACGTGGTTCGAGTCTGTCTGCCGCCGCTCAGGACGCGGCCGGACGACATCTCCCCGCTCCTCGACCATTTCCTGTCGCGCTATGCCGCGCGGTACGAGCGGCCGGTTCTTGCGGTCGGCCCCGAGGTCCGCGCTCAACTCGCCGAGTACCCCTGGCCGGGCAACGTCCGGGAACTCGAGAGTTGGGTCGAACGCCTCTACGTGACCGCCCTTGAGCCGGAGGTTCTGATGGTTTCGCTTCTGGCCGAGGCCCGAGCCGCAGCCGAGATGTCCGCCCAGGCGGTCCCCGAACCGGTGATGAGCCTTGAAGGAGCCGAACGCCGTGCCATCGAGCGAGCCCTCGAGGCCACCGGCAACAACCAGGTTCACGCTGCCCGCCTGCTGAACATCCACCGCAGCACCCTCGCCCGCAAGATGCGCCAGTACCACGTCGCCTAACACGACAGCGCCACTTGGCCCTTTGCGCGGTGGGTCTCCGGACCCACCGCGCTCGAAAGCCCATTTTCGCCGTTGCGCGGCGGGTCGGGAGACCCGCCGCGCGGAAAGTGGTGCTGTAGGCCTGATCCTTTCCCCGCTGGCAGTCCCGCTGTCACTTGCCGGATCGCCCTCTGCGCCGGTCGGGACCCGCGGCGCGCTGAATGCGGCCGGCCCTTCCACGCCCTTGCGCGGTGGGTCTCCGGACCCACCGCGCGCCTCTGTCTCCATCCGAGCCTCCCTTCGCGCAGCCCGCATCCCCGTGCCGCGCGCTGTCGCAGTGTGCGACACAAACTGCTGCAGAGCGCGACGGGGCGGCCGCCCAGGCGGCCCCCGATTCGGCGGGAACCTCGCGTGGCGCGTCGCCAGGGCCGTCTTGACCGATTTCCACTCGTTGGCACGTTTGTTGCTAACCCTTCAGTGGCATTGAGATAACGTCGAGTGAGCGGCGGCTCAGAAGCGGGGGCGCCGCCACGTGAGAGGAGTGGGCGGGTGATTATCCATCGACACGGTGATGTCGTGTTGTTTTACGCGGAGGAGTCGCTCTTGTACCAGGTGGCGGCGTGGGTACGGGGGGAGGGCCGGATGTCGCTGCGGCTCGTCTCGTCGCGCGATCCCGTGATCGTCGCCCAGTCGCTCCAGGATGCGGTCGTGGCGATCATCGACGCCACCCGGCGGCCCGGCGAGGCGATGGCCGCACTGGAACGATGCCTCCGCCGGCTGGGCGCGCGGCAGACGGCGATTTACTCCGAGCAGATGCACCACGGGCTGGAACTGTTCGCCCGGGTTCGGAGCGTCCAACTGCTCATGGGGCCCATGAGCCCGCCGGAATGGGACGCCTTCTTTGAGCCGTTCGAGAGTTTTGCCGTCCCGTTGGGACGCCAGGAAGAACAACAGGTGGGGTGAGCGCGTAGCCGCCCCGAACGAAGGCCGCCTGCCGCCGCTGTGACGACAGGCCGCACAGAAACGTCGAACCCTATGGACAGGGGGCGGTCTCATGAACGCACTGATGAGCAAGATGACGGGCGAGGAGTTATTCCTGTTGGCCGTGCTGAACGGCGGCGAGATGTTCGACGCCGTCGACGCCGAACTGGACCGCCGCGCGCGAACCGGCCGGCCGCCGAGAATCCGTCTCGGCGGACGTGACCTGGTCGCCCGCCGACCGGACGCCAGGCCCATCCCCCAGGCAGCCGTGGCCGCCTGACCGGGGGGCCGACAAGGAACAAGAACATGAAACGGACACGGAAAGCGACCGCGTTTGGCAACCTGCGGCCCACGGCCCGAGACGGCATCCGGCCGGTGGCCCGGCTGAAACGGACCGGCCGCCTGTTGGCCGTCCCGGCAACCGAGCCCGCCGTCGAGGACTATTGGGCGGGGCGCAACTTCGCCATGCGGTTCTCGGCCAGGCTGGCCGCCTAGGTCGTCAACGGAACGTCTATCCCCGCAACACCGGGCGGGTCGCCCCTCCGGTCCCGCCCGGACCTGGGAACAACCGTCCGCCGGGAGGTAACGGCGGGCGCGAAGCACAATAGAACACCGGAAAGGACATGCATGAAAAAGTCCCGGCGGGCACGAAGAGGGCCGACCGGCCCTCGGCCGCACGCGACGCAACGGCCCGCAGAGGGCCAAAGGAGCCTAGAGATGAAACGTTCAATGATCGCAGTGGTGGGTGTGATAGCGGTAATGCTGATGACGGCCGGTGCGGTGCAGGCGGCCGACTGGACCCCGTTCGTGATCCGCAACGCTAACACGGGCGGCACCCCTCCGACATACGACCTGAGCGGAGGGGTCCTCACGGTCAGCGTGGAATCGGAAAGTGGCGGGCAGAAGGTCGGTTACGGGACCGATTTTCTGGACGGCGAACGGCTTGACTGCATCACCCGGTTCGAGGTGACGCGGCTCGATGCGCACCCGAATGTGTATGCGCCCTACGTCAACATGTGGGTCACGGACGGCAGTCATTATGCCGTCATCTCGCTCGAGCCCTCCCATTACCCGGAGTTCGACTGGACGCACGACCTCCAGGCGGCGGACTACCTTGGCATTGAGCCGTGGGTCTATGAGACGGATCTTACTGACGTGACCTGGATGCAGGCCGGCGCCTACCTTGGTGGCAACGGGCACTACCTGTACGGGAGCGACGATACTCAACTGACGATTGCCGACATCGGCCATCTGTTGATCGTGCCGCCGACGCCGGCGGAATTTGCGGCAGGCCTGCCCGGCGTGGGCAGCGGCGCTCCCAGGGAACTGGGCACCAATGACGCCTACGGCTTCAACTTGGTCTTCGGCGACACCCAGTCCAACTACGTGGGCGGCTACGAGATCGGCGCCAATCCGACACTGACACCCGAGCCGGCCACGTTGGCGCTGATGGGTCTCGGCGGCGTGTTTGCCCTGATCCGCCGCCGCCGCAAGTAGAGTCCATACCCCCTGTTTTTGGCCCTTACGGGTCAATGCTGGACCGGGCGGGTCTTCCCTCCGGATCCGCCCGGACCTGTGAACAACCGTCCGCCGGGAGGTAACGGCGGGCGCGAAGCACAATAGAACACCGGAAAGGACATGCACGAAAAAGTTGCGGCGGGCACGAAGAGGGCCGAGCGGCCCTCGGCCGCACGCGACGCAAACGGCCCGCGAGGGCCGAAAGGAGCCTGAAAATGAAAAAGTTAGCAATAATTCTGGGAGTGGCGGGGCTGATGCTGGCAGGAGTCCCCAACGCCGCACAGGCTGGCTGGGCGCAGCAGGCCAAGCTGATACCCATCGCGAGCGATGGCGCGGCGAAAGACTGCGTGGGGAACTCTGTTTCAATTATGGGCGACTACGCCATCGTCGGGGCACCGGGGGATATGGGGCCCGGAGAGAAGGACTGGTGGGTCGGCTCGGCCTATATCTTCCACCGCAGCGGGACAAGCTGGACCCAGGTGGACAAGCTGACGGCATCCGATGGAGCGGTACGGGACTACTTCGGCGAGCGTGTCTCCATCAGCGGAGACACCGCCATCGTCGGGGCACCCCAAGGAGGGGACCGCGGCGCCGCGTACATCTTCCAGGATGACGGCTCCGGCAACTGGATCGAGAAGCGCAAGCTGCTGCCATCCGACCGCGGGACCGAGGACGACGCGTTCGCCTGCTCCGTTTCAATCAGCGGCGACTATGCCATCGTGGGGGCGGAAACGAAGCACGAAGACCCAAACGACGTGTTCTCCAAACAAATCGGTGCGGCGTACATATACTACCGCAACGAGGGAGGCGCGGATAACTGGGGGCAGCTGGCGGAGCTGACGAACCCCGTGGGCGGCGTAACCGGCGGTCTGTTCGGGTGCGGCGTTGTCATCAGTGGGGCGGCCGCGCTCGTGGGGGCGCCGGGCGATAAAGTCAACGGAGACAATTCCGGATCAACGTACGTCTTCGAGCGCGCCGCCTCCGATCCGGCCGTCTGGGCGCAGGTCGCCAAGCTGGTCCCCAGCGACGGCGCACAGACCGATTTCTTCGGAGATTCCGTTGCGCTTAGCGGCGACACCGCCATCATCGCGGCATGGGGAGACGATGACAACGGCAGCACTTCCGGTTCAGCGTACATCTTCGAGGATGATGGGACTGGGTGGGCTCAGGTCACCAAGCTGAACCCAAGCGACGGTGCAGCGTCCGACCGCTTCTCCCAGTACGCCGTTTCCATCAGCACCGACACCGCCATTGTCGGGGCTTTGTACGACGACGACAACGGCAGCAGTTCCGGCTCGGCCTACATCTTCGAGGACAGCGGGTCCGGCTGGACACAGGTGGACAAGCTGCTGGCATCCGACGGCGCCCAGAGCGACTGCTTCGGCATTTCGGTATGCATCGACGCCGGCACCGCCATCATCGGCGCCCACTCCAATGACAATGAAAGGGGGCTCAACGCGGGAGCGGCTTACGTCTTCACGCCCGAGCCGGCGACGCTGGCTCTCATGGCGTTGGGCGGCATCGGGCTGCTCGCGCGCCGTCGGCGTAAGTAGAAAGAAGCATAACGCCCCGGCCGGAAGGCGGGGGTGTGTGAAACGGGGTGCGGGCAGGGGCGCCCGAAAGGTGCGGCCTGCCCGCCGTAGCCTCGGCGAAGGCGGGAGGCCCGCACCCCGAAGATAGGACGCGAAAAGCGAAAGGAGGTGATACGACGGATTGAGGGGTGTTTCGGATTCCTCGCCCGGTCGGCGGAGAGGTCCGTATAAGGCCGACCGGCGGTTGCGGACAGTGATAGGCGTTTGCGATAGAGGCAGGTTGGAAACGAAGAGGAAGCAAAAACAAGTGGTCAAAGTCGCGGCGGGCGTTGATGTGGGACCGTCCCGATCGCGACGCAACGGCCCGAACGGTCTGGTTTGGGTCCGAACGGGTCGAAAGGAGCGATAAAGATGAAAAAGATGAAGATGAAACGCAGGATGCTTGGCATTTTCGCAATTGCCGCATTGCTTGCAGGGACACCCGGCGCCGTCTTGGGCAAGCTGCCCATCCAGGCGATGAAGGATGGGGCTGACTTCCTGGTCAGCGAGCAGTTGGGGGACGGGGGATGGTCCTGGTACAACGGCGGAACCAGCGCCTCCAACATCGCCGGGGCCACCGGTATCGGGCTGTTGAACTACTACAACTTGAAAGGCGGCAGCACCTACCTCGATGCGGCCAAGGATGCGGGAGATTTCATCCACAATACTACGTATCCGTCTCCGAGCACCGAGCCGCGCTATGCCACGTTCGACCCGTACTATTGCTGGCAGCTCTCCGCTTCCGCTGGGGACAACACCTGGAGCAACTATGCAGTCACAGACTTCTTCAACCCGCTTGCAGCGGGAACGTACGGGCCCAGCGACTACACCACGGCCACGTGGATCAGCGCAGTCCAAACCGGACGCGCCGGCACGTGGGTGAACCTCCTGCCGTGGGAGTTCTCCACCATACCGGTCACGGCCGCCAGCATCGGCAACGCCGGCCAGGAAGCCCTGTTCCTACAGGCCATGCTGGACGGTCTCAACACGCTCGACAACACCGATCCAGACAACGTCTACTGCGACCTGATCGGCGTGGCGGGCGGCACGCGCGGCCTGGCGCTCGACGGCGAGACGACCTTCACGGCCATCAGCAGTTCGAACCATGCCGGGATCAACAACATCAGTACCCTTTCCGGTCTCGTGGACTACCTGATCGGTCAACAGAACACGGACGGGTCCTGGTATGGGCACTCCGGCCTGGCTTCGCCGGGCGAAGGCGACAAGGACACCCAGACCACCGCTTACGCCGTGATAGCCCTCCAGGCAGCCGCCGACGCATTGGCCACGAGCGACTACGACGATGAGATCTGCGACGGGCAAGCCTGGCTGGTGACCATGCAGGAAAACGACCCCATGGACACCACCGGTTTCGGAGGCTTCTACGGCTTTCCCGGCGATACGCAACCGTTCTGCAACGAGGTGTGCGGCGAAGCCACCGGGGCGCTCCCCGAACCGGCGACGCTGGCACTGATGGCCCTCGGCGGCGTGTTTGTCCTGATCCGCCGCCGCCGCCAGTAGAGTCCATACCCCCTGTTTTTGGCCCTTACGGGTCAATGCTGGACCGGGCGGGTCTTCCCTCCGGATCCGCCCGGACCTGTGAACAACCGTCCGCCGGGAGGTAACGGCGGGCGCGAAGCACAATAGAACACCGGAAAGGACATGCACGAAAAAGTGGCGCGGCATCAACAGGGCCGAGCGGCCCTCGGCCGCACGTAACGCAACGGCCCCTAGAGGGTCGGCGGAAGGAGATGCAAAATGAAATACCTGTTAGCAGTTTGTGCAGCAGTAGCCTTGATGTTGACCGCACAGATGGCCGTGCGGGCGGACACCATATACTCGAACTATGGCGACCTTTCCGATGATTACGACGTATGGAACAACACATCCCCCAGCACAGAGATTGTCGAGCCGTTCACGACCGAGGCCAACGTTCTCGGACAATGGGATGTGGAGCAGATAGTGATCAACGGTTACGGCGGCGGCATTATGGGCGGTGGCAGTTCCCCCGCGACCGTTCGGCTCTACTTGGATGAGGCCGGCAGTCCCGGCAGCCTCGTCAGTGGGGGGGAATGGGAAGTCAACATTGACAGTTCTATGGGAGACGACTTCTCGTTCTCGGTTTCCGGCTCCACGCTGGATGCCAGTGCTGACTACTGGTTTGGCCTGGAAGCAACTGGGAACAACGCCGTTGGATGGCGTCGCACGGGTTCGTACGGGACCCCGGGGCTAGCCGGCCATGTCTTTGCGCTGAATGGTGTGGCCGTCCCCGAGCCGGCCACGCTGGCGCTGATGGGGCTGGGCGGTGTGCTGACGTTCCTCGGCCGTCGGCGGCGCAGGTAGGAAAGAAGAAGAACGCCCCGGCCGGAAGGCAGGGGTGTGTGAAACGGTGTGCGGGTCGGGGTGCCCGAAAGGTGCGGCGGGCGTTGATGTGGGACCGTCCCGATCGCGACGCAGCGGCCCGCAAGGGCCAAAGAAAAGGAGCCTTAAAATGAAACGGTCAGTGATGGCAGTAGTGAGTGTGATGGCGGTGATGCTGACCGCCGGGGCGGTGCAGGCGGTGGTCATCGACACCGTCCCCGTGGGCAATGCGGGCAATGGCGCAGACACAACCGGATACGGCGCCGTGGCCTACGCCTACAAGATGGGCACGTACGAAGTGACGGCCGGGCAGTACACCGAATTCCTCAACGCCGTAGCCGATACGGACACCTACGGGCTTTACAACACGGACATGTGGTCGTGCAACTACGGCTGCAAGATCGAGCGAACGGACACAGGCAGTGGCTATTCGTACAGCGTGGCTTCCGACTGGGCCAACCGGCCGGTGAACTTCGTGAGTTTCTGGGACGCCTGCCGGTTCGCCAACTGGCTCCATAACGGCCAGGGCGACGGCAGCACCGAGACCGGCGCATACACCCTGACCACCAGCGGCATTGACGACAACACGATTACCCGCAATGCCGGATGGAAGTGGGCCGTGACCAGCGAGGACGAGTGGTACAAGGCGGCCTACCACAAGAACGACGGCCTGACGGGCAACTACTTCGACTATCCCACCAGCAGCGACAGCGTCCCCAGCAATGATCTGACCACACCCGACGGGGGCAACAACGCCAACTTCTGGCAGGACAGCGGCTACACCGTTGGCAGCCCATACTATCGCACGCCTGTTGGGGAGTTCGAATTGTCCGAAAGTCCCTACGGCACGTTCGACCAGGGCGGGAACGTCCGGGAGTGGAACGAGGCCGGGGTCGGGTCCTCCTATCGCTACCAGCGGGGCGGGGACTTCGCCCCCTGGATGGGCGCCCCCGACGGCTACTTCCTGCACGCGGCGCTTCGGGGCGCGTTCCTCCCGACGTACGAGAGCGACCTCGTCGGGTTCCGCGTGGTCCCCGAGCCTGCGACGCTGGCTCTGATGGGTCTCGGCGGCGTGCTGACGTTCCTCGGCCGCCGTCGGCGCAGGTAGCCGGTCGGGCGCCTGCCCGCCAAGGTTTTGGCAGGCGGGTTTGTCGTAACGTGCTGAAAAAGAAAACGGTGTGCGGGCAGGGGTGCCCGAAAGGTGCGAGTGCCCGCACCCCGCAGATAGGACAGGAAAGGCGAAAGGAGGTGATGCGACGGATTGAGGGGCATTTCGGATTCCTCGCCCGGTCGGTGGAGAGGTCCGTATAAGGCCGACCCAGTACGGGTGCGTACGCACCGGCCGTTGCGGATAGCGATAGGCGTTTGCGATAGAGGCAGGTTGGAAACGGAAGGGAAGCAACAACAAGTGGTCAAAGTCGCGGCGGGCATCACACGTGGGACCGTCCCGCGCGACGCAACGGCCCGCGAGGGCCGAAGAAAAGGAGCCTGAAAATGAAACGTTCAACGATTGCAGTAGTCAGTATCGCGGCGGTGATGCTGGGGTCAGGGATCGCCAATGCGGAGACGCCTTACGAAGCGATGATCGACGGGGCGGACTACGTCATCGACTGGCAGTTCACCGCCACCACCGTCCCCGGCCATCCAGAATATGCTGGTGGCTGGGGCTGGAGGGAGGACTATACCGCCCCCGGGGGTGCCACCACCGGCCCGGTCGTGCGAGGCGTGCTTCAAGCCTACGACCTGACGGGCAACACGGCCTACCTGGATTCGGCCAAGGCAGCCTGCAATTACATCAAAGATGGCCAGAAGTATTCCGCCAACGACTCGGTAAGATTCGGAACATACGATCCCTATGTCATGTGGCAGGTCTCACAGCGGGCCGGCGACAGCACCTGGAGTGATCACACAGCCACCAACTTCTACGGCGCGCTGGCCAATGGCACATATGGCGCTGCCGGCAATTTGAACACAGCCGGTTATATTTCGTATGTCCAAGGTGTCCGGGCGGTCACAGGGTCGTATGTGAACTTGCGGCCTTGGGAGTTCTCCACGCTGGCGTATGCCGCGACGAAGATGGGTCAGTCGGGACAGGCAGCGTTGTTCGAGGCGGCTATCCTTGACGGTCTGAACACCCTCGACGCAACCAAAGGGTCTGATTTCCTGGGGGTGGCGGGTGCCGTCAGAGGCCTGGCCCTTATGGGCACTACTACCTTCGATGACATCGTCAGCCCCAACCATGCAGGCATCAACGGGATTGACACCCTTGACGAACTGGCCGACTACCTCGTGAGCCAGCAGGACTCCGCAGGGCATTGGTGGTACGGCTCGGCTTATCAGACGCCTGTCTCCGACGAGGATACGCAGACGAGCGCCTATGCGATCCTGGCGCTGATGGCCATGGATGACGAAGACTATGCCGATTCCATCCAGGAAGGGCGATCTTTCCTGGTGAGCATGCAACTCGACAGCCCCCCTGCAAGCGCCGGTGGGTTCTGGAGCTATCCAGGGCAGACTTCCTCCTGGAATATAGAGGTCGCCGGCGAAGCCGTCGCCGCCCTCCCCGAGCCGGCGACGATGGCGCTCGTGGCCCTCGGCGGCGTGCTGACGTTCCTCGGCCGCCGCCGCCAGTAGAGTCCATACCCCCTGTTTTTGGCCCTTACGGGTCAATGCTGGACCGGGCGGGTCTTCCCTCCGGATCCGCCCGGACCTGTGAACAACCGTCCGCCGGGAGGTAACGGCGGGCGCGAAGCACAGTAGAACACCGGAAAGGACATGCACGAAAAAGTCGCGCGGCATCAAGAGCGCCGAGCGGCCCTCGGCCGCACGCGATGCAACGGCCCGAACGGGCCGAAGGAGACTGAAAATGAAACGGTTACTAATAATTTGTGCAGTAGCGGGCCTGATGCTAAGCATGGGTGGACAGACATTCGCGCTGACTACAACAGGATGGACTGAATATGGGGTCAATCCGGTTTACAGTCCAGGCAAAGCGTATTATCCGAGTATTTTGAAGGATGGCGGTACGTATGAAATGTGGTCTACCAAGTCGGGTGGTATCCAGTACGCCACCTCGACTGACGGCATCAGTTGGACCACGTCACCCAGTACTGTTAGTGGTCTGACGAAACCGCATCACGTCCTCGCGAAGAAGATCGGCGACACTTACCGGATGTGGTACTGGGACATGGGTCAGTTATACAGCATCAATGCCATTCGCACGGCCACCTCCGCGGACGGACTAACCTGGGCAAACGACCAGGTCATCACTCAGCTGGGGTCGTCTGTAATAGACAACAGTTCAAGTAGCAACTGGAACCGCGGGTCCTATGGGCCGTGTGACGTCCTCTACAACGCCCTCGGTAGCGAGACCATCACCGAGCCGGTGGACGAAGCCTCCGTTTGGTCCAACAAGTTCGTTATGTATTATGACGGAACTACCGGCGGCGAGGAAGATATCGGCCTGGCCGTCTCGAATGATGGAATCAACTGGCAGGGCTACAATGGTGGCGTGGCACCCGTCCTCAGCGGAAGCGGCGGAGTCGCCGACTGGGACAGAACCTATGTGAGCCGTTCCACCGTGTTTAAGGAAAACGACGACGCTTACCACATGTGGTTCTGCGGCGGCTTCTGGAATGGAGACAGCGGGGTGGGGCACGGCATCGGCTATGCCTCCTCTACGGACGGTATCGCCTGGGTCCGTGACGTTGGCAACCCGATTTTCCATAAAGATGACGGCGTAGGATGGCGGGACATGCGAACCTACACACCAGTGGTCATCGGTGATCAGATGTGGTTCACCGGCAAGGACGCCGACACGGGCCTCTACACCATCGGTTACGCCGTCCCCGAGCCGGCGACGTTGGCGTTAGTGGCCCTCGGTGGCTTGGCTCTCCTTCGCCGCAGGTGCGGCTTCGGCGGGTAAACACTTCTGCGCCGGCGGCGCAAGTGGCCGGCCGCGCGTTTGTCGTAACGTGCTGAAAAAGAAAACCGGGTGCGGGTCGGGGTGCCCGAAAGATGCGGCCTGCCCGCCGTAGCCTCGGCGAAGGCGGGAGGCCCGCACCCCGCCGATAGGACGCAAGCACCGAAAGGAGGTGATGCGAAGATGGAGGAGTATTTCGTTTCGGATGTCTCGCCCGGTCGGCGCAGAGGTCCGTACAAGGCCGACCGGCCGTTGCGGACAGTGATAGGCGTTTGACATAGAAGGAAGGCTTGAGGCTTGAGGCTGGAGACTGGAGGTACGGAACAAAAGGCACGAGTCGCGGCGGGCATTGTAAGCGGACCGTCCCGCGCGACGTAACGGCCCGAACGGGCCGAAAGGAGTTTCTGACATGAAACGCTTGATGATTGCAGTTGTGAGTGTGGTAGCGGTGCTCGCGATGTTGAGCCTGGGTGGGCTGGCTCAGGCGGATTTCGCCACGGCCTACGTCGGCACAGCCAACGCAAACAACCAATTTGAGGTCATGGACAGCGGCAACGGGCTGTACTTCAACCCCCAGCCAGATACGACGAACAACTGGTATTACCAGGACGGCAGCCTGGTCACCTATCTAGAGGCGCCGCGGGACGGCATGAAGACCTACGCGGCCACGTCGGTTGGCTATGGTTCGACCCTTGGTTTGCTTTCGCTGAGCCTCGACTATGTACGCAGCGGGACAGTTGATACCCATGGTACGGGCCTGATCTATCAGGGCTATCCCAACATGAACATTGCAATTACCGATGGAATTGGAACGTATGCGATCTGGTCGGCCACAAGTGGTGGCACGGCGTATGTGATAACTCCGGGGACGGGTGACCGGGACTCCTTGAGCATGGATCTCACAGCACTGGCTGACGATTCCGTCTGTGGCAAGGTGAATGAGAGCACGAATGAGGCCGTCCTCCTGAACGGGAAGCTGAACGAAACCACCGTGCAGTGGAGTGACATCAAGGATTGGAAGGTAGCTGGGTTCTACAACGAGCAATTCAACCCCACCGGCGGATTCGGAGCGTGGAACGAGACCCTGTGGAGCACGCTCTCCATCGCGGATGATCCGAACACCACGGGGATCGACGAATACACCAACACCAATCCGTTCGGTATTTACCTGTTCTGGGGCGATACCGTTGGCAGCATGTATGGAGACGGTGACGGTGAAATCGGTCTGGACGCGGAACGACCCTACGGCAAGGGGGGCAAGGAAATCGCCAACTTCGTGGTTGGCGTTGGGGCAACCTCCTACACCATGTCTTTTGAATCGGGCGTGGTCCCCGAGCCGGCGACGATGGCGTTTCTGGCGTTGGGCGGCATCGGGATGCTCCTCCGCCGCAAACGCAGTAAGTAACGGGTTCTATCCCCGCAACACCGGGCGGGTCTCCCCTCCGGTCCCGCCCGGACCTGGGAACAACCGTCCGCCGGGCGGTAACGGCGGGCGCGAAGCACAATAGAACACCGGAAAGGACATGCACGAAAAAGTCGCGCCGGCATCAAGAGGGCCGACCGGCCCTCGGCCGCACGCAACGCAGGGACTGAGAGGAGCTTGAAAATGAAAGCATTGGTAATAATTTGTGCGGTGGCAGGCCTGATTCTGGCCTGCAGTGCCTCCGCGTGGGCGGGTAGTGTCCCATTCGACGCCCCCGGCTTTACCTACACGAAGGTCATTGACAGTGGTTCGGACGTATTGCGGCAGGCAAGTTTTAGTTCTGACGGCAACTTGATCCTTTACTCGCGCTCCGCCACTGCCCAACGTAGTATCGAACTGTACAACCGTACTACGGGGAATACCACCGTTATTGCTACAGCGGACCTTACCATCAACGAGTGGGTTGGGAATCCTTTTTTCAACGCGGGCACGACCAAGGTCGGGAGCATATGGAACGATGCCGATGGAATCAACGATCTGAAGGTTTACGACATCGCCTCGGGAAGCACAACGTCGTGGACGCCACCGGCGCCAACCCACACGACATCGGCCTACTACTTTTGCAACCCGTCATTCCATGGCGCCAGCAACACCGACTTCGTGGCGTGGGACTGGATTGACGCGAACGGTGCAGCCGACCTGTTCATCTACGATACAGTGGCCAACACCCGAACCAACATTACGAACTCCACACAATACAGCGATTACGAACCGGTTTCGAATGCAGCGGGCGACACAATCGTGTACTGGTCCGGGGAAACTGCCACTGAGAGCACAAATACGGCGCATACCTTGACACTGGTTGAAGGCAACTGGGTTAAGGATCAGAACTTCACTCCAATCGTCGGCAGCTATTGGCCCTTTTGGAGTGCGGACGAGGCCAAGATAGGAGTTACCGCGTGCTCGAGCAGCCCGCACCTTCGTGATATTTACATCTACGACAGCGCCGGCAACTTCCTCCTTGACCTTACCGGCGCGGGGTATGACGGGTCGCAAAGCGGCAGCGGCGGCAAGGGATGGAACTTCATAGGCGCTAATTTTCTGATCAACGGCGAGTACCTGTTCACCTCCAACGCAGACAACACCGTGGACGGGCGAGACGTCTGGGTTGCCGTCCCCGAGCCAGCCACGCTGTCTCTGCTGGCCCTCGGCGGTGTGCTGACGTTCCTCGGCCGCCGTCGGCGCAAGTAGAAAGAAGAACGCCCCGGCCGGAAGGCAGGGGTGTGTGAAACGGGGTGCGGGGGGTTGGCCAAAAGCCGAGCAAACCGCACCCCATGAGATGTAGCAGAAGGGCCGGGTTGCCGGACATGGCGGCCCGGCCCTTCTGTCTTCGGCGCGCCGACGGGAGAGGCGTTTTTATGGTGCAACCGATTCCCGTTGGACGTACAATCGGGACGGAGCGGTCAGCCATGCGACTTAGTGAAAGCGAAAAGCGAATCCTGGCGGACTTGGTCGAGACCCTGCGCAGTGAGTTCGGTGCTCTGGAAATCGTCTTGTACGGGTCGGCAGCGAGGGGCGACCTGGAGGAAGGCTCGGATATCGACCTGTTGGTCGTGCTTCCCGAAGTCGACTGGAAGATCGAACAGAGGATCAGCAACTGCTGCTTCGAAGCGGGGTTGAAATGCGGGCGTGTCATTTCGACGGCCTGCTTCGGCCGGGCTGAGATCGGTGAGAGTCCGCTGCGGGTTTCCCCGTTCGTCCTGAACGTTCGCAGGGAGGGCATCCGGCTGTGACGGACGACGTGGAGCAGTTAGTGGCCTATCGGCTGGGCCAGGCGCGCGAGACCCTGGAGGCGGGTCGAGCGCTACTGGACGCCAAGCATTACCGGGACGCGATCAACCGGGCCTACTACGCCATGTTCTATGCCGCGCTGGGACTGCTGGCAAGCAAAGGGCTGGGCAGCAGCAAACACACCGGCGTCGTGAGCCTCTTCGGGCAGCATTTCGTTAGCACGGGCAGCTTTCCGGTACAGGAGGCGGCCTATCTGAGGGAAGGCTTCAGCCTCCGGCAACAATGTGATTACCGTGAGTTCGTCGAACCCGAACCGGGCCAGACGGAAGAGATTCTCGCTCATGCTGAAGACTTTGTCTTCGAGGCGGAGAAAACTTGGAAACGGGGCCGCCTGAGTGGTGAGGATCGATCTGGTGGGAGATAAGAGCCGCGCAAAAGACTGACATAGCGTTGTAGTAGCAAGTGAAGGCAGCATAAAAAACATGTTCACGGCCGGGTGCCTCTGCCCGGACGGGCATCATAAGAGGAGGCTGCCCTGAATCCTGTCCCGATTCGTCGGGTCCGGGACAGGGCGGTTTTCTTGCGCCGGGCAAAAGGGCGGCGCTACAGGCGGCAGAACCCGCCGGCAGGATGTGCGCGTGTCGAATCCCTTGCGCCGCCGTCTTGCCCTTGGCGACCATCTCGTGCTGCTGCTCCCGCTCCTCACTCGTCAACCGAATCACATAGTGCTTGTTCATGCCCATCCTCCCCGGTACCATGGTGCCCCGATGCGAGAATCGAGCATCCACCACACGAACCGCATCAAAAGACGACGGGTACCGGCCCCCGCCCGGTGGATCTGTGCCCCGTGCCACAACCTCCAGCCCGTCTCGCCGACCGGGAACATCGTTGCCCTGTACGAGACGGTTCACCAGTACGGCAGGCTGTGATCCGGGGGCCGGCCGTTGCGGCGGTCGCGAGAAAGGGGGAGTCATGCGCCTGGCTTGCGAAATCGCTCGTGTCGTTTCGCTCGTTTCCCTTTTGGCGGTCCCGGCCCTTGCCTGGGAGCCGCCGCGCATGCCGGACCCCGCCAAGGAGGACTACGACTGGCGACCGGTGGCCCGCCGGCACGGCCTGGCGGGTGCGGACGTCGAGGCCCTGGCCGACCGCAAGATCCTCATGACGAACGAGGCGTTCAAGCAGGTCTTCGATCCGTATATTCACACGGACCTGCCGATGTTTATCACGTCCGATTCGCTGCTGGGGGCCTTCCACGTCCTGTACGAGGAATCGGTCCTGCGGTTGGAGGAGGCGAACGCCCGCCGCCTGCCGCAGATCCTCCGCTTCATCTGGGAGGGCTTGGAGGCCCGGAAGCCGCCGAACGACGCCGGCGGCCCGCACGCCCGTGCCTATCGGCGGGCCCGAGTCCTGACCGGCACGGCGACGGCGCTTCTCGGCGACGAGCCCAAGGGAACGAGCGCCGAGGAAGCCGGCCTCATCAAGGAAGAAGTCCGCAAGATCACCGCCGCCCAGACCCTTGACCCGGCGCACATCGAGGCGACGCTGCCGGCCTGGCTCGGCCCGCCGGACGAGACGTTCACCGGCATTGATTACTCGCGCTACAAGCCCCGCGGGTTCTACACGAAGTCCGAGGACCTTGCCCGCTACTTCCGCGCTGTCGGTTGGCTCCAGTCGATTCCGTCCCGCGTCGCCAAGGATCAAGAACTGGCCGCCGCGCTTCTGCTCGGCCGCGCCGCCGCCAGCGAACGCTTCGCGAACGGTGCCGAGTATCTGGAGTTCCGTGAATACTTCCAGACGTTCCGCGATTTCGTCGGCACGCGCGACGACTGGGACCTGTTGAAGGCGGCCGAGGCGGCCGAATGGGGCGAGGACCTGAAGGGCACACGAAAGCGACTGCTCCAACAGGCCCGCCGCAAGGCCGACGAGCCGATGATCAACGACCTCGTCCGCTTCCCGCCCGCGGACCCGAGGGTGCCGGCCTCGGAGCCGAACTTCCGCATCCTCTCGGCCTATCGCACGCCGGATGCGATCCTGTTCCACCGCACGACCGACCTGCGGCAGTTTGCGCGTCCGTTTCCGACGGGCCTGGAGGTGGCGGCCTCGCTCGGGTCGGAGTACGCGCGGGCCTGCGTGCCCGGCCCGCAGCGCGAGAAGGTGCTCCGCATCCTGGACGAGACCCGCCCGCTGTTCCGCGGCCGCAGCCTCTATTACGACTACCTCGACTGCCTGCGGTGCCTGCTCGATGAGCCGGAGCCCGACGCCCCCGCGTTCCTGAAGGGCGAGCCGTGGCAGGCCAAGTCGTGCCAAGCGGCCCTGGCCGGGTGGGCGCAGATGCGGCACACGTGGGCCCTCCAGGCCAAGCAGTCGGTCACCTATGCCGGCATGTCTTTCGTACCGCCCGGGTTCGTGGAGCCGGAGCCGGAGTTCTTCGGCTCGATAGCTCGGCTCGTGGAACGGACCCGCGACCGGCTCGGCCGGGCGGGCGCGCTGGAGGTGGACCTGGCGAAGGTGGCACGCGACACGCGCCGCGTCGCCGATATCCTCACCTCGCCGAAAGCGCAGAAACAAGGTCGCATGGCACTCCTGCAAGCCTGCCGCGACGACCCTTCCGAGGCCGAGTGGATGATGTTCCTGCTGGCCTGCCTCAAGGTCCAGCCCCAGCACGGCGAGGAACAGGCGTACCTCAAGAAGGCCGCCGCCGAACTCCGACATCTGGCCGAATGCTTTGACCAGGGTATCGTTCCAGACAACGAGCGGCTTCGGATGTTGCTGACCCAGCACCACGCCGACATCCGCCCTCTCTGGGACACGCTGTTCGAGGTCTGCCGGCGGCTGGAGGCCCTCGCCCACAAGCAACTGCGCGGCCGGCCGCTCAGCGAGGACGACGAGCATTTCATTAAAGCGTACGGGTGCCGGATCGCCGGCGTCATGCTCTACGGCGGCAACGCGTACCTGGCGCCGCGCGATGACGCCCCGCGCGCGATCGACGTCCACTACGACCCGAACACAGGCCGGTACCTGGAGGTCGGCATCGCACGCCCGCGGGCCCTGTACGTCCTCTATCCCTATAAGGGCGGGGAGGTCCTGTGCCGCGGCGCCGTCATGCCGTACTACGAGTTCGCGCACGGCGAGCGGCTGACCGACGACGCTTGGAAGGCGCTCCTTGATTCGGACGGCCGCCCTGGTATACCGGAATGGCTCCGGCCGATCGCCGCATCCACAGGCATCGGCCGACCCGTGCTGAAGGAGCATTAGCCGACCATGGCCCAATTCGAGCAACTCGTCGCCGCCAACAAACGCAACAGCGTCCTGTTGGTCATCGCGTTCATCGTTTTTATCTGCGTCCTGGGCGGCGTCCTGGGATGGGCGATCTGGGGCGACCCGCGGGCGGCCGTTCCGAGCATCGCCATCGCGCTGACGGTCTCGCTCGTGATGGCGCTCATCGGCTACTTCTCCGGGCCGCAGGCCGTGCTGGCGCTGAGCGGCGCGCGGCCGCTCTCCAAGCAGCAAGACCCGCAACTGTACAACGTCGTGGAGGAACTGACGCTGGCCTCGGGCCTGCCGATGCCCAAACTCCACGTCATCGACACGCCCGCCATGAACGCCTTCGCCACCGGCCGCAGCCCCGAGCGCGCCCACGTGGCTGTCACGCGCGGCCTCAGGGAGCGACTCAGCCGCGACCAACTTCAGGGCGTCCTGGCCCACGAACTGTCGCACGTCAAGAACCTCGACATCCGCTTCATGACGCTCATGGCCGTCCTCGTCGGCACGGTTGTCATGCTGGCACATATCGGCACACGAGCGATCTTCTACGGCGGCGGGCGGCGCCGGAGCAGCAAGGGCAGCGGCCCCCTGATCCTGATCGTCCTGGCGGTCGCGATCGTCCTGGCGATCGTTGCGCCGATCCTGGCGAAACTCATCCAACTGGCCGTCTCGCGCCAGCGCGAGTTCCTGGCCGACGCCTCCGCCGCACGCATGACCCGCTACCCGGAGGGCCTGGCCGGCGCCCTGGAGGTCCTGGCCGCCGACACCCACGAGTTGACGCAGGCCAGCGGCGCCACCGCCCACCTGTTCATCAGCGAACCGCGCATGGCACGCGGACGGCGAAGGCGACACGGCAGCGCGTGGTCGAGCCACCCGCCCATCGAGGAACGCGTCCGGCGCCTGCGCTCCATCGGAGGCGCCGAACAGTGAAGGCAGGTTGGCGGCATACTCGGTTGCGCGGTGGGCAATCTTGCCCACCGCGACGTACGGACACGTAGATGCCACGGGTCAAGCACTACTTCGAGGATGGGCAGTATGTCCACATAACGACGCGGACCATGGAGCGTATCCCTCACTTGGCCTCCGATGAGGCCAAGACGGTTGTCTTGAGCGCGCTTCGGGCCTACGCCGACAAGCGCTTCTATCGCCTGCTGGCCTACGTCATCATGGATAACCACTGTCACTTTGTGGTGCAGGTCTTGGATGCCAAAGGCTTCTCACAAGCCGTGGGGCGGATAAAGGGCTGGACGTCCAACCAGATCAGGAGACTTCTTGGACACAGGGGATCACTCTGGGAGAGGCGCTTCGACGACAACGTGATTCAGACGGACATGGAGTTGGCCCAGGTGGTTGACTATGTCCACTTCAATCCTGTCCGCGCCGGGATCGTCGCGTCACCGGAGGACTACACCTGGTCGAGTGCAAGGCGATGGAAGGCGCGGTCATTCCCGGACCTATGAAGGGCGCGGTGGCCAGGATTGGCCACCGCGCATCCCGCTGGAGCGATGCCGAACCTGTGGCCATGCCACCCGGCCGAGAAGCCGCCGCCGCAGGCGCCCCGGAAACGTCGAAGGTCAACCCGCTGTTCTGCCGACACCAACGGATGAGCGGGGTACGCATCGGAGGCTTGCCGTGTTTCGGTACCTCGGGCCCATCCTGATCGTCGT
The DNA here is from genome assembly GCA_964539385.1 of uncultured Anaerolineales bacterium. Taxonomy (GTDB): domain Bacteria; phylum Planctomycetota; class Phycisphaerae; order FEN-1346; family FEN-1346; genus JAUVZF01. The sequence continues at coordinate 25,067 of CAZIJC010000018.1, read as the reverse complement.
CATGGTGTTCGCGCTGGTGGCCGGTATCGTGGTGATTCTGGCCGGCCCTCTGGCCGGGCGTCTGGCGGCCGACTCGGCGCTTTGCCTGACGGTATTCGACGGCATCGGCGCGGTGGGCGGCGACCCGCCGCGCATCCGGGCGGTCATCGGGGGCTGCGAACCAGGGCGCCCCGCCAAGTTTCACTGGCTCGTCGCCCGATTGGAGGACGGCTCCTCGGCGTGGGCCTGGATCCGCCCCGACGGTCTCAGCCGCACTGTGGCACGGCGAGGACTCACCATCGGCGCCTACCGCTTCGTCGTCGGTCTGCCCGAAGTGCAGCCCCGTCTGGACGTCAGCGCTGCCGGCACCGTTTACGTGTGGCCGCAGAACGAGTCGGTCATCTGGTTCGACGCGGCCGCCATCGTGCCGGCGTGCGGCGTCCGTCTTGTTGCCGAGTGTGCGGCGGCCGGCCCGTCGGATGAAGTCCTGGACATCGTCGATGCCGTGAAGACCCTTGCGAGCGGCCGCCTGCCGGTGTACCTTGTGTCGGCCGATGCACAGGGGTACGCGTCGGCTCGTCGGCGTCTGAAGGCGTACGGGGCGCCGCCGGGTCCCGCCTTCTGGGTGATCCCGGGCAAGGAACGGTCGCGGTTGCTCGGCCTCAAGGGCGTGTGGCCGCACGTTCATGCCGCCATCGTCTGCGACACGACCATGCGGGAGGCGGCGGCCAGGGCGGGGGTGCCGGTCCGAGAGGCGCCGTCGGCCGATGCACTGCCTGGGCCGGCCGAGACGCGACGCGCCTGGCGCCGCATCCTGGAGAATCTGACGGCGCGGCGCGCCGGTGACGGCAACGTGAGGAGGTAACGTGTTCGGACGATGGACTCTGGCCGCAGCCGCGGCCATCGTGCTTCTTGGCAGTCTCGGATGCTCCGGCCCGAAGAGGCTGGCGGGCACGCCCTCGCCCGTGCGGGGCGACGATTTCACCTATACGCCGATCCGGCGACGCTCGCCGGGCCATGTCCGTCCCGGGACAACCCCCGAACCGAAACGCCGTGAACCGGTTCGGCGCGTCGCGCAACTGCCCGAAGCCGAAGCGGGGTGGCAGGTTCCCGGCTGGCAGCGGTCGTGGCAATGGATCGTCGTCCATCACAGCGCCACCCATCGCGGGTCGGCCGCCTCGTTCGACGCCTGGCATCGCAGGGGCCGCCACTGGGATGAACTCGGATACCACTTCGTCATCGGCAACGGCACGGGCTCGGAGAACGGCAGGGTCGAGGTGGGCAGCCGCTGGCCCAAGCAGAAGCACGGGGCACACTGCAAGGTCGGCCAGGACGAGACGTACAACAACTTCGGCATCGGCATCTGCCTGGTGGGCAACTTCGAGACACGCCGCCCCACCGGCGCCCAGATGGCCTCGCTCGCACGCCTGGTCGATTATCTGGCTGCACGCTACGAGATCGACGATTCGCACATCATCGGCCACGGCGACGTCGATAGCACGAAATGCCCGGGACGCTATTTCTCGTTCGACGACCTGTTCCGCCGGCTCAGAGCCTGCCGCGCCGCGCGCGGCGCCCCGGCAGCACGGCGTTAGGTTGTGCATACGTTAGGCGCTTGGCTTTGCGCGGTGGGTCTCCGGACCCACCGCGCATGCGCGCCTGCGTTAGCCGCCGGGCTTGCCCGGCGCGTCACGGCGCCTACGTTAGCCGCCCGTACGGGCGCGTTTGTCAGGAGCAAGACCGATGACACATGGCCACAGCGAACGCTGCGTGACCCGCCGCCGTTTTCTCGGCGCCGGATTGGGCGCCGTCGGCGCAGCGGCGGCCGGCTGCGCGCTGGAGCGCACCCAGGATGCCCGGGCGGCAGCCGCCGCCTCGAGCCCGGACCGAAAGCCCAACATCATCTTCATCCTGGCCGACGACCTGGGCTACGGCGACGTGGGCTGTTACGGCCAGAAGCGGATCAAGACGCCCAGCCTCGACCGCCTGGCGGCCGAAGGCATGCGCTTCACACAGGCCTATGCCGGCAGCACCGTGTGCGCCCCGTCGCGGTGCACGCTGATGACGGGCCTCCACACCGGACACTGCTGGGTCCGCGGCAACAAACGTCTGCCCCTGCGCCCCGACGACGTCACGGTGGCCGAACTGCTGAAAGCGCAGGGCTACGCCACCGGCATCATCGGCAAGTGGGGCATCGGCGAACCCGGCACCACCGGCATCCCGAACCGCCAGGGCTTCGACACCTGGTTCGGCTACCTGAACCAGCGGCACGCTCACAACTACTGGCCGACCTATCTCTGGAGGAACCAGGAGCGCGCGCCCCTGAAGAACGTCGTGCCCAGGGAAGGCAAAGAGGGCGCGGGCGTGGCGAGCGAGCGGGTCGACTATTCGCACGACCTCTTCGCCGGCGAGGCCCTCGCGTTCGTCAAAAAGCAGGTGGCCGGCCCGTTCTTCCTGTACCTCGCATTCACCATTCCACATGCCAACAACGAGGCCGGACGCAACGGCATGGAGGTGCCCGGCGACGAGCCGTACTCCGCCGAGTCGTGGCCCCAGCAGCAGAAGAACCACGCCGCCATGATCACGCGCATGGACCGCGACATCGGCCGCCTCATGGCACTCCTCAAGCAACTCGGCATCGACGAGCAGACGGTCGTCATCTTCTCGAGCGATAACGGCCCCCACCGCGAGGGCGGGGCCGAGCCGAAGTTCTTCGGAGCGAGCGGCCCGCTGAAGGGCATCAAACGCGACCTGTACGAGGGCGGCATCCGCGTGCCGACCCTGGCCCGCTGGCCCGGACGCATCAAGGCCGGCTCCGTCAGCGATCACGCCTGGGCGTTCTGGGATTTTCTGCCCACCGCGTGCGAACTCGCCGGCGCGACCGTCCCGAAAAACATCGACGGCCTCTCGTTTCTGCCCGCCCTTCTCGGCAAACCGCAGAAGGCCCACGAGTACCTGTACTGGGAGTTTCACGAGCGCGGCTTCAGCCAGGCCGTCCGGATGGGCGACTGGAAAGGCGTGCGGCGGCGCAGCCGAAGCGGCAAGACCGAACTCTACGACCTCTCGAAAGACCTCGGCGAAACGAAGAACATCGCGGCCGACCATCCCGACGTGGTCAGGAAAATCGAAGAACTCTTCACCGCCGCCCGCACCGACAACCCGCACTTCCCCGTCCGCGACCTGAAACCTCCGCGCAAGTAGAAACCCGCCGCCAAAAAGTGACGCGCGGCGTGGCGTCGATGTAAGTGCTGGTGTGCCACCCTGGCACGGCCATGGCTCGTGCCGTGGCCGGCGGCCTGCCCCATTCGGCAGGCTCAGGGCAGGCTTGCCCGGCCGTGCGTTTTCAGATACGCCGGGAGCGGCTTGGGCGCGGCCTGGGGGTCGCGCCCCGTGCCCGTATGGCCGCCGGGGTGGCAGGCCGGCGCGGTCGAGGTACCAGCGCGTGGCCGATTCCGAAGCGTCGGAAGACGCGCCGGCAGATCTCGAAGCATCCGTCCGATCGCTCATTCCGCGCCTCCGATGCCTGAGTGCACGGAGAGCCTATCCTCATCGGGTGTGACATAATCGCTGTGGCGTGACACCCGCTCCCCAAGGTCTTGATAGCGTTTCGTCTTATGGGTACACTTTGCCTCGCACGTCGGGGACTGTCCCCGGTTGGTGCGGGGCACGTCCCCCGCCGCGGATAGGGGATGCGGTCGTGGCAAGAAGAAAACGAAAGCCGGCGAATCGCGCCTCCAGGCCGGTCGCTTCAGGGGACTCGACCGCGCCAGCGGCAATCACGGCGCCCCCCGAAATCCTCGACCTCGTCGATCGGTTCCGCCGGAACCGCGACGCCTACCGCGACCCCGCCTACAAAGAGGCCCCCCTGCGCCGAGAGTTCCTTGACCCGTTCTTCGAGGCCCTCGGTTGGGACGTCCAGAACCGGCAGGGCCATGCCGAGGCCTACAAAGACGTCGTCCACGAAGACGCCCTGAAGGTCGGCGGCGCGACGAATGCCCCGGACTACGGCTTCCGCATCGGCGGGCAGCGAAAGTTCTTCGTCGAGGCCAAGAAACCGTCCGTGGACATCGCCGCCGCCCTCCATCCTTCCTATCAACTTCGCCGCTATGCCTGGAGCGCCAAACTACCGCTCTCCATCCTCACCGACTTTGAGGAGTTCGCCGTCTATGATTGTCGCATCCGGCCCAAACCGACCGACAAAGCCTCTGCCGCTCGCGTCCTCTACCTCGCCTTCGAGGACTATCCCGCACGCTGGACCGACATCGCCGAGGTCTTCTCCAAGGACGCCGTCCTCAAAGGCTCCTTCGACCGCTACGCCGCCAAGTCGCGCAAGCGCGGCACGGCGACCGTGGACCAGGCGTTCCTTGCCGAGATCGAGACCTGGCGCGACGGACTGGCCCGCAACCTGGCCCTGCGCAACCTCGGACTCAGTGTCCGCGACCTCAACTTCGCCGTCCAGCGGACTATCGACCGCATCATCTTCCTGCGCATGGGCGAGGACCGGGGCGCCGAACCCTACGGCGAACTGCTAGCCCTGGTGAACGGCCCGAAGATCTATCCGCGCCTCCTGGCGCTCTTCGAGCGGGCCGACGACAAGTACAACTCCGGCCTCTTCTACTTTCGACCGGAAAAGGGCCGCCCGCAGCCCGACGAACTCACACCCCGACTCAAGATCGACGACGGCGTCCTGAAGACCATCATCCGCGACCTTTACTATCCCCAGAGCCCCTATGAGTTTTCGGTCCTCGGCGCCGACATCCTCGGCCAGGTGTACGAGCAGTTCCTCGGCAAGGTCATACGCCTGACACCCGGCCACCGCGCCAAGGTTGAGGAAAAGCCCGAAGTCAAGAAGGCCGGCGGCGTCTATTACACACCCACCTATATCGTCCGATACATTGTCGAGAACACCGTCGGACGCCTGATCGGCGGCAAGACGCCCCGACAGATTTCACGCCTGCGCGTTCTCGACCCGGCCTGCGGCAGCGGATCGTTCCTCATCGGCGCCTACGAGAGCCTCCTGGACTATCACCGCGACTGGTACGTCGAACACGACCCGCCAAAACATCGCAAGAAAATCTATCAGGGCGCGGGCGGCCAATGGTTCCTGACGATCCAGGAAAAGAAACGCATCCTGCTGAATAACATCTATGGCGTCGATATCGACGGCCAGGCCGTCGAGGTCACCAAACTCAGCCTCCTGCTGAAGGTCCTGGAGGGCGAAAACCAGGACAGCCTCGGACGCCAGATGCGCTTCCTCCACGAACGCGCCCTGCCCGACCTCGCCTCCAACATCAAGTGCGGCAACTCGCTCATCGGCACCGACTTCTTCCAGGGCCGGCAGATGGACCTCTTTGACGACGACGCGGTCCACCGGGTCAACGCCTTCGACTGGGCCGCCCAGTTCCCCGCCGTCCTCGGCCCCAACATCCCCAAAGCCCGCCGCGGCTTCGATGGCGTCATCGGCAACCCCCCGTACTTATTTATTACCGAGCAACAAGAACAGCAGAAGCAATACTATAGCAAAACCTATACGGCGTATCGCTATCGGTATGATGTTTACGGGCTCTTTATCGAAAAGGCAGTCGCCCACCTTCTTGCGCATAAAGGACGGCTCGGGCTCATTATTCCCCACACTCTCCTGAATAATGATTCGTTTGTGGCGCTCAGGCGCTTCCTCTTGAAAAATTCAGTTCTCAATCTGATAGTGGACCTCGGGCCGGGCGTCTTCCACGGTGCGAAGAACGAGACAATGTTACTTTTCGCGACAAAGGCGAAGCCAAAAAGGGACACTACTTGCCAGATCATCAAATCCGATAAGGATTTGGGAGGACTTGGTGCTGTCCACGACATAGGCCAGCAAAGTTTTCTTGCACTGCCCAACGCCGCATTTCTTGTAAGCGCACGCGCTGAGTCAGTCCGGCTATTGGCAAAACTGAGATCCTTGCCAGCAAGGCTAGGCGACTACTGCACAATCAATCAGGGCCTACGCACCGGCGACAACAAAAGGTTCCTCTCAGCAAGCAGGCAATTGAAAACCCAGAGGCCAGCCGTCGGCGGTAGGCATATAGGGCGTTACCATGTCCGCAAGCACATTTTTGTCCGGTACGAACCGGGCAAGTTGGATGCCCCCCGAAACGAGTCCATCTTTACAAGTCCCGAGAAGGTGATAGTCCAAGAGATTCGCAATATCACTCTGCCGCGCCGCATTATTGCAACATACGACCGCCACCGGCTTTATTGTCTTCAGTCCACTAACGTGATTAACCTCAGAGGCACATGTCACCCTCCGCCAGACCTGAAATATCTATTGGGACTTCTTAATTCACGTCTTATAAACTGGTTCTTCCGAACAAGTTTTCCCAGCAACAACCACATTGCCTCGAATCAGTTAGCGCAAGTTCCTATAGTGAGTGTGGATTTATGTGATGACTCGGACAAAGCCCGCCACGAGCAGATGGTCAACCGCGTCGAGCGGATGCTGGACCTGAACAAGCGCCTCGCAAAGGCCAAAAACCCGGACGAAAAGACCTGCCTCCAGCGCCTCATCAACGCCACCGACCGCGAAATCGACCAACTCGTCTACCAACTGTACGAGCTGACGGCCGAGGAAATTGCCCTTGTGGAGGCGTCGGCATGAGCCAAATCGCCTTGGCGCTGATATCCGGGATGGGCGGGACGGCGATCGGTTGTCTTGTAACGTGGATTCTGATGACGCGCGCTGCGCGCAACCAGGCGCGGCGAGAACTCTTGGTTCGCACGGCCGAGGCCCTTGAGGATTACCGCGTCGCCTATGCCCAATGGTATGTCGAGTATCTTTCCCCGCAAGCGCGGGCTTCGGGTGTAAGTTGGGCCAAACCGGGCACAGGCAAGCCCGATCCTGCTTACCTTGACTTGATGCGGGCTGTGGACAAGGGCCGCGGGGAACTCCGCGTTATTCAGGGCGCGCTTTACGCGCACTTTCCGCAAAAGGTGATAAAGCCGCTGTGGGCGGAAATCGAGAAGGTGTTGATAATGAGCGCAGACAAACTGCAGGCCGACTGCCGTCACGTTGACAAGGTCGTGGAAAGCGCCTGCGACCTCATACCCGACATGATTCGGAAGTATTACTGAACCTGGTGGTTTCGGGGAAGGTTCCGACCTGTGATTGATGGTAACATTGCGCGGGTCGCCGCATCGTGCAGGAAAGGGAGGATTGACAATGAGCCCGAAAAAAACCGTTCACGTCAGGCCTCACCGCAGATCGACGCCAAGTTCACCGCCCCACAAGGGGCCTGGGAATAAGCCCGGCCCGAAAACGGTCCGGGTACGGCCACACAGGCGCTCCACGCCATAGCCCTAATGCCGTCCGTTGCGCCTGCGACCCGGAAAAGGGGACACGGAAAAGGGACATTCTACTTTTTCGTCTCCTTCCGCGGGCGGCCGCGCGGCCGCAGTGACGATTCCAGGCCCTGCTGCCGCTTTGCCGTTTGCCGTCGCCCGGATTCAGGCCGTTCTCAGCGTTCCCGGCGCCCTCTGCGGTTAGAGCCGTTGCCGTTTGCATTTGGCATTCGGCATTTGGCATTCGGCCTTGGTTGGGCGAGCCACCGTCCTGCAACGGCCCCGCTCCCCTTCGGGTCGCGGCTACAAGGGCCGTTGCCCCTTGCCGGTCCCGCTCGCCCAATTTTGTTAGAGTTCTAACAAAATCCTCGCCCCCCCCCGGATGTTGTTAGAGTTCTAACAACTTTTCGGCCTCTGCGCGGCCGCGCGCGCCGGCTGCCATTCTGGCATAGTGACTTACGTCAATTTTGCCCGTTTCAAAACCCCTCAAAAACGGAACAAAACCGAACAAAAACGGACCAAAACGGACACCAGAATCGCAAAAACCGATCAAAAACCAGCGCGTTTTGCCTTACCTATCTTAACATTCGAGGCCAAAAACCCCCCTCACGGCCCAGAAACGGGGTTCAGAGTCAAAAAAAGCGCGCATTTCGGTGTTTCGGCAAGTGCAAAATTGACGTAAGTGTTATGGAGCCAGACGCATGTCAGAACGAAAATGGCCGGCGTACCGAACACCTTTTGAGATGCTGCGAGAATAATCCTCGCCGGCGTTGCGTTTCAGAGTTGAATCCGCGGCTCGAAATAGACGCCGCCTTTTTCGAGGGCCTGTCTCAAGTTGCGGTATGGAAGCTCTCGCGTTCCACACTTGCCGGCGGCGCAGAGAGCGGCGGCCGTGCCGGCGGCCTGGCCTTGTCCCATGCAGCAGACGGTGTTTCTGGTGGACATGTGGGCCCGGTGGTCGGAAGTGATCAGCATCCCGGCAGCCAAAAGGTTGTCGATCTTGGCCACGCGCAGCGCTCGATAGGGAATGCCGTACGTTCCGCCGTTTTTGATCTGCAGACGGGGTGCGGAGTCGTGGAAGCCGTATGCCATGACGTCGTCCTGGAAATGCCTGCCTTCGATGACGTCTTCGTGTGTGATGTCGTAGTCGCAGACAATCCGCCTGCCGCGCCGGATGCAAAGCGACGGGCTCGTTCTGGCGATAAACGCCTTCTCGCAACCCGGAACGTGCTTCCGGAACAGTTCGATCGCCCTTGCCTGGCGTTTTCTCAACTCCAATTCCGCCTTCGCCACTTCGTCGCGGTCTGTAGGGCTCACCCGCATCTTGAAATTGAGTTTGACGAACATGAAGTAGTTGTCGTGAACGGTGGTCGTGACCGTCGCCATTCCGATCTTCCTGGCCTCTGCCGTGAACTCGGCGGGGAGTCTCCGCGCGTTGGCGTGCACGCGCACGATCCGGCCCTCCTTGCCGCTGCGAAGGCCTTCGGCGTACTGCGTTACGGCGTTGTGCGACTTGAGGAACTCATGGTAGTTCTCGACGCTTACGTTGGCGACGCCTATGCTGTTGGCGACCGCGTAGTCGTTTGGCTCGGTGTAATCGGCTCCGGCGTAGGCGGCCAGGTCGCCATAGGCGGTGCAATCGACGAACGCTCCGGCGTAAATCGCTTCCCTCCCGGAGCGGCTTTCCGCGATCGCTCCCCTTATGCGCGGCCCGTCCACGATCGCCCCGGCCAGAAGGGTGTTCACGCAGACAAACACGCCGGCTTCCGCAAGCATTTCGAACGTCACGAGTTTGTATCGTTCGGTGTCAATCGCGGTGCATACCGAGTCGTAATCGTACCCCTTCGTCATCTCGGCGTGTCCGGTCGTGCCGCCCACCTTCGCCAGTCGGTCGATGATCTCCTGGGCAATTCCTCTGACAACCTGGCGCTTCTTGACCCCCGGAAAGGCTTTCCACAGGTTATAGAAACTGTGAAGGGCCGTACCCCCTTCCGTGACGGTTCCGCCGGGATACCCCTTGCGCTCGATCAATATCGTTTTTGCTCCCTGGCGCGCTGCGGCCAGCGCTGCTACCACACCTGCCGTGCCGGCGCCCGCTACGACGACATCGCACTGCCTCAGAGGCAGTTTTCTCGCGGGTTCCTCGTAGTAGTCCACAGGTTGATCCTTTCCCGTGCCGGCCTCTGCGGCGCCTGCCTGAACGCCCATCCCAAGCATGACGGTGCCCTTCAGGAAATCCCGACGATCCATTGCGACCTCCTCCCTGTGTCTTGTCCCCGGGGGGCGGGGCTCACACCGGTGCCCTGGGCCACCCCGGAGAACGTCATGATCGCCGGCTCGGTGTGCGAGCCACGCGAGTATCCAAGGCCCGGTGCATCAGGTTGTTGGTAACGAGCCGCCACTTCCGGTACCACGCGCAGAGTTGTATGTCAAGCCGCTGGTTTTGCCGACTCGCACGTTGCCGCCGCCTGCGGCAAGATACCGGCCGAGTAGTGAAGTTCCCGTACATCTGAACCACGAGGCAAGAGACTGTGCGGAACTTTTCTGATGAGGGGCGCTTTGGCGTTGCGGCTCTTGGTTTGCCCGCGGCGGTGGCCTGCGGGGCGACGCCAGAATCCACGGCGATACCGTGGTCGTCTCGCGTCCGGAAGTGAAATGCGCGGCGGCGGTCCGCCACGCCCGGACATCCAATCCGAAATGCAGCCTCTTCAACAGGGCCGGCTTGCCCGCCTTCCCCTTCCGCGCCGACGGCTGGAAGCAGTGAATGGGCGGCGAGCACCAACGGCTCGCAAAGCACTTATCGCCTGCGGCGGAGCAGCAGCCCGAGCGCTCCGAGCGCGAGCAGCGCGACCGTGGCGGGCTCGGGCGTCAGCCGAACCTCATTCGGCATGCTGTAATCCACGTCGTAACCCTGGGCGATGACGTCGCTGATGTCGTCGAAGGCGTCCGAGAGGGTCCCCGTGTACGTCAGGATGGTGTACGCCTGCTCGGTCAGCAGGCCGTCGATGGAAAGCGTTCCGGCCAGGCCGAGGTCGCCGTCAACCGTAACGAGGTCGATCAGTGCGCCGCTGACTTCGACGTCGAAGGTCGAGTCGGCGCCGAGCGTCAAGTCGCCGGTCACGTCGATCTCGCCGATGCTCGCGCCCGGGGCCAACTCGCCGGCGACGATGATATCGCCGACGATGGTGCCTTCGCCGGTCAGGTTGTTCAAGGTGGTCGGGGCCGCGTCAAAGGCGAAACCGGCCAGATGGTCGAAGTCCACGGTGGTCTGCTGATCGATCTTGTGTGCTGTCACGGCCAGGCCGACGTAGTCCATGTCGGTCATCGTGATGTCGTGGCTGAATTGGAGCAACCAGGGATCGGCCTCGTTTTCCTTATAGTAGTACTCTATGGTGCTGGAGCCGGCGGCGCGCCTGATGCGGATGAACGTGGGTTCGGGGTCGCCGCCGTGATAGTCGGCCTGCGCATTGACGTCGACGGCCGTGCGATACTGGGCGCCGACGTTGTCGTTGAAGGACTGCATGCACGCGCCGAAGGCGGAGGTGTCGGTGATATCGTCGCGGATCATCATTTCCGCTTTGCGCCAGGCGTCGTTGCCGCCCGTGAAGCCCGGGACGCGGGCGGAGACGTCGATCTCCTCGCCGGCCTCGACCTGCTGGTAGGCGAAGTAGAAGTGGTCGTTCTTGTCCCAGATATCCTTGCCGCTGCCCATGACGCTGTAGACCGGGTGGGCTGTCACCAGGCTGCCGTCCAGGCCATCGCCGATCTTGGCCTCCAGGAACGTGGCCTTGCCTTCGGTGGAGACGGTCAGCGTGCCGCCGCTGAGGATGAGGGTGCCGGCCCCGGTCTGCGTGATGTCGCCGGTGGCGTTGAACGAACCGCTGGTGGCGGTATAGGTCGAGGCCCCGCACGTCATGACGCCGCTTTCGGCAACCGTCACGAGATGGCTGCCGGCGTGGACCGAGTCGTTCGTGACGGTCAGGTTCGCCACGTTGATGTTGGTGCTCAGGTTCACCTGGCCGGTGCCCGAGACGTTGAGGTTGGCCACCGTGGCGCCGGCGAGGTTCACGGTGCCCTGGTCGACGGCCAGGTTGTCGCCCGTCACGTTGCCGGCGACGCTGAGCGTGTAGCCGTCGGTCGCTCGCATGGTCAGTGTGTTGCCGCTGTTGATGGTGACGCCTCGCTCCGCGCTGCCGAGGACGACGTCCATCGGCGCGGGCTCACCGGCCGCGCCCTGGCCGGCGGTAATGACGCCGTTGGCGTCGGCGACGACGGCGTTGTCGTAGGTGACGGGCGAGGTGGCGCCCGCCTTGGCCGACAGGAGGACGTTGCCGCCGCTCAGTTTCAACTTCGCCTCATCGAACGGGTTCGAGGCGTGGTAGCCTTCCAGGGCGCCTCCCTGGACGTCGATGGTGGCGGTCGGCGCCAAATCTGTGCCGGCGTTATCGAGCACCAGCGTGCCGGGGCCGGTCTTGGCGATGACGACGTCGGGCGCAGCGCTGCCGTCGATGGCGCCCAGGTTCATCGGCGTCTGCGGGTTGAACGTGATGGCGGTGGCGCCGGCCTCGATGGTCGTCCCGCCGGTGAAGGCGGCACCCGCCGTGCCGGCGGTGACCAGCGCGGCGTCCTGCTTCATCGTCAGGTCGGCGAAGGTGACATCGGCTATGCACTGCGACTGGAGCGTGGAGGTGCCGGCGCCGACCGTCAGGTTGACGGCCGAGAGGTCGGGGGCCGTATGGGAAGCGTACATCAGGCCCGCCTCCGCCGGCGTCAGGGCGCGGGTGTAGATGACGACGTCGTCGAGCATGGCCTCCAGCCGTCGGTCATCGCCCCACTGGCCGATCGATCGGCCCTCCGTCGTGCCGCCCATGAGGATGGTGCGGTTGGGGATGCCGCCGAAACTGGAGTCGGGCTCCCCGTCGAAGTAGTACTCGACGGTGCCGTTCTTCTGGTACGTGTAGACCACGTGGTGCCACTCGCCCTGGACCATGGCATTGGTCATCGTCTTTTTGCCGCCGCCGCCGTTGCAGTCGGCCTCGACCTTGTAACTGCCGTTGATGGCGAAGTGAATTACCCCGCCTTTCCAACCGTCGTTGTTCATCAGGGCGTCGTAGGAGCCGGGCACCGCCTGCGGGTTGATCCACATGGCGAACGAGACGGCGTCCACCTCGTCGCCCATGGGTGGCACGTCAACCCAGGTCTCGTCGGCCCGGTCGAAGTCGAGAACCTGGCCGCGGACCGGATCGTTCACCCAGTTCGGCGTGCCGCTGATCGTGCTGACCGGTGCGTTGTAGTTGCCGGTCTCGTCCTGAGCGGTCGTCGCGGTGCCGGTTTCATCGAACTTATAGTGTGCCTTCGGGTTGGCGGCCACGGTGCCGGTGCCCGGGGCGCCGACGGCGTCGGCGAGGATCAGTGTGCCGCCGGTCAGGGTCAGCGTCTTGGCGTCGCCGAGCGGTTTGGCGGCGGTCTCGCCCTGGAGCGAACTGCCGTTGACCGCGAAGGAGGATCCGGCCACCGTCGAGACGCTCGCGAGGTTGAACGTGCCGCCGCCCTTGAGCGTCAGTGCGGTGGGGGTGCTGTTATCGGAGTAACCGGCGACGGCCACGGGGCCGGCCGCATCGACCGTGGCGCTGCCGTCGGCCTTCAGCGTGCCGATGGTGGCGGCGCCGGTCTTGAGTGTCGAGCCGTCGAGCAATTCAACCGTCCCGCCGGCGGCGGCGACCTGCGTGGTGACGTCGAGCCTCTTGTCGGCGGCGATCTTGAGGACGCCGCTGTTGCTGATGGTCAATCTGTTGGCGGCCTGGTCGGCGGCCACGGTGACCGTGTTGGCCGTGTCGATGAAGGCGTCCTCGGTTGCATCGGGCGTGTTTGGTCCGGGGGTCCAGCGCGTCGGGTCGCCCCAGTTGCCGGGCCCGGCGCCGTCCCAGGTCAGGTCCAGGAGATAGGCGGTGGGCCACTCGACGACGTCGAAGGAGTAATTGTTGGGCTGGCCGTCGTCGGACCGCCACAGGGTGACCTCATCGGCGGCGGTCAACGCCAGGTTGATGCTGCCCCGTGGGTGCGCGGTGCCGGTTCCATCCGAGGTGGCCGATTCTCCCATAATGGACGTGCCGGAGAGGTCCCACACGCCGGAAATGGTCTCGGTCCACGGGACCGCATCGCCGCCGCCCTTGCCCTTGCTCCCCTCGACGTGCTGGACGACCATGTCCTTGTTGGGATCGGCCTCGGTGTTTTCGATGATCCAGGCGACGCCGATCTGATCGGTGTCGACCCAGACGCTGTAGGAGACGGTATCGGTTGCCGTGAGCCTGGTGTCGACGCCCTGGTCGTTGAGGCCCGTCTCGGTTGCCGTGTTCTGGGCGTGGATGAACGTCTTGCCGAGGTCGACCGGAGCGATGGTCACCGTCTCGGTGGTGCCGGTGGCGGTGCTGAAGTCGTAGACCGCCCGGTCGACGTCCCAGTTGGAGCCGGTGAACTCGACCACCGCGTAACTGATGGCGGCGGCGGTGCCGGAAGAGACGCCGCGCGTGAACGTCGGCTCGTCGGTGGTATCGTCCCATGAGGAGTAGTGCATGGTCAGGTGCGCATTGTTCACGCTATCGTCACTATTGCGCTGGCCCGTGATGAAGGGCACGACGTCGGCGTCGTCGGCGATGCTGCCGACGGCCGCGCCCGTGGCCGACTGGGCCGTGTTTTCGATCTCGGTCTGGTCCCGCACGATGAACTCGTTCGGGCCGCCGAGCGCGCCGACGTATTCGATGATTTCCCACGTGACGCGCGTGTTGTTACTGTTGCTGTAGCGGGCGAAGTTGATGGAGGTGAGGAGGTCGCCGGGATTGTCAATCGAGACGTTCCAGTCGGCGCTGTTCTGATTGCCTCCGCCGCTCGACTTGCCGCCGCCCGAGAGGCGGGTGTTCACAATGCGGATGAACGCATTGGAGAGACTCGCCGGCGCTTCGTAATCGACTCCGGCCGCGATGCTGACGCCCGTGCCGGTGACGTCGATTTCGCCGCGCTGGATCTTGAACTCCCCAATCGGCCCCGCCTGGGCCGCGCCGCTTGCGGCGAGGAAGATGCCGATTGCCACCAACCCTGTAAGTGCCTTTACAGCATTCATCTCAAACCTCCTTCGAACATCGTATGAGACGGGTCCGCTCGAATTCACCCCTTCGGCTGCCGAAGCAGCCCCACCAAATCGAGCGCGGCAAGACCGCGCGGCGCCGGCGCGTCGGCCGGCGAACGCTTCGTCCGGGCGTCTTGGCGCGTTCTCCAACTAGAGACTCTGCGCCCCGCAATTCTCCCCCGGTTCTCACGCACGGCAACGCGCTGCGCGCGACCCTCTCGATATGCACGTGAAATGCAGGCGCCGAGGCTGACCGCCTCGGACCTGTCTAGTGTAATTATGGCGCAAAAAACGCAGAAATCAAACGGATACGGCGAAAAACCTGGGGGAAAGGAACCGCCGGAATGGCAGGCCGAACGGCAAAAATGGCCCTAACTCCTTGCCTGGCAAGGAGTTACGCTTCCCCTGGGCCGCCGGCCGTATGCGCCGCCTTCAAAGCCCCCGTGACCGGGGGCTGGAAGCCACGCTTGGTTGGCGGCGTTCGCGGCCATATACGCGGCCTCAGCACGGGCGGCGGCAGGATTCCTTTGCCGCGACACGGGCCAAAGAAACAGTGGCGGCGGTGAGCATCTTATTGTATAGGATGGATTTGTCTGGTCATTCGGGGACGGGCCCGCCTGCGCTGCGTGTCGGGTTGAACTACGGCGTGCGTTGCCCGGCACCGTGGGGGCCCGGGTGCTCCTTTCGGAGACGTTGACGGCATGGGTGGCGTTGAGCACCGCGAGCGTGGAAAGGCGGCCCGGCAACGGGGCTGGGTGCTTGCCACGGCGGCAGCGGCGTTGCTTTGGAGCATTGCGGCCGGGCCCGCCCCGGGTCATCCGATCAACATGTCGTGCGTCGAGCACCGGTTTCAGGTGCGCGTTTCGCCGGATCAGATTGCGGTTGCGGTATTTCTTCGCTACTACGAGTTTCCGTCGATGACGCAGCGGCGGCGGATGGACCTCGACCGCGACGGGAAGGTCGCGGAAGCCGAAATCAAGGCCTACGGCAAAGAGATCGACGGCGAACTGGCGCGGCTGCTGGTGTTGGTGGTCAACGGCCAGCGCGTACGGCTGCGCTCGAGTTATCCGCCGGTGATCGACCTCGAGGACGACTGCCGCGTGGTGCCGTGCCATCACGTGCAGTGGTCGCTCTTCTCCGCGCCGGTCACCGTGCCGGCGGGTCGGCCGGTGAGCGTCTCGTTTGAGACGAAGGCCTTTCCCGACAATGACGGGTTCTTCCACTACGAGATTGTCGGTGAGGCGACGACCATCCTGACCTCGTCGGTGGTCGAGCAGCCGGAGTTCGACGCGAACACCAGCATGCCGGCCAGCCCGGAGATCCGACGGATAGAGTTCACCTATGTGCCGGGGCAAGTCGTGGGGGAGGCAGCCGCCGGCGGAGTGGCAACGGCCCGAGAGGAACCCGCGGCGCCGCCGGCTCGCCGCGCTCAACTCGACACGTTCATGGTCGGCCTGCGCATCTTCCGGCAGTGGGCGTCGGCCTACTTTGAGGGGGCGTTCAGCCTCTGGGGGTTCCTCGTCATCATGGCTGCGGCGTACGTCTACGGCGGGCTGCACGCGGTGGCGCCCGGCCACGCCAAGACCATCACGGCTGCATACTTGATCGGATCGCAAGCCACGCGATGGCACGCGGCGCTGCTTGGTATCGTGGTTACCGTATCGCACACGTGGAGCATCCTGGTTCTGGCGGTCGTGACTCACCTCTTCTATGGCGGAGAGGTGCCGTCGCAGACCCACGGGATTGTGATGGCTGCCTCGGGCGGGCTGATCACCTTGCTGGGACTGGTCCAGTTTGTCGGCCGCCTTCGTGGTCGCAGCCTCCTTGGCCACCACCATGGTCCCGGCGGCCACAGCCACGGTCCTGACGGCCACAGCCACGTACACGTGCACGGCGAAGGGGATCACCGGCACGACACACACGAACATTCTCCTGGCCATCGTGACGATGGCCACGGGCACGGCCGCGCTGCGGCGGAAGAACCGGGCGATCAGGCCATCACCGTCAAGAGTTTGGTCCTTCTGGGGTTTTCCGGCGGCATCGTCCCCTGTCCGGGCGCGCTGTGGATCTACTTTCTGGCGCTCTCGCTTCACAGGACCTTCGAGGGCGTCATCCTGATCGCGGCGCTGGGGGCCGGCCTGGCGACCGTACTGACGGCGATAGGCCTGCTGACGGTGCGCGTGCGTCGAAGTCTGCTGCTGCGGGCCGCGGGGGAGGAGGGGCAAGACGGGCGGCGACATCCGCGCGCGCGCAGAGCGGCGGCGTGGCTCGGGCGACAGATAGGCTTGATCGCGCCGTGCATCATTGCGGCTCTCGGGCTGCTCCTTGTCATCTGGGGGCTGCTCTCGGCGGGGGTCATCGGCGGCCCGTGAACGCGGCCGTGGGAAGCCTTTGGAGGTCACCGGCTGCGGCGATAGAAGCGCGGTGCGCGGAACGGCAACTCTGACGGGCGGAGCCGCTTCGCACGGAGGGCGCCGGTCTTCGAGGTCGGCAAGAGCGAGGCCCAGCGCGACTGGCCGTTCATCCATCCGGGTCCGGCCGACGACTGGTCCGGTAGTCCCCCAGACGCAGCCTCCCACCCGGCTCGCCAGGAACCACCGTGTGCGATCCTGTCAACGGCGGGTCTGGCGTTGGCTCCGCGGAATCTTTCTCGTGGCACTCTGGCGAGCGAGGGTTCCCCGCGCGTGACAGGTCAGACCGCTTGGGCTTGAAAAGGCCCCCGCAGGTGAGTAGTCTGGCCCGTCGCAGCACGTCCTGGAGAACCGGCAGATCCCCGCTATGGTTCGTGATGCTCCTGAAACGGGGGAAATCATGAGATGCTATCCGTTGCTCCTCGCCTGTTTGTGTGCTTTCCATTCGGCTCAGGCGGCAGAAAGTCCCGTGACGGCTGAAGACCTGCGGTGCGAATATGCCGTCAATCCCCTGGGCGTCGACACGGCCCGTCCGAGGTTCAGTTGGGTGCTCAGGTCGGCCCTGCGGGGGCAAATGCAGTCGGCCTGCCAGGTTCTGGTCGCCGCCAGCAAGGCAAGGCTCGATGCCGACACCGGCGACAAGTGGGACAGCGGAAAGGTGAGATCGGTCCAATCGGTCAACGTGGCTTACGAGGGCAGCGACCTGGCAAGCGGCGAGACGTGCTGGTGGAAGGTCCGTGTGTGGGACAAGGGTGGCAAAGTCAGCGCCTGGAGTGCGCCGGCCACATTTGAGATGGGTCTTTTGAAGGAAGGCGATTGGGAAGGCAGGTGGATCGGGATGCACGCGAGCCCCGCCATGGGCTTTACGGCGGGCAGGTTCGGCCGGGCGCTCTGCCTCGACGGTGGACGTCAGAGCGTAAGAATACTGCATTACGCGAAACTCAAGCCGGCCAACGCGATCACCATCAGTGCCTGGATCAAACCGGTCAAGGTTGGGAAGGCCGGTGACCCGGGCGGAGGCTGGGAGGAGATCTACAGGAAAGAGGACGCCAATGCCAGGCACCTGTTGGCAACCGGCTACGGGGATGGGATACGAGGTCTTTGGGTTGGACTGGGCATCAGCGGGAGGTACGTGGAGAAGGGCGCCAATGCCGACGTTTCCGTGATGACGGACGGGAACTGGCACTTGGCAACCGCGACGTATGACAGTTCGGATATCAGGATCTACTTCGACGGCACCGAGATCGGACGCTTCGCCCACCCCGGCACACTGGACAGGGGCGGAACGGCCAGTGCTTACATAGGCTCGCTGAATTCTTCCAGCGAGTTCTTCGAAGGAGGGATCGACGATGTCCGGGTCTATGACCGTGCCCTGTCGGCTGCCGAGATCAAGGCATTGGTCGCAGGGCGGCAGGGCGGTGATATCCGAGGCCTGGTCGGCTGGTGGAAGTTGGACGAGGGTTTTGCCAACAGCGCCGAAGGCCCCGGGGGCGAGGCGGTCGACCGGGATGCCCTGTCCCGGCTGACCGGCCGGTCCCCCATGCTGCGCAAGGAGTTCACGCTTGAGAAGAAGATCAAGCGTGCCCGTGCTTACATTTCCGGGCTGGGATGGTACGAACTGCTCATCAACGGCAAGAAAGTCGGCAACCACGTTCTTGACCCTGCCACGACCGACTACAACAAACGCACTTTGTACGTGACCTGCGACGTGACGGATCGGCTGCGCGAAGGACCCAACGCCGTCGGCGTGATGCTCGGCAACGGATGGTACAGCGAACCCGGGCGCCTGAAATACGGCGACTCACCAAGAGTCCTTATGCAGATGAACGTCGAGTTTGCCGACGGCACCGTCACAAGCCTCAAGACGGATCGGACCTGGAGGGTCGCCGGCGGTCCGATCACCCGGAATGATCTGTACGGCGGTGAGACCTATGACGCCCGGCTGGAGAAGCCGGGCTGGGCGACCCCGGGCTATGACGATGTGGATTGGGATCAAGCCGCGATCAAAGAGGGCCCGCGCGGGAATCTCGACTCGCAGTTGATGCCGGCCATCAAGGTGAACAAAACGATCGATCCGGTCAGGCTGACCAATCCGAAACCCGGCGTCTACGTCTACGACATGGGCCAACTCTTCGGGGGGTGGGCGAGACTCCGCGTGCAAGGCCCGAGAGGCGCCGAGGTGACGATCAAGTACTCCGCACGGGTCTTCAAGGACAGCGGACTGGCGGACAAGCGACGGCACAGGAGGGGGGGTGAAGCGGATATCTACATTCTGAAAGGAGATCCCAAAGGGGAGATTTACGAGCCGAGGTTCACGTACCATCCCGTCCGTTACGTCCAGGTCGAGGGCTATCCCGGCAGGCCGACCACAAGAGATCTCGAGGGCAGAGTGCTCTACTCGGCCGTGGACCTCTCGGGCGACTTCCACTGCTCCAACCCGCTGCTGAACCGCATCCACGGGAACGTGGTCCGGACCCTGACAAACGGCTTGTTCGGCATCCCGCTGGACTGTCTTCATCGGGAGCATTGGGCGTGGACCGATCCGGCAACCGTTACGGGAATGCTGTATCCGAGGAAACACATGCCGCTGTTCTGGACGAAGTGGCTCGATGACATATCGGATGCGCAGCATGAGAGCGGCGCGGTTCCGGACGTCGCTCCCAGTTACCCCGGCAACAGGTCGGACCCCGCGTGGGGCGGGAACTATCCGCTTCTGGTGTGGTATCTGCACCAATACTACGGGGACGACCGTGTGCTTCAAGCGCACTATGCCGGCATGAAGCAATGGATCGATTACCTCACTTTGATCGCAGAGGACCATATGGTGACCAGGGGTCACTACGGCGACCACATGCTGCCGGGCGAATCCCCGGGCAAGGAAGAATTCATATCGAGCGAGACCCCGCGGCCCCTGGTCTGGACCGGCTACTACTATCGTGGCGCCTTGATCGTCTCCCGGGCCGCGGACCTCCTGGGCAAAGCCGACGACGCCCGGCGTTATTCCCGCCTGGCAGAGAAGATCAAGCAGGCGTTCAACACAAAGTGGTTGAACACGCATACCAATCAGTACGCCACAGGCTCGCAGACGGCCAACCTGTTTCCTCTGGCGCTGGGGATCGTGCCTGAAGCCGACGAGCACGCCGTGGTGGCGAACGCCGTACAGGACATCATGGAGGAACGCGACGGCCACCTGCACACGGGCAACACCGGCACCACCTGCATGATCGATACTCTCACGGACCATGGCCGGGGGGATGTGATGTGGCAGGTCGCAACCACCCCGACCTATCCTGGCTGGGGCTACATGGTCAGCCAAGGAGCAACGACGATTTGGGAGGCGTGGGGATTGGGAGGCAACGCCGAAAGCATGATCATGTGGGCGACGATCGACGAGTTCTTCTACAACGACTTGGCCGGGATCAAGGGGCCGGACTACTACGGTCCCGGTTACATGGCTCCCGGCTTTCGGCGGCTTCGCATTGAGCCCCACCTGCTCGGTGACCTGAAACACGCCAGCGCCTCCGTCAAGACCGTTCGCGGCATGGTATCGTCCGGCTGGAAGAGAACGGACGATTCGGTGGCCCTGGACGTCTCTGTACCGGTCAACAGCGAGGCCAAGGTGAGTGTTCCGAAAGCAGGGCTGCAGAGCGTCACGGTCGAGGAAGGCGGTGAGGTAATCTGGAGAAACGGTTCGTACGTCGGCGGGGTTGCAGGGATAACCGGTGGCAGCGAGAATGCCGAATGCGTAACGTTCGACGTGGGCTCCGGATCCTACTCCTTCAAGTTGATCGGAGCGCGTAAGCTGCCCAAGGGGATTCAATAGCAGCCGGAGACCGGCGTAAGCAGATGGCGAAGCCGAACGGTGGAATCGCAGCCAAGGAGAGAGTCAAGTGAACGCGTGGAAGCCAGCCAGAAGACCTGGGGTCGTGACTGTCGGCGTTTTCGTGTTGACCGCGACGGTCCTTGGTCTATCCGCTCAGGTTGCGGGGAGCCAGATAGTGCCCACCATCGAGGGCGTGACCGTGGACAACCAGTTGATGTTCTACAAGGCGAGGTCGAAGCAGACAGGCAACATGTGGGACACCTGGCTGTACCTCCACGAGGGAACGTACTACCTGTATTACCTCGCGAAGCAGAGCCGCCAGTGGGACAACATCTCCATGGCCACCTCGACCGACGGCGTCCACTGGAAAGAGATCGGCCGCATCCTTGCCAAGGCCGATGGCGTGACCTGGATGGGCACGGGCTCCACGTGGCGGTCCCCGACCTTCGAGAAAGATGGGAAGTTCCTCATGAACTTCTCCGAGTGGCTCGGTCCGCGGCAGACCATCTTCTTCGCCGAATCCACCGACCTCCTTCACTGGACCCGGCGGGGCAACGCATACGAGTTCAAGCAGGACGAGCGATGGTACGAGCGGAACGGACGTTGGGACTGCATCTGGACGCTCCGTAAGCCCGGCGGCAACGGCCTGTACGGCTACTGGACGGCCACGCCCAAGAAGGAGACGGGCGGGCGCTTCGGCTTCGGGCAGAGCCGCGATGGCATCACGTGGAAGGCGCTGCCGCCGCCCAAGGTGCACGGTGTCGGGGGCGGCGAGGTCGGCGCCATCGAGAAGATCGGCGAGCGGTACGTCATGATGTTCGGCACCGGCGGCCGCATGGTCACCCTCGTGGCGGAGGTGCCCGAAGGTCCGTTCCGCGCGGCCGGGAAGAACCTCAACCTGCTGAGCGGCCACACCTACTTCGCCCGTTTCTTCCCCACGCCGGGCGGCGTGCTGGTCAACCACCATTCGATCGCCCGGAATCGACAGGTCTATTTCGCCCCGCTGAAGTCGACTCTTGTCGACGATGAAGGGACGTTGCGGCTGACTTGGTGGAAAGGTAACGATAGGCTCAAGGACGACGCGGCCGAGGTGACGTTGCCCAACGCCAACGAGAGCGCGGAGTCGCCCATCGCCATGCTCGACGCCGAGTTGGGCGTCGAAGACGGTGTCATCCTGGAAGGCACTCTCGCCTTGCCCGCGTCCGAGGCCGCGAAACCAGTTGGTCTCTACGTCGAGCACGCCGCAGGGCAGGGCGGCGCCATCCTCGTGAGAGCCGGCGGCGTAAGCGAACTCGGTCCGATGCGGGGCGATGGCGCCGGCTTCAAACGCGAGAAACGCGTTGACCGCCAGATGGATTTCGGCAAGAAGCCGTCGTTCCGCCTGTTGCTCAAGCACTCCTTGTTGGAGTTTTATCTCAACGACGTCCTCATCGAGTGCTATAGCCTGCCCGGCCGAGCCACGGGCCGCGTCGGCCTGATCCTGAATGGCAGAAGGGGCGCCGTCAGGATATCGAAGGCCCTGCAACTCCCCTCGCCAAGCGGCGCAGGAGCGGGCGGGACCTGATATCGCCTGCAAACCTGCCGGGCATTCTCGTGACGTGGCGCCGGTGTTCGACTTGGCCTTTACGCCCCCTGGCGGACTTCTACAACGCCCTCGTGGCCAAGGGCGTGACGAAGGCCCGGGCCGACCTCGTGCGAACGCGGGTGGTCAAGGTCTTGCGGCTCACGAAGGCCGAGCGAATCAGCGACCTGGCGCCGTCGGCGGTGCAGGTGGCCATCGACGCCATCCGCAAGGAGGGCTTGGCGCTTCAGACCTGCAACGACACGCTCCGGGCCGTCAAGCAGTTCGGCCGGTGGCTTTGGCGCGATGGTCGAGCGCGGGAACACGTCCTCGCCCACCTGACAGGCTACAACGTGGCCCTGGTTGCCCGGGACGCCGGAACACGCCATCACTTGCCAAGACGCTGGAAGCGGCGGGCTTGACAGGACGGGGGCGCAAGCGGTAGACTTGTCGCCACGTAGGGCGAGCCGTTAAGGCTTGTCACAACCTGCTCATCTATCGAGCCACCTTAGCTCAACGGTAGAGCACCGCTTTCGTAAAGCGGGGGTTCGGGGTTCAAATCCCCGAGGTGGCTCCAGCCTTGACCTGCCCCCGATTCTTGTGCCAACCTGAATGAGAGTCAAGTTGCCATCTCCTGCGTGTGCTGCGGAGGGTGAGGCGTAGCCGAGCCCGGAGCAGCACATGTCGCCGCCAGCGCCGCGGGCGTCATCCAATCCAGGGCGCTGTGCGGCCGGTGATGATTGTAGTCCAGCCGCCAGCGGTCCACCACATAGGTCGCTTCGGCCAGACTCAGGAACAGTTCGCCGTCCGGGCATTCGTCCCGCAGCTTGTCGTTGAACGACTCCACGTACCCGTTTTCCCACGGACTGCCCGGCTCGATGAACAGCGTGCCCACGGCCAGCCGTTTCAGCCACCTCCGCACCGCCTTCGATGCAAACTCCGGCCCGTTGTCGCTCCGAAGGTAAGCCGGACGGCCACGGATCGCGAAAAACTCCTCCAGCACGTCCACCACCTGACGACCCGTGAACCGACGGGCCGCCTCGATCGTCAGGCACTCCCGCGTGTACTCGTCCACCACGCACTGCAGTTTCAGTTGCCCGCCGCCCTCCGTCCGGTCCGACACGAAGTCGTAGGCCCAGACGTGGTCCTTGTGCTGGGGTCGATGCCGGTCGCAGGCGGCGTAGCGGGCGGCGAGCTCGCGCGCGAGCCGAACAGTTGGCCTTCGACGCCACCAGGCCGTATCGGACGCGCGAGACCCTCCGCTTGAGTGTTCTGGAAAACGTGCTTGCCACAACGGCAGCGAGGCCGGTATGTTGCATCCTAAGATTAAGTTTGGATGTTCCACGCTGGGCGCGCCCGCCCGGCTTGCAGAGCATCCGAGGGCCCCAAAGGGCCTGAACGGTTACCATGGGTGAAACCTTGCCCGGACGTTGGCATCGGCTCGAGTGTGGATACGGTGGGTGGGCGCAGCACATCGGCTGACACGTTCTCTCGGCGGGCCGGCCAGGACGCGGTAGAATCCGGCGGGTCGGAAGCGGCGGGTCATGACCCGGCGCGGCGGTCCCGGCGGCGGGTTTCGGCGTGCCTTGGCCCGTCCGGCCGGGACGACGCCCCGGAAGGCGGGCACCCCTGGCCGACGTATCAGGAGTCCACCATGAACGGTCGACAGCGCCTCGCCGCCACCCTCAACCACGAGCAGCCGGACCGCGTTTGCGTCGACTTCGGCGCGACCTTCGTGACCGGCATGCACGTCTCCATCGTCGACAGGCTCCGCAAGGCCGTGCTCGGCGACACCGGCCACCGCGTGAAGGTCGTCGATCCGTACCAGATGCTCGGCGAGATCGACGACCCGCTGCGCGAGGCCCTGGAGATCGACGTCGTCGGTTCGCTGGCGCGCAAGGGCCTGTTCGGCACCGACGAATCCGATTGGAAGCCGTTCACGCTGTTCGACGGCACCGAGGTGCTCGTCCCCCACAACTTCACGACGACCGTCGAGGCCGGCACCGGCGACCTGCTGATTTACCCGGAGGGCGACACCACCGCCGCCCCGTCCGGCCGCATGCCCAAGGGCGGCTATTTCTGTGACGCGATCGTCCGGCAGGACCCCATCGACGAGGACGCTCTGGACCCCGCCGACAACTGCGAGGAGTTCGCCGCGTTCGGCCCGGAGGACCTGGCGTACTACCGCGGGCGGCGGCGCTGGTTCGAGCAGCGCAGCGCGTTCGGCGCGATCGTGGTGGTCCCCGGGACGGCGTTCGGGGACATCGCCCTGGTGCCGGCACCGTTCCTGAAACACCCGAAGGGCATCCGCGACATCACCGAGTGGTACATATCCATCGCCGCGCGCAAGGATTATGTGCACGCCGTCTTCGAGCGCCAGTGCGAGATCGCCCTCGGGAACATCGAGACGCTCATCGACCGGCTGGGCGACTCGGTGCAGGCGGCGATCGTCACCGGCACCGACTTCGGCATGCAGACCGGCCTGTTCGTCTCCATCGACACCTACCGCGAGTTGTTCAAGCCCTACCACGTGAAGGTCAACGAGGCGATCCACGCCCGCAGCCACTGGAAGACGTTCATCCACTCGTGCGGCAGCGTGTGGGAGATGATCCCCGAATTCATCGACGCCGGCTTCGATATCCTCAACCCGGTTCAATGCTCGGCGGCGAAGATGGACCCGCACGACCTCAAACGCACGTTCGGCGAGCGTCTCGTGTTCTGGGGCGGAGGCGTCGACACGCAGAAGACGCTTCCGTTCGGCACGCCCGACGACGTCTACAACGAGGTCCGCGAGCGCATCGACATCTTCAACGACGGCGGCGGGTTCGTGTTCAACGCCGTGCACAACATCCA
>CAZIJC010000017.1:23988-47048 GCA_964539385.1 uncultured Anaerolineales bacterium | reverse complement strand
AGGACGATGAACGGCGTCTTCGGGAACCCCGGCACGAAGACCATGGCGCCAAGGAGGCAGGCGGCGATGGCGATCGGCCGGCTCCGCGCCAGCATCTGCCGCATCAGGTCCTGGCTCAGGTTCTCAAGCGTCGAGGTCTTCGAGATGAGAAAGCCGGCCGAGGTCGAGATGATGACAGCGGGAATCTGGCTCACGAGGCCGTCGCCGATGGCCAGGATCGAGTACGTCCCGGCGCTCTGCTGGAGGCTCATGCCGCGCGTCAGGCCAATGGCGATGCCGCCGACGAGGTTGACGGCCGTGATGATGAGCCCGGCGATGGCGTCGCCGCGGATGAACTTGCTGGCGCCGTCCATGGCGCCGTAGAACTCGCTTTCGTGGGAGATCTTCTCGCGGCGGGCGCGGGCCTCGTCCTCGCCGATCAGACCGGCGTTCAGGTCGGCGTCGATGCTCATCTGTTTGCCGGGCATGGCGTCGAGGTTGAACCGGGCCGCCACCTCGCTGATGCGCTCGGCCCCCTTGGTGATGACGATGAACTGGATGATGACCAGGATCAGGAAGACCACCAGGCCGATTATCAGGCTGCCGCCCGCCACGAAGTTGCCGAACGTCTGGATGATTTGGCCAGCATCGCCGTCCATCAGGATGAGCCGCGTCGAAGCGACGTTCAGCGACAAGCGGAACAGCGTCAGGAACAGGAGCAGCGACGGGAAGGTCGAGAGTTCCACCGATTCGCGCGTCGAGAGGACGACGATGAGCGTGCCGATGGCCACCGCAATGCTGCACGAGAGCAACAGGTCCAGCAGGAACGTCGGCAGCGGGATCAGCAGCGTGGCCAGGACCATCGCCACACCTCCAGCGAACAGGACGTCGTTGTTGGCGAGCAGTCGGTGCATGCCCGACGCGGCGTCCGGTCTCGTGGTCGGGCCCGCGTTTCGCTTTCCCAGGTCCATGGTCCGCTACGTTCCGCTTATCCCTGTTGGCGTTGTTTCCTGAGCCGGTAGATCATGGCCAGCACCTCGGCGACCGCGACGTAGAGCAGTTCGGGGATGGCCTGGCCGACTTCGACGGTGGTGTAAATGGAGCGTGCGAGTTCGGGCCGCTCGACGATCGGCACGCCGTGTGCCCGCGCAATCTCCTTGATTCTCTCGCACAGGTAGTCGCCGCCCTTGGCCGTGACCCGGGGGGCGCCCATGGCCTCGGCGTCGTACTTGAGGGCGACGGCAACGTGGGTCGGGTTGGTGATGACGACATCGGAGGCGGGCACCTCGTGGAGCATCCGTTTGCGGACGATCGCGATCTGAATGCGGCGGAGGCGGCCGCGCACCTCGGGCGACAGTTCGTGCTGCCGCCGTTCCTCTTTGACTTCCTGTTTGGTCATCCGCAGGTCCTGCCGATGCTGCCAACGCTGGTACAGGACGTCCAGCAGCGCGATGACCACCATGGTGACAGCGAACCGGGCGACCAGACCGAAGATGACTTCCATGATGACCGTGAGCGAGGCCATCGGTGTAACCCAACTCAGGGCCAGGCAGTCGTCGAAGCGCCCCCACAGGTACGTCATGACGATAACGACCATGACGGCAAGTTTGAGGATCGACGCCACCAGCCGGACGAGCGACCGCTTCGAGAAGAGGTTCTTCAGACCGTTGACGGGATTGATGGCTTCGGGTTTGAAACGCAGCGCCTTCGGCGCGAACACCCATCCGCTGACCAGGACGCCGCTCACGATGCTGGCGACGCCGGCGGCAAGCATGAACGGTGCGATCATTGTCAGTGCCTCCGCGCCGCGGCCGGTCAGGATTTCGGTGATGGAGGCGATGTCGAGCCGGCGGCCGGCCCCGAACGCGAAGCCTTGTTCGATCTGATAAGAGAACCATTGCCACAGTTTCGAGGCCGACAAGGCGATGGCCAGCAGCATGGTCCCGAGGGTCATCGCCAGAGGCAGTTCGTGGCTGGTGGGGACCTTGCCCTCGCGCTTCGCCTTTCTGAGGCGATCGTGTGTCGGGGGTTCGGTCTTTTCGGCTGCGGGCTTGGCCATCGGCCGGCCGGTCCCTTTCTACGTTGCCAGGAAACTGTCCAACAGGTCTCCGAGTTCGAGGGTGAACGCATTGAGCGACGGCATGATGGCGGCGGCCACAAACAGGCCGAGGCCGATCCTGAGAGGCAGGCTCGCCAGCAGGATGTTCATCTCCGGCAGGATGCGGGCCAGGATCGCCAGCACCACCGCCAGAACCAGAAACGCGGCGACCATGGGTGCGGCCAGTTTCAGGGCGAGCGTCAGCATGATGACGCCGGCGTCGATGATCGCTTCGGCCATGGCTGCCGCCGTCGGCGCCTGCCCGACGGGGAACACCTCGTAACTGCGGGACACCAGCCGAAGCATCAACCGGTGCCCGCCGGCCGCCAGGAAGAACACCGCGAAGCACATCTCCATGAGCAGGCCGACCGGCTCGGAGCGTTCGCCGCTCATCGGGTCGATCTGCTGGGCGACGGCCAGGCCCATCTGGCGTTTGATGATCAGGCCTGCCTGTCGGACGGCCCCGAACGCGAGCCCCACCGCCAGGCCCAGGGCCACGCCCGTCACGGCCTCTCGCACGATGAACACCCCGACAGCGAGCCAGTTGGCACCCGCCACGCCCGCGTCGGCCGGAAGGACCGACGCAAAGACGATGCTGACGACCAGGGCGAGGCCCGCCCGGACACGCAGCGGGGCGCTGCGCCAACTGAAAATGGGCAGTGCCGCGAACAGCCCGGAAACCCGGGCCAGAACCAGCATGAACGGCACCACGATGCTGCTCACGGTTCCCATCAGTGCCCCATCATCTCGACGTGCGAGAAGACCTCGTGGGTGAAGTCCACGATCACCTGGAGCGCCCAGCCCGCCGTCAGCAGGACGGCGATGCCCACGCCGGCGAGTTTGAAGACCATCCCGAGGGTCATGTCGCGGACGCTGGTGACGGCCTGGAGCATGGCGGTCAGGATGCCGACCACCATGGCCACCGTCAGGACGGGGGCCGCCACGAAGAAGGCGGTCTCAAGCGCCCGCCGGCCCAGGTGCAGAATGAGGTCCTCGTCCATCGGCTATCCTCAGTAGAAACTGTTCACGAGGCTCTGCGACAGCAGCGCCCACCCGTCCACGAGTACGAACAGAATGATCTTGAACGGCAGGCTGATGATGATCGGCGGCAGCATCATCATGCCGGCGCTCAGGAGGATGCCCGCGATGACCAGGTCGATCAGCAGGAACGGGATAAAGAGCAGACACCCCATCTCGAACGCGGTGCGGAACTCGCTGATGGCGAACGCCGGAATCATCACGTGCATCGGGACATCGGCGGGTTGCTGAACACTGACCTTCGCGAAGTCCAGGAACATCAGAAGATCTTCTTCGCTGGTCTGGCGGATCATGAAGTCTCTGACTACGGCGAAGCCGCGATCCAGTGCCGTCTGGAAGGTGAGCGTGCCGCCCAAGTAGGGCTGGAAGGCCTGCGCGTTGATGCGCGAGAGCGTCGGCGCCATCGTGAAGAGGGTCAGGAACAACGCCAGGCCGATGACCGCGATGTTCGGCGGGATGTTCTGCGTCGTCAGCGCCCGTCGCACAAACGACAGGACAATCACAATGCGGGTGAAACTGGTCATCATGACGAGTGCGGCCGGCACGAGCGCCAGGCCCGTGAAGACGACGGCCAGTTTGACGGGGGCCGACCAGTCGCCGGCCACGCCCTTTTCGGAGGTGACCTTCTCGACCGCTTCGAGGACGTCACCGAGTTCGGGCAGCGCCGTTCCGTCGGTGTCCTTGGCCGCGGGCTGGCCGGGAAAGGGAGTCTTGGGCGCCAGCGACGGAGGCTTGGGGGCGGCCGTCGCCGGCGGGGCGGCCGCGGCAGCCACGCCCGAAGCAAGCAGTGCGATGAGGCTCATCATGGCAACGCGCCGGGCCATCAGTTTTCCTCGGGGTCAGCGGCCGGGATGACGAACTGCGGTTTCTTGCGTCGGACCGGGGCGGCACATGGCATATCGTCGAGACCGGCCGACCCCGTCAGGTCGGCCAGAAGGCCCAGTCGCTCGCGCGTGTCGCCGACCAGCAGCGTCCGGTCGGCCACCTGGACCAGGTGTAGCGATTTGCGGGATCCGAGGTAAACCGTCTCCAGGACGTTGATCCTGCGGCCTTGGGAGATACCGAACCGCGGCAACACCCGCTTGACGATGAAGACCGCCGCCCCGCCCAGGACCAGGATGACGAGTACAGCGGCCAGCGATTGCGCAAAGAGGCTGCCGGAATCGAACCGCTTGGAGCCGAAGCCGGTCTTGTCCTGTTTCTCGTCCGTCTCGGGACGGTCGTCAGCCTTGCCCCAGAGCGGACGGGCGGTGGTGGCGGTGTTGGGATCGGCCCACGTGTTGGGCGCCGTCGCGACCACCAGGGCAATGCCCGCCAAGGCCGCCAAGATCCACCGTGTTGTCATGATTCCACTCTCTGCCCGTGCACACAGGTTCCCGTGGATAGGCAGTGCACATGGCGTGCCAAACGAAAAGCCGTCCTGGCGCGGCCGAAAGGGCATTTTTGACCGGCCAGGACGAGCAATTATCTGACGGCGCCCAAGAAGTTTACGGCGGCGCCTCTTCGGCCCCCTCGGGCTTGGACGCCGAACCGTCGTCGTTGGCCGGTTCTTCGGTGTCGGGCGTCCGCACGTCCTTGAGTCGGATGGCCAAGTGGTTCTCGACAACGACCAGGCTGCCGGTGGCGAACGGGATGCCGTTCAGCAAGAGGTCCACCGGCTCGCCGGCCGCGCGGTCAAGTTGGATGACCGAACCGGTTCCCATCTCAAGGAGTTGGGCGACGGACATGCGGACCGATCCGAGTGTGGCGGTGACCTCGACGGTGGTATCGAGGAGAATGTTGATCTTACCGTCACCGCCGCGGTTGCCGGAATCGCGAACCTCGCTCAACTCGGCGTCGCGGACTTCGACGTCGGTCTGGCCTTCCTGTTTGGTCTCGGTTTCGTTGGCGGCCTCGTTCGCGTCGATTGCGGATGCTTGCGTCATCGTATTGTTCCTTTCGTTGCATGGACCCCGCAGGATCAGATTGGGCGTTCCAGGCGGGGGTACCGGCGGCGGTCCTGCACCTGGACGGCGTAGCGGCCCTTGCAGACGGCCGGGATGCCTCGCAACACGACCTGTTCGTCGACCGCGAGTCCAATGGTTTCACCCACGCGACTTTGAAGGACCACGACGTCGCCGGGTTCGAGCGACACGATGTCCCGGAAGGAGACGGCAACGGCACCGAGTTGTGCGGCAATGGTGACAGGCGCTGCCCCGATGCACTCGAGGATTCGAGCGCGTGTTTCCTCGTTGCTCGGGACGGCCTCGTGCCGTCGGGTCGGGTCGGCGACGGATTCGAGGAAGTCGCTCCGCATGAAAAAGGTGAACTGGGCGTTGTCCTGGTCGCCTGCCAGCCGAAAACTGAAGCAGCAAAGTTCGTCGCCGTCTCGGTGAGGGAGCGCTTCCTCAAGGGGCGTCAGGGCCGCGTCGTGCTGGAATGCGGGTCCGCCGGCCTGGCGGCTGGCGGCCGAGGCCGTTTTGACCGTTGCCGCGACGATGTCCAACAACAGGGCGGTTTCGAGCGATGAGAGTTCGCCGTCTTCTCCCTCGGCCGATCCGGAGTCGCCGAGGAGGTTTTCGATCCAGCCGACGGCCACCGCCGCGGGCAGGCACACCATGCCGCAGGGTTCCCCGGAGGGGTCGCGCAGCGGCACGTAGTAGACGTTCTGGTCGTCGGGGCTGATGGAATCGGCGTAGCGTTCAACCACCTCCGCCTCCTCGAAAGCGATCTCGACGCGCATCGTTGCGGCCATCGCTTCGCCGAGGCGCTTGGACAGCCGTTTGGCCAGGGCCGAGAGCCGGTCGTGCTGGGCCGCCGTGAAGTGATGGGGGCAGGTCCAGTCGTAATCCGCCGCGTCCACAGGCATAGGGGGGTGTTCTGTGCGCCGTCGGGCGACCGCGCGGAGTTGTTCCAGAATGGCGGGATGGCACGTTTGTTCGTCGGGTTTCATCTGACCACGATTTCCAAGAGGATGTGACTGATCCTGGGCTTTTGGTCCGGCCACAGTTGCTGGTTGATGGCGTCGCAGATTTCGCGCCGAATGCGGTTGTGCTTCTGTTCCCCGCGGATGTCGTCCAGCGCGCAGCCGGCGAAGTAGGCGTTCAGCCAGTCCCTGAGTTCCGGCTTTTTTAACTCGACGAATTGGCTGGTCACGTCGAACTCCTCGGTAGGGATGGCCAGGGTTAGCGTTGCGCAGATGTAGCGTGCGAGGCGCGGCTCGTCGAGGTTCGCGGTGATCGGCTCGAGGGCCTTGTACTGGTACTTGTCGGTCGTCGGCTGGGGTTCAACGTTGACGGTTTGCTCTGCGGGTTGCTGGGGCTGCTGGTCCTGGTGACCGCTGAAGATGGCGGCACCGTATCCGGCGCCGGCCGAAATCACGACCACGCCCGCATAGAGAACGAGGAACCGCTTGAATTTGCCGGACGCTTCCGGCTCGGTGCCGTCCTCAGACCGTGCCGGCGAAGTTTCCTCAGCATTCGCTTTAGCCCGGGCCTCGGTGGCTTCCTCGGTGTTAGTTTCGTCAGCCATGGCTTTCATTACTCCTTGATACGAGATTCCATGATTGCAAGAGTGATAAACACTCGCTGGGGCCCTTGCCTGGCCTTGCCATGCCACGATTCTCCAGGGCCGCCTCCCCAAGAGTCGACCCGGGTGCCGCGGTCCTTGAGTTCGGTCGGCAGGATCCTCACGAGAAATGCTTCAACGGCCATGGCGCGGTGAGCCGAGAGCATCCACTGGGTCCTTGGAGCGGTCTCGTCGGGGGCCAGCCCGATGACGTGGACATACCGCGCCGCGGCGCTGGGGCGCTGCCTGAGATCCGCCGCGAAGTTGAGGAGAAAAGTCTTGGCTGACCCATCGAGATCGGCGTCGGCGGGTGCAAACGTGATCGGGGTGTTCAGCAGGCGGACAGGTTCGCCCTCGTAGTCCGATACTTTCGTGTCCCCAAGGCGGCGGAGGTCGTCAAAGAAGTGGCGGATCTTTTCATCTTCGGCGTCGATGACGCGCTCCATCTGGAGGTTCTCTTTGTCCTCTTCCATCGGGTGCTTGTGGGTGGGGTGCCCAAAGAACGGCGTGTCGCGCTGGCCGAACAGCCAGTCGGGTATGCCGAGGCCGGCGATGGCGCGGCGAAAACCGCCCCGGCCCTTAAGGAACAAGTCGGGATCACGCTCCCGCGCAAAGGCTTGGAGCAAGATGAAAAAGGAAAGCAGGAGCGTGATCATGTCGGTGAACGACACGAGCCAGCCGGGCGTTTCCTTGTGGTCGCTTTTCTTGTTGCAAATCAATCTCACGGGTACACCTTCTGATTCAGCATCGCGATACGGACGACCGGCTCGAATCCCCCGCCGCTCTTCGCCGCGCCCGGCGAGCCGGAGATGGCGAACCGGTCCGGTTTGAGGTTCTCCGCGTCGGTAAAGTGGTTCATCACGGCCCAGGCCCTGGAAAGCGCCCCGGGCCGGGCGGCCGCTGGGGGGCTCGCCTCGCTGATGACAACACGGCACGGAACCAACCGCAGGTAGTCAGCGATGTGCCCGAGCAGGTCTCTGGCCCCGGGTTTGAGCCTGGCCCCCCGGCCCCAGAAAAGCACTTCACTGGGTATGGTCAGGACTCGACGGTCGCGATAGGCGTCGTCGCTGAGGGGCTCAAGCGGTTTGCGCGGCGGATGTGTGGGTTCGAGACGGTCGTCGTTGGGCTTTTCCGAACCATCTTCGGTCCGATGGATTACGGCGTTGTCCGGAAGCGGTGAATCCTCGGGCTGCCGTTGCCGCCTGAACACCGACGGCATGGAGGGCGCCTTGAAGGCCATAAAGACGCGCGTCAGGTCCCTGGGGTCGAACGACGAGAAGGACAGAAGCATAACGAAGAACGTCAGAAGAAGTGTCATGCAATCGCTGAACGTGACCAGCCAGTCGTTGCCGGGCGGGTCGTCCCGTTTTCTCGATCTCCGTTGAGGTCGGTTAGACATTGGGCTTGACTTCCTCACGGTGCCTGGCGGAGACGAAAGCCTGCATGCGTTCGCGGACGGCGGTGGGGTTCTCGCCGCGTGCGATTGCCAGCATGCCCTGGACTATCATCTCTTTTTGTGTGCTTTCCATCTTCGAACGCAGGCCGAGTTTGCCTGCCAGCGGCAGGAACACGAGGTTGGCCAGCAGCGCACCGTAGAAGGTCGTGAGGAGGGCGGTGGCCATCCCCGAGCCGATACTGTCGGGCGAATCGAGATTGCGGAGCATCTGAATCAGGCCGATCAGCGTGCCGATCATGCCGAAGGCGGGGGCGCTGGCGCCCATGAACTCCAACACTTTCTTGCCGATTTCGTGGCGTTCCTGGAGGTACTGGACCTCGATGCTGAGTTGCTGATCGATCGTGTCCTCCTCCTGGCCGTCAATGAGCATCTGGATGCCCTTGATGAGGAACGTGTCTTGTACGCCCTCGAGTTTCTGTTCGAGGGCCAGGGCTCCATCGCGCCGGTTGATGGCGGCGTAATCGACCAGCCGCTGGACCACTTCCTGCTCCGACGCCATCCGGTTGAACAGCGTATTCTTTGCAATCGAGAAGATCTTCAGGACCGTGTTGAGCGAGAAGTGAATCAGCGTGGCCGATACCATCCCCCCGACGGTGATCATGATCGAGGGGATGTTGAAGAACATCCCGGCGCCGCCACCGGACATGATCGCGACAATGATCAGGCTAGAACCTGCTATTAAACCTATGACGGTTGCAATATCCAAGTCTTATCCCTCTTTATGTAATCGTTTCATTTGCTCGCAAAGACCGGCCACGGCCGCTTTGTCGGACATGGCAGCCAGGACCTTCGCCGTGGTCCGTTCGGTCATGTGATGGAGAATCTTGACGGCGTCGGGTTCCTGGTTGTTCTTGCACATCTGTTCGAAGGTCTTGGCGGCCTCGGCAGCGTCCATCGTGTCGAACATGGCGCCCAGTTTTTTCAGGTTCGCCTCTTCATCCGTCCTGATGGTAATGCGCCCTTGCTGGAGTTTGGCTTTGGCTTCCTTGACTTTGGCGAGTTCGGCAGCCGCTTGGCCGCGGAGGGTCTCCAACTGCTGGGCCTCTTTCTGGAGGTCCTGGTGGACGATTTGCAGGCGATGTTCCTCCTCGCGAAGTTTCTGCTCTCGTTCATCACGCTCCCGGCGTTTGGCGCGGAGTTCCCGGATGAGGGCCATCAGGTGCTTTTCCTCCAGGCGCGGCGGCTCCTCGGCAGGGCCGGCCGTAGCGGGCGGCTCCTTGTCGTCAGGGAAGGGATGCACCACGTCCGTGTCGGCGGTTGCCGGCGTCGGGCTGGCCCCGAGCCAGAGGCTGAGCCCGTACGAAGCGCCGAACGCGACGGCCCCCAGCGCGATCACGATCAGGACGCGAAGGTTCTTGCCGGACATGATCCTCTCCTATTGGAAAACTGGCGTTGGGCGCGGCGAGGGCTTTCGCGCGAAAGCAATGTGCGCGCTTTCGTCGAACGCCATCTGCTCGCGTTTCCCGACTTCCTGCATGTGCTGCTGCCTGGCTTCGGCCCGGAGACGTTTCAGGACCTTGCACATCGAACGGACCGCCAAGAACTGCTCCTGCTTCTCGGCCCGCTGTGCTTCGAGTTCCTTCAGCCGGGCGCCGAGGCGCTCGATCTGCCGCTCTTCGACTCTCGAGAACTGCATGAAGATCATCTGATCGGGCAAGCGGTCGCTGGGCCGTCGCTTCCCCAGTTCTTCCAGCAGCGTCCGAAGAATGGTCCGACGTTTGAGGATCTCCTCGCGGACGCCGGCGATGGTCTGTGCCAGAGCAAACAGGTCATTCCTGATGGCCTGCTCGTGCTGGGTCTTGATGTCGAGGACGCGCTGGAGTTTCCATTTGAAGCGCTTCATGATTCAGCCCCACCGGCCCGACCCGCCACGTGCTCTCGGCCTTCGTCTTCATCCGACGGCATCAGGAAGTCCCAGGCCTTGGTGATCGAGAGCAACTGCTGCACGGTCTCGGTGAAGTCGGACCGCGTGCCGAGCGGCTGGGCGAGGAAGGCGTTGACGCGTTCGATGAGCGAGACCGCCGTGTCGATCCGCCGATTGCTACCCGGCTTGAACGCGCCGATGTTGATGAGGTCCTCGGCGCCCTGGTACGTCGCGTGAATTGCCTTGAGTTTTTGGGCTGCCAGGTAGTGCTCTTTGCTGGTGCAGGCGTCCATCAGGCGGCTGATGCTTTGGAGGATGTCCACGGCGGGGTAGTGGCCCAGTTCGGCGAGCCGGCGCGACAGGATGATGTGACCGTCGAGCAACGACCGCACGCAGTCGGCGATCGGGTCGTTCATGTCGTCGGCTTCGACCAGGACCGTGATGATGCCCGTGATGCTGCCGCGGCTGGCCGAGCCGAGGCGTTCGGTCAGCCTCGGCAGGAGGCTGAAGACACTTGGGCAGTAGCCCTTGGTCGTGGGAGGCTCTCCGGCGGCCAGGCCGATCTCGCGCTGGGCGTGGGCCAGCCGCGTTACCGAGTCCATCATGAACAGGACATCCTTGCCCTGATCGCGGAAGTACTCGGCAATCGAGATGGCCAGCGAGGCCCCCTTGACGCGCTGAATGGGGGCCGAGTCGGAAGTGGCCACCACGACGACACTTCGCGCCAGGCCCTCCGGACCCAGCGAGTGTTCGAGGAACTGTCGGACTTCGCGGCCACGTTCGCCTATCAGGGCCAGGACGTTGGCGTCGGCGCTCGAGACCCGGGCGATTTCCCCTAGCAGGAGGCTTTTGCCGACACCGCTGCCCGAGAAGATCCCTATCCGCTGCCCCTTGCCGCACGTCAGAATACCGTCGAACACGCGGATGCCAAAGGTGAGCGGCTCGGTGATGGGTCTGCGGCTAAGCGGCGGCGGGCTATCGGCATCGAGCGGCCGCGTGTCCGTGCCGTCGAGTGGCCCCTTGCCGTCGATCGGGCGGCCAAGGCCGTCGATCACGCGACCCAGAATTGACGGGCCAAGCCGGATGGTCCGCGGCCTTGAGCAGGCAACAACCGGGGCGTTCGGCACGATCCCGTCGATATCTTCGAGCGGGAACAGCACGCGGTGCTCGCGGTGGAACCCGACGACTTCCGCCAAGACACGCCTCGCGTCGGCCATGCTGATTTCGCACATCTGGCCGACGCCCACGGGCGGACCTTGCGATTCGACCGTCTGGCCGGTCACACGCACCACCGCGCCGCGGCAGGCCAGTGGGTCGACGCAGCCAAGTCTCGCGCGGTATTTGTCCCAGTCGATCAGGGACATCATCACTCCGGGTTCTTGAGCGCCTGTTTGACCTGTTCGAGTTCGTTTTCGATTCGGGCTTCGACGGTTCCTTCAACCGTCTCAACGACGCACTCGGCCCGGCCGACGCCTGAGTCGGCCACCAGCCGCACGTTGGCGGCCGGAGCAGCGGAGTCGGCGGCCTGCGCTTTCTCCATCTGGGCGAGGTCCTCCGGGTGCAGCCGCACGACGACCTCGCGATTCGCCGGGGCGCTGCGGAGGGCCCGGCGGACGATCGGTTCGATGTCGTGGCGGCCGGCCTCGATCTCCTGCATCA
This sequence comes from uncultured Anaerolineales bacterium, assembly GCA_964539385.1. GTDB lineage: Bacteria > Planctomycetota > Phycisphaerae > FEN-1346 > FEN-1346 > JAUVZF01. The sequence continues at coordinate 35,408 of CAZIJC010000017.1, read as the reverse complement.
GGACGTTTCGTGCGATCTCGATCGCCAGGTCCGGCAGATGGGCCTCGGCGTCGGCGACGATCTGCTGGTGGAGGCTGGCCACCCGAACAGCTGCCTGCTCAAGGGCTCGGCGTGCCTGGGTCAATTCAGCGCGTTCGGCTTCGAGGGCGATCTGCATTGACCGCTCGTCGATTGCGTCGGCGCCTCCAGCGGGGCTGTCGCCCGCCGCCGGACCTCGGATAACCCGGACGGCCATAACAGGACCACGAACGCCGATTTCAAGAGCCTGCGGCATTGGCCTTGGACTCCTCGAACCTCAGTTCACCGCTGGCGTTAACCTGACGTAGACTGCCGAGGATTGTCTCGCGTGCCGCCTCGATATCTTCCGGTTTCGGTGCCCTCATGAGCGAGATCTCTTCGTCGATCATGGCCCCGGCTCGCTCGGAGATGTTCGCCCGGATCTTGGCTTCGGTCTTCGGGTCGGCGCCCTGGAGGGCCAGGGCCAACTGCTGTGCCTCTACGCTGCGGAGGGCTTCCTGGAGGTTGCGGTCGGCGATAACGGGGATGTCCTCCCAGGTGACCATCAGGTTCCGGATGGCGGTGCTCATCTCGGAGTCGTGCTGGTTGATGGTCTCGATGAGGCTGTCCCGCAGTTCGCGGGGGAGGTTGCGAAGCAGGAGGGCCACGCGGCGGAGGCGGACGTTGGGCGTGGCCTTGACGGCCTGGCCGCCGGATTGGCGAATGGTGTCGAGGCGGTTTCGCACGATCGCAGCGACGCGGGCCTGTGCTTCGAGCGAAACCGACTCGCTGCGGGTCATTCGCCGCACTGCCTCGCCCCGAACCGACTCGCCGAGCAGAGGAACGAGAGCGGCACTTTTCTCCGGAGGCAGTTCGCTGAGAACGAGGGCGGCGGCCTGGGGATGCTGGCCATCGAGGGCCTGGGCGAGGCTTTCGACATCGGCCGAGCGGATGGGGATGAAAGGGTCGCGGCCATCGACGATCCGCTGGACTTCGCCGAGGACCTCTTTGGATTTCTCTTCGCCGACCGCGCTGGTGATGACATTGCGGATAAAGGTCTTGAGTTTCTTGGGTCCCCTCTTGTTATGGAGCAGGTCAACGAACTCGGTCGCGGGTTGGTTGGGCGGTTGGCCGCTGTGCTGCCCGGTGGCGTCGAGGTAGAGGAGTTCGGCGGCGATCTGGGTAACGACTTCCGGGGGTGTGGCTTTCAACAGTTCGCCGGCGGTTTCAGGATCGAGCCCCGTCAGGAGAAGGGCGGCTTTTTGGACTCCGCTCAGTGCCACTTAGACCTCTCCTTTTTCGCTTTCCACCCAGGTTCGGAAGAGCCGCTTGACCTCTTCGGGGTTCTCCTGAAGGGCGGTGGAGATACGTTCGTTGAGTTGGGCCTGGTTGGCGAGGCCCCCACCGCCCGCGGCCAGCAGACGATCCGGTCCGGCGGCGGCGTCGAGGCCGAGCGCGGTCTCGGCCGAAGCCGACCCGATCTTGGGCTTCGAGCCACCGAAGATCTTCAGCATCAGCAGGGCCCCGATCACGAGCACGCCTAGCGATCCGTGTCGCGCGATGTCCAGGTAGAACTGCGGGCTGGAGAAGAGGCTTTCCTCTTCGGTCTCCTCGGCCAGCGCGGCCGGGCGATGGAACGGCACGCTGATGACCTTGAGGGCGTCGGTTTCTTTCAGTCCAACGGCGTTGCGGATGACCTCCTCGACGTCCTTGTCGGTCAACGTGGGCGCCGGCGGGGTGGGGGAACCCGCCGGCGCCGTGCCTTCTTCGGGCGCTTTTGCTCCCGTCGGCGAGGGATCGGGGGCCGACAGGTCAACAAAGGCGGCCACCGAAAGGGAGAGGATCTTCCCGGGCATCTCGATGGTTTGTTGGACGGTGCGGCCGACCTCGTACTCGGTCGTGGTGGTTTCCTCTTTGGTGGTGCCGGCGCCGTCGGCGGCGCCGTCGGCCGGCGCCGGGCCGCCGGTCACCGACTTGGTCATCAGTTCTTCCTTGGTGGTGACCTTCTCCTCGGGGCTGTACTTTTCGACGGTCTCGTTGACGGTGTCGGTTTCGATGGTGGCGTCGACCTTGACGGTTGCCCTGCCGGGTCCGAGGACGAGGGTGAGCATGTCCTCGGCCTTCTTCGAGAGGTACTGCTCGACCTGGCTCTTGTAATCGAGCACGTTGCCGGTGCTTCCCGCGAAGCCGTCATCGGACCCGCTGGACAGAAGGTTTCCACGGCTGTCCACGACCACGACGTCCTCGGGGTTGAGGTTGTCGACGCTGCCGGCCACCATGTGGATGACGGCGGCGATGTTTTGCTGCGTGATCCTGCGGCCGGGTCGCAGCCTCAGGGCAACCGTCGCGGAGGCGCCCTTCTCGCTCTCGCGGAACAGTTTGCTGTCCGGCCGCACGATGTGAACTCGTGCATCGGCAACGGCGTCGAAGAGCGAGATGGTTTTGGCAAGTTCGCCCTCGATGGCGCGCGCGTAGTTGACGCGCTGGGCGAAGGGGCTGGTGCCGATCTTCTCGGTGTCGAGGATGCGGTATCCCTCGCGGCCGCCGCTGGGCATGCCTTCGCCGGCCAGTTCAAGCCGCAGCGAGTACACCTTGTCGGAGGGCACGTAGACGGCGGTTCCGCCGCTTCGGAGTTCGTAGGAGACATCGGCGTCGCGGATCTTCTCGACGATCTGTGCAGCGTCCTCGGGATCGAGGCCGGTGTAGAGGAGGGCCATGTCGGACTGGCGTGCCCATCCGAGGAGCAGCGCCGCCGCGCCCCCGCAGGCCAGAAGGACCGAGATCAGCAGGATGCGCTGCATGAAGCCCATCCGGCGCCATATCTCAACCGCGGTTTGGAAAGAGTTTGGCACGGTTCACCACCCGATACGGGGCTACCGGCAGCCGGTCACCTCACACCTGCATGTTGACGGTCTGCTTGTAGGCCTCAATCATCTTGTTGCGGATGCCGATGAGGAGTTTGAAACTCATGTCGGCCTTGGCGACGGCCGCGACGACCGGCAAGACGTCCTGTTCCTTGCCGCTCAGGAGTTGCTGGACCGAGGTGGCCGAGTGCTCCTGGTTCTGATCGACGGCGTCCACGGCCTCTTTGATCATTGCGCCGAAGTCGGTCTTGGCGCCGGTCTGTCCGGCCCCGGCCTGCTGGGCCGGGTGCGGAAAGATCGGCCGCGTGGTGATGGAACCGAGTCCCGCAACGTTCATGGCGACTCCTTTTCCTACCTGAGCAGTTCCACGGTGGCCTCGACCATATCCTGGTACCGTTTGAGTACGGCCACGTTGGCCTGGTAGGCCCGCGACGCCACGACCAGGTTCATCATCTCGGTCGGCAGTTGGACGTTGGGCATCCGGACGTAACCGCTCTTGTCGGCATCCGGGTGGCCTTTCATCAGGACGGAGCGAAAGTCGCTCATGTCCCGTGCGATGTTGAGGATCGTGACGCCGCCCAACTGGCCCTGCGATGTCCGCAGCACGACGTCGCGCCGGCGGTAGGGATTGCCCGTAGCGGTCCGCGTCGTATTGGCGTTGGCGATGTTGCCGGCGATCAGGTTCAGCCGAAGCGATTGGGCGCGGAGGCCCGAGACGGCGATATCCGCCATCGATGCGATGCTGTCGATGCTCATCGGCCGGTTCCTCCCGCGGTCTAGTTCCCGTCGGCCATGGCCAGTTCCATCTGCTGGTACATGCGATTCAGCAGCCGCACGTACGTTTTGTAAAGCATGGAGTTCTTGATGAGTTCGCCGACCTCGGTGTCGATTTGAACGTCGCTGCCGAACTCGTTGAGGGCATCGGTTCGGGGCTGGACGATGTGCTGGAACAGGGCCTTATGATCGATGGGTTTGCCGCCGGCGATCGCCTCGGCGAAGGCCTTTTCGAAGGGGAGCGTGCTGCGGCGGAAGCCGGGCGTCGCCATGTTGGCGATGTTGTTCGCGATGACGGCCTGCCGCAGACTGGCTGCGCCAAGGCCGGCCTCCAGGTATCCGGCTATGCGGGCGCTTTGAGCCATCGCTTCTCTCCTGTTTCCTCCGGGTACTGCTCCTGGCGATAGCGCAGGAGTTTCTCGCGGAGGGTACGGTCGGTGATGCCGAGTAACTCGGCGGCCTTGGCCTGGTGGCTGTCGGTGGTGCGAAGGGCCTCGAAGATGGTCCGGCGTTCGACGTCGCGCAAACGCAGGCTCGTCGGCTCGGGCTCACGGGTGTTCCGCGCGAGTTCGGCCTGAAGCCACGGTGCTTCGGCCAGCGAGAGGACCTCGCCGCTCCCGAAGATCAGGGCGGCCCGGACGACGTTGCGCAATTCACGCACGTTGCCAGGCCACTCGTAACGATAAAACAGTTCCATCATCTCCGGCTCCAGTTGTGTGATCGGCCGCTGGCTCTCCCGTGCGAACTGGTTCACTAAATGCCAGACGAGCGGCTGGATGTCTTCTTTGCGGTGGCGAAGCGGTGGGATATAGATCTGGACCCCTGCCAAGCGGTAATACAGGTCGGCCCGGAACTGGCCCGCCTTCGCCATGGCTCCCAGATCCCGGTTCGTCGTGCTGATGATGCGGACGTTGACGTGGATCGAGCGCGACCCGCCCACACGCTCAAAGTCCTGCTGTTCGAGCACCCGCAGCAACTCCGCCTGGAGGCGCGGGCCGGTTTCGGCGACCTCGTCCAACAGGAGCGTGCCGCCGTGGGCCAGTTCAATACGGCCTTTCCGTTGGACGACCGCACCGGTGAAGGCGCCGCGCTCGTGGCCGAACAGTTCGCTCTCAAGCAGCGTATCGCTGACGGCGGCGCAATTGACCCGTATGTACGGCCCGCCGGCGCGCCGGCTGGCATGGTGCAACAGGCCGGCGACCAGTTCCTTGCCGGTGCCACTCTCGCCGAAGATCAGGGCGGGCACGGACGTTGGGGCAACCTTCTTCGCCAGAGCGATCGCCCGGCACAGGTTTTGGCTGCGCCCAATGATGCGGTAAACGTACCGGCAGTCGGTCTCGGCGACCTCTGCGGTGGCGACCGAGTGCTTGGGGACCAGGTGATCGAGGAGTTCCTCCAGGACAGGGCGCTCAAGCGGTTTGACGAGGAAGTCGTCGCAGCCTTCGCGCATGGCCCGGACGATTGTCTCGGCAGGGGCCTCGGGGCCCAGCATGACGACAGGCAGCTCGGGTTCGCGCACTTTGACACGCCTGACGACTTCCAGGCCACCTCCCGGCACGTCGAGGTCTGTGATCACCAGATCCCACTGGCCGTGTTCGAATCGCTCGTCGGCCGTCTCGAGGTCGCGAGCGACGGTGCCGTGGATGCCCCGGCTGGCCAGGACCTCAAGCAGCAGTCGGGTCGTGGCGGCTTCGGCCTCGACAATCAGCACGTTTTGACAAACCGATTCCTTCATCCGGTTTCACCTCTTGTGGCTTGGGGCGCCGGCTCTGGCTGTTGCGGTTGGACCAGGGCCCGTGGCTGAGCCGCTTGGTACCACTCGAGCAGCGTCTTATAGGTTGTCGCCAGTTTGACCCAAGCGCATTGCGGGTAGTCGGTCACGAGCCGGCTGTACAGAACGACCGCGGCAGCGGGGTCGCGCCGACGGCGGCAGTTGGCCATCTGAAACAGCGCCCACGCTTTCGTTCGTTTCTCGGTTGTAGCGTCCTCATGAATTCGCTGGTACAGCACGTCGGCCTCAGTCCAGTGCCCGCCGAGGAACAGCACATCGGCCAGCGCGGGCGGGTCGGCAAGGCTCTTCGGCGAGAGTTCTTTCAGCCGGGCGAGTTGCCCCGGCGAGAGGCCGGGGACGAGGTTCTTCGCGGGGTTGGGGGTTTTCTGGTCCTGTTTGTCAGGGTGATCCGGCCCCGTTGGCAAACCTCCCACGGTCTTGCGGACGGGCTCCTCGAAGACGGCGCGGGCACGCCGGGCGGCCTCCTCGAGTTCGAGTCCGGAGTGGGTGTCCTCCAAGGCGCTGATCTGCGACGCGGCCAGTTTCTGCCGGTTCTTCCGGCTTTGGCTGATCAGGTCCTTATCTTCCCCGACCGCGCCGGAGGCCAGGCCGGCCAGGACGAACCCTCCGAGGCACGCGGATAAGCATGTTCGGCGCTTCATGGACGGGCAACTCCTTCCGGTTCGGGCACCTTCCCGGAGAAAGCGAGGGCGGCCCGAGCATAGTCGCGACGATGAACATAGGCGGTGCCGAGTGCATTAAGGGCGCGGCGGCGGGCCTCGTCCAGGATCGGCTGCGTCAAGAGTTCCCGGTACATGCTGATGGCCTGGGCAGTCCGGCCGGCCTTCAGGTGGATCTTGGCCAGTTCGGAGGCGACCTGCCAGGCCAGCGGGCTGGGCTCAAGATGCGACATGGCCTCTGCCAGGAGTTGGCCGGCCATGTCCGTGTCGCCCGCGTCGGCGCAGCAGCGTGCCAGTTCGACCTCCATCCGGACGCGCATTTCCGCCGAAGACGTCTTGGGCCGTTTGTCCTTCAACAGGCGTAAGGCCCGCTCCGGCAGGCCGACCTTCTGAAGGATTTGGGCCTCCAGGATCGCGGCCTCGTCGGCCTTTGCCTTCGGGAGATTGTCGCGAGCAACCCGTTGCAGAATGGCGAGGGCCGGCGCAAACTCGTCCTGGCCGCTCAGCGTCCAGGCCAGTTTCAAAGTGGCGTCGATCCTGAGGGTTTCCGACGGTTCGGCCCGCAGCACCCGCCGCAGGGCGTCCGTGGCTTCGCCGGGCTGATTCTGTGCCAGCAGGCTCCTGGCCAGTAGGTAGTTCGCCTGGGCTACTTGCTCGCCCTTCGTCTCGCCGGCCAGTTTGATGTACCGCTCCAGCCACGTCGTGGCGGCCTTGTGCTCGGCCTTGCGGTAGTAGCACGTGCCGGCCCCGAGGGCGGCCGCGAGTCGGGACGACCGCGACAGTTCGCAGTGGTAGAGCTTCTTGAACGTTGCGATGGCCTCGTCCAGCAGGCCTGCTTTCATGGTGGCCTGGCCGAGGCGAAGGTACACCTCGTCGATGGCCGGAAAGTTCGGATGCCGGTCCAGCAGATTCAGCAGTTCGCCCCGCGCGCCCGCGTAGTCGCGCAGTTCGGTGCGAATCGCGGCGCTGCGCAGCGTGACGTGCGGCGCCAACGGTGACCTCGGATGCTGCTGCGCGAGGAGCCGGTACTCCGACATCGCGCTGCCCTTGTCGCCCTGCCGCTCGTAGAGTATCCCCAGAGAGAGGTGCGCGTAGGCGAACCGCTCAGGATCCGCATCCCGAAGAAGCAGCCGGCGCCACGTGGAGATAGATTCCTTCAGCAGCAGGTCTCGTAGATCGTCCGTGGATGTGAGGCCCCGGGGATCATAGACGAGCACGTCGCTGCCTGTCAGACGTGCCACGAGACCCACCGCGCCGCAGGCGACTTCGACGACCCGGTGATCAGTCGCTTCGGTCAAAGCCAGCCACAGGGCTCTTCCCCGCGCGCCCGCCTCGAGGGTTCCCCATTCGACGTTGAGTTCAGACGCGCCAGCCACGCGGCCAAGCACTTCATCCAGGGGCGCCCCCGCACTGGTGACCGTGCACCGGCGCCCCATCTTGTCTTCCTGCGTGAGGTGGACCTGTGGACCGAAGGCGGCTTTGCCCAGGCGCTCCATCCCGCCCGCCAGCATGGCTTGGAGGGCCTCTTCGCTCTCGGCGCCCGAGAACGGGTCGGACGCGGCCACAAGACTTGGCGGCAGGTCGCCGTCGGCGTTGAAAAAGGACAGGGCCTTGCGGCTCAGCACCTCGGCCACGAGGAAATCGCACTCGCTCTGAAGCGGCGCCGCTGGGCCAACCGCGCCCAGCGACGCCAACGCCCCGTAGGCTCGCGTCCGAGCAGTCAGATACTGTCCCTCCGCGGCGTCCATCAAGGCCGTGTTCAATAAGGCGACGCCGCGGATGATGGGCGAGCGGCTCTCGGCCATCGCGATGAGGCCGTCGCGCGCTTCGCGGCTACGGCCAAGGTGCTGCTGGCACTGCGCTTCGCGTAAGCGGAGGAGATCGGCGACGAGTTCGTCACGGCGGTTGCCTTCGGTCACGGCCAAGAGCTGTCGGCACTGCGCCAGGGCTTCACGGTAACGCCGGTCGGCGTAGGCTTGCTCCTCGGTGCGCAAGGAACAGGCCTCCGGGGCGACGGGGTCGGCCGTCGGCGCGGGCAGAGGCTTTTGCGCCTGCGCCGCCTTGCTCGGCTGCACAACAACCGGCTGGTGCATCCTCGACGCCAAGGGCAGCAGCGTGGCCACCAGGGCGCCGACCAGGCCGAGTATGCTGACGCCAACAACGGCGTGTAGCGCGGTCAGCCGCCGCTTGGGCTGACTGAAGAACTCGGGCGGCAACTCGGGCTCTCGCTCACGGGACGGTTTGTCGGCGGCGTCGGGCGTTTGCGGCTGTCCGGTGTCGGCGGGCGGCTGCTCGGGCTCGCCCTGGGGTTCGGGCTGCGACTGGGCTGGGTCCGGCGCCTGAGTCTGGGTGTCGTTCTCGGCTACCTTGACGTGACCGGCATTGAGGAAGTCAAGGAGATCGTGGAGTTCCTGCGCGAGCCGGAGCGGTTCCGCGCCCTCGGCGCTGTTTGCCGCGGGCTGCCGCGCGGGCGTCTCATCACCTTCGGGTCTTGTTTCGTCTGCCATTCTCTGTTGCCGGGAAACCGTTGGTTCGGTTCGGCTCTTGTTGCGCGGCGGCTCAGGTGCGCGTGCGCAGTCGTTAAGGTACCGGAGCAATAACCGTGCCAATTGGGTTCGCCGAAACGGTTCGGACCGAAAACGCTGATTCCGCGCCAGAGATGGCGGTCCCGGACGGCGAGGCCCCGGCACGGCTTGGGCGGGGCGCGCCAGGATTTCGCGCGTCTGTAAGGTTTTCAAACGCGCCGCCGAGGCGGGTCACGGCGTTTCGTCGAGGATGGAACGCGGCCGGAAAGACACGCGCGTTGGCGTGATCGGCGTGTGGTTGGCACGCCGGTCACTAGGCACTGGCCACCTGGACGCGGGAGGAAGTTATCGAATGATCTCTCAAGGCAGGCGGCCTGTCGGTGCCGTCGGGAATCTTGATCCTGTACCGCTTCAATTTGGCGTGGAGGGTCGCGCGGGTGATGCCCAGCAGGGCGGCGGCGCGCGTCCGCTGCCAGTCGGTCTCTTGAAGCGCCCGGGTGATGAACAGCCGCTCGGCGGTCTTGAGCGAGAAGTCGTTTTCCGGGAGCGGGATGTTCGTGTAGGCGCCCGGCAGACCGGGTTCGTCGTGCATCATCAGACTCTCGGGAGTGATCCGGTCGGACTGTTCAAGGATCATCGCCCGCTCGATGGTGTTGCGGAGTTCGCGGACGTTACCGGGCCAGTTGTGGGCGAGCAGGCGCCGCCCAGATTCCGGGCTCAGGCCGCGCACCTTGCCACGGCAGGGCAGGGAGCAGTTTTCGATGAAGTAGTCGGCCAGCAACGGGATGTCGTCGCGACGCTCGGGCGCGCGGAGCGGAGGCAGACGGATGGGAAACACTGCCAAGCGGTAGTACACGTCGCTTCTGAAGCGGCCCTCCTTGGCCTCGGTGGCCAGATCACGGTTGCTCGAGACAATGATCAACGCCCGGCAGGGGATGTTCTTCGTGCCTCCAACCTTTCGGAACATCTTCTCCTGGAGGACCCGCAGGAGCTTGGCCTGGAGACGCAGCGGCATTTCGCTGATCTCGTCGAGGAAGATGCTACCGTTATCAGCCATCTCAAACAGCCCGGTCTTGTCGCCGTCGGCGCCGGTGAAAGCGCCCTTGACGTGGCCAAACAGTTCGCTTTCGAGCAGGTTGGCGGTCAGGGCGGCACAGTTGACGGCGACAAACTTCTCGGGCGGGGACCCTCGAATTGCGTGAATGGCCAGCGCCGTGAGTTCCTTGCCGGTGCCCGTTTCGCCGACGATCATCGCAGGGTTACATCGGCTGTCGGCTACGAGTTGGATCATCTTGAGGGCGTGGCGGATGCCCTCGCTGCGGCCGACCATGGGCACGCCGGCGGGGCACTCGGGCACAAAGAACCGGTCGCGGCTTTTCCCGGCGCCGTGGATCCTGGTAGAGGCAACAAGGCGCTGAAGGGCAGCCGGGTCCAGCGGGGCGCGAACGTAGTCCAGCGCCCCGTTGCGGATGAACAGGATCGCCTCGTCCACGTCCGGGCGGTCCGTAACCACGACGACGGGGCTGTGCGGAACCGTGCAACGGAGTTCCTGGAGAAAGGTCAGACCTTCGGCTGGCGGCACCGTTTCGCGGATGACCACCAGTTCCGGACGGACTTCCCGGGCGGCCTTGAGGGCTTGGCCGCTTCCGACGGCCGAGATGACCGTCTGAGCGATGCCCTGAAACGGACAGACACGAGATTCCGCCAGTTCGCCAAGCGTAACAACGGATCGCAGCACGGCGGGTGAACCCACTCCCATTCCCAACTCCTCACGGCCCCTCGGTCGCGCCCGACCGACTCTCCAGCGCCCTCTGCGACAACATGCGACGAACGCTGCTGCCGCCCGCCGCGGAACAACGGCACTCCTGGGAGGCGCTGTCTCGCCGAAGGTTACCTGTTTCTCGGCAAGCAAGAGATGCAGGCTTTAGGAGAATTATCGGACGGTCGAATCTCGGTTCCCGGCCCGTCAGGGCGGCTGCCTGATTCCTGAAGCATGCCGTCAGACCGTAGGCGCACCTTGAGGGGGGCATCATCGGACTCTCTTGCCGGTCCGTGCGTGCCACTTGTTGCGAGCAGGCGGCAGGTCATGTAACGCCTCTCTGAGAGACCGGCGGTCCGGAAGATTTCTCCGGTTTCCGGCACAGTCTTCCGGTCACGTCGTGCTTCACGGTCGCACCTCGGCCTCCTGCCGAGTGGCGAGAATACGCATAACCCATTGTGTGTAAATGTGTTAGGCAAAAACTTCTCGTGTCGCCGCGGAAGTGGCACGCTGTTTGCACAACCATGTCCAGAATGCGGGAGGTGACGATGCGGGCGAATCCGGTTACGCAACTGGCGGCGATTCTTCCCTGGACAGGGAGATGCGCACAAGCACGCACGCCGCGCGCGAGACACGACCCGCAGGCTTCCGAGAGTGAGATCCCTGCAAAGCAGTCACCGCAAAAAACGCCTCCACACGCGGGCGACGCAGAAAAACCGCGCCAAGCGGAAACGCATACGCCACGCAACGTGCCGGGGCGTCAAACCCCACGGGCCGCCCCGGCAGCCCGGCCCCGGCTCCCCGCCAAGCAACTCAAGAGGTGTCGCCCGACGACGCGCGACGGGTCAGCGGCGGTCCCCGTTACGGTTGCCAAGACATGGCCGCTTGCGCTCAACACGGCAATTCAGAAGGGCCGCTCGCCGACGCGCAATGGGCCGGCGGCGGTCCCTGTTGCGGTTGCTGGGAAGGGGCTTCTTGCGGTCAACACGGCAATGCAGAAGGGCCGCTCGCCGACGCGCAATGGGCCGGCGGCGGTCCCTGTTGCGGTTG
>CAZIJC010000017.1:0-23888 GCA_964539385.1 uncultured Anaerolineales bacterium | reverse complement strand
CTGGGAAGGGGCTTCTTGCGGTCAACACGGCAATTCAGAAGGGCCGCCCGACGACGCGCAATGGGCCGACAGCGCCCCCTGTTGCCGCTACTGGGAAGGGGCCGCTTGCTGTTAATCGGGCAATCCGCTCCGCGAATGCTGCCCGACCAGCCGCGAAGGCAGCACTAGCGGCACCATCACAAGGCACGATCAGTACTGCGGACGCGGCGGTGAAGTCCCCTCAGACTCGGCCCCTGGCCGAAAAACCAGACCGCCCGGCCACAAACATGACTGTTGTGGCAAGGGCCGCTGGCAAGGGCATGGCGGAGCCTGTGGCCGGTGGCAAGCGGGCTGAGGACCCCCAGGCGAGGGGTGGTCGGGCCGCTCACGTCGTCCAGACGGACCCTGTGGCAGTTAGGAGTCCGAAGACGGCCAGCCAAGCCGCCGGCGAGACTCAGACCGACAACACGAAAGCGAGCGGGGTGCCGACAGCCAGCCAACGCGCGTCCGCGGTCGTCACCGGCGAATCTCGCCTCGCCGGAACAGACGGCTCGCAGCAACCGGCACAGGCGAAGACGCCGCGTCTCCACTCCGCGATGGCTGGCAACGCTGCCCTGACGGTGCTACGGGCCGCTCCTGCTGCTGAGACGGTCCGGGTCGGGGCCGAGAAAACGGGGCGAATGGCCTCTGAAATGGCGAGTTTGTGGAACGGGCAGGAACCGACCCCGGTTTCGCCGACCCCGGTGCGCGCGTTAGCGGCGTTCCGAAAGGCCGGGGCCCGCGGGATGCCCCAACCGAAAGCGTCGCAGGCCCAGTCGCCAATGGCACCCAGGGCTTTCTCCGTTGAACGAAGCACCGGCGGCGAGATCGTCGTCGGCCGCAAGACAGGTCAGGCGGCCACGGTCGTCATACCCGGTGGCGATGTCCCAGACGCAGCGATGCTGCGGAGCGGTGCCGCCCATGGCGGGACCGGCCCGGCGCAGACGCTGCAAGTGCCCGCCGGGGCCGAGGTGGCAGACCAACTGGCTGAGTCGATCCGGGCGTCGGGGACGCCCATGGGACGGCAGATCATCGTCCAACTGCATCCGCCGGAACTCGGCCGGGTCCGCATTATGTTCCGCAACGAGGGCGGCGCCGTCCGTGGCGTTGTCCGGGTCGATAACCCTGAGACGCTTTCCAGGCTGGAGCGCGAAGCCGCACCCCTCGTGCAGCGGCTCCAGGCGAGCGGCATCGAGGTCCGGCGGCTCGACGTCATGCTGAACGATTCCCACGACGGTGACACGACGCAGAACCCGGCGTTCCGCGAAGGGCAGGACCGCCAGAACGGATGGGTCGGCGACAACCCCTCCGGCAGCCTTTCAGGCGATGCGTCGGCCGACGCCGGCCAGACGACGGCCGAATCGACAACGGCGGACCCGGACGCCGGCATCGGCGGCGGGGCCATCAACGTTCGGATCTAGGAGACGGTCATGGCAGCCATCTCGGGCATTGAGACGTACAGCAGCGAACTGAAACTGGATTACATGAAGTTGCTGGTGACGCAACTCCAGAACCAGGATCCACTGGAGCCCATGGACAATGCCGAGATGACCTCGCAACTGGCGCAAATCTCGCAACTGGAGCAATTTGAGGAGGTACTCGAGGCGACGCAACTGAACCAAGCTGCGGCTCTGATCGGCAGGGAGGTGTCGTTTTACGACGCAGCCACAGAGGCGGTGCTGAGCGGTCCTGTGTCGCGGGTCTTGCTGGACGGCGAGACCCCCGAGTTGCAGGTCGGCAGCCATCGGCTGACGCTGTCGGACCTGCAGGTCATCGGCGAGTCACCCCTGTCGGAAGCGACGTTTGCCGACCGTCAGGCGGCCACTGAGATGCTCGGCAAGACGGTATCGTACCAGCCGAACGCAGATGAGCCGGCCCTTGTCGGCCGCGTGACGGAGGCAACTGTGCGCGACGGACGGGCGTACGTCACATTCGACGGCAACACGGTGCCGCTCGACGAGGTCACCGTGGTTGGTGACTCCAGCAGCACGGTGAGCGAAGCCGACCTGAAACGCGCCGGTTCGTTGCTCCACAGGAGAGTCTTCTTTGACGCGGACGGCGACGGCTGGCCCGAGCAAGGCATTGTCTCGGCGGTCGAGTTGCAGACCGACGGACTCTACCTTGACATCGGGGAATACAAGGTTCCACTGCGCAGTGTTCTTGGGGTGCAGGACTGAGGCGGCCTGTCGGGGGCCGTAGAGGAGAGAAACCATGAGTAATGCACTGATGAGTGGTGTAACGGGCCTGCGGGCGCACGAGAAGATGCTGGATGTGTCCGGCAACAACCTGGCCAACCTCAATACCTACGGGTACAAGGCGGGCCGCGTCGGGTTTGCGGAACAGTTGGCGCAGACCCTCAGGGAAGCCACCCAGCCGACCTCGGCGCTGGGCGGGACGAATCCCCAGCAGATCGGGTCCGGCGTGACGGTGGGCAGCATCGACCGCAACATGGCGCAGGGAACCCTTGTCAACACGGGTGGGCCGCTCGACATGGCCATGGACGACAAGGGGTTCTTCGTCGTGCACGACGGCGAGCAGGAGGTCTACACGCGGGTCGGGCATTTCGCCATCGACGCGGACTACAACCTTGTGGACCCCAGTACGGGCTATCGCGTCCAGCGGATCGGTAGCGCCGGTGTGGCCGAGGGGTTCCAGGACGTTGGGTCCGACGATATCCGCATCCCGTACGACGTGGCCCTCCCGGCCAAGGCCACCACCGAAGTGACGTACTCCGGGAACCTGAGTGCCAACCTTAACGTTCCCACCAGGGCGCGGCTGACCAGTGGCATCAAGTACACGGTGTCGGGCGCCATCGCCAGCGGCGCGACGGTGCTGGCGGCCCTGGATCAGACCAGCGACATGGCGGCCGGCGACACCATCGCGATCTCCGGAACCGATGCCGACGGCACCCCGGTCAGCACCAACTGGGTGTTGGCCGGCGGCGAGACCTTGGGGGATCTCGTCACGGAGATGTCGGGCGCCTTCGCCGGCGCGACGGCCACCATGGACGGTGGCGAGATCCGCCTGCGGGACGATGGGAGCGGAGGTTATAGTCAGACCGACGTGCTCCTGGCGTACACGCCTTCCGGCGCGGGGACCTTTGAACTGCCGGGCCACTTCGAGATGCTCGAGGCCGGAGGCGAGGAGAGCAGAAACGCCACGATTGAGGTCTTCGACACCTACGGCAACGCTTATGTTCTCTCCGTCGCGTTTGTCCGGACCGAGACACCCGACACGTGGGATGCCATCGTGCTGGGCGTGTCGGGGGGAACGGCGGCGATTGACGACCGGCGCATCAACGGCATCTCGTTCAACCAGGACGGCAGTTTCGGGGGAACGACGGACGCCCAGACCTTCACGATTCGCTACGGCGGGCCGGCCGACTCCCCGGCGACGGTGAATGTGGAACTTGGCACGACCGGCCAGTACGACGGGCTGAGCCAGTTCGGCGGCGCCTCGACGGTGAAGGCGGCCACCCAGGACGGGTACGAAGCCGGATACCTGTCGAGCCTTTCGGTCAGTCGTGAAGGCGACCTCATGGGCATGTTCACCAACGGTATCCGCAGTACGATTGCCACCATCAAAGTGGCCACGTTCCAGAATCCCGCCGGTCTCGAAAGCGTCGGCAACAGTTACTACCAGTCGTCGGCGAACTCCGGCGACGCCATTCCGACCCGCGCGCTGTCGGGCGGTGCAGGCGCCGTCACGGGCGGGTCGCTTGAACGGTCGAACGTCGAGGTCGCCCAGGAGTTCGTCAACCTGATCGAGGCACAGAACGGGTTTCAGGCCAATGCGAGGACCATCAAGGTCACCAACGACATGCTGAGGGAACTCTCGAATCTGATCCGCTAGAGGACATTGAACCCATGGACATAGCCATTGGCTATGGGATGATCGCGGCCGCACTGAGACCGGCCGAGCGGTGGGCGGCCCTCCGGAGTTCTCACCCATTCTACCTGGGCGGCTGGACCGTGTGGGTGCCGGTGCTGGCAGCGGTAGTGGTTGGCACGGTTCTGATTCTGGCCTGGCGCCGATACGATGCCCGCCGCGAGATCTTCAAGGTCTTCTTTCGGGCGGCCGAGCACTTCGAACTGGGCGTGAACGAGCGGGCCGTGCTGACGCGCATCGCCCGGATGGCCGGAGCCAGACGCCTCGGCAGGTTTTACACCATCGAGGTGGCCTTCAATGAGTGCGTCGCCCGCCTCATGCAGACCAGGGACATAATGGCGATGACCGAGGAGGTGCGGCAGCAGGTGTCGGATATCATCGATTCGCTTCGCATCAAACTCGGCTTCGGCTTCAGCGCCGAGGGGGTCGACTTGAATCGGGGCGGCCACGTCACGCTGGTCCGCCGCGGGGCACCGCCCGAGATCGAGGCGACTGTAATCGGCGTTGACGGCCGGGACATCACCGTCCAATTCGCCGAACCCGTTTCGCTCCGTGTCGGCGAGGCCTGTGCGCTGCACCAGGTGCGCGGCCAAGTGCGGTGGGAGTTCAACGTGTCGATCACCGAGCCGCTCGAGGGGCTGGCGGTCGCGCGGCTGATCGACGAGCCGCATACGACGAACCTGCGCCGATTTGCCCGGGTGGCGACCCGAAGGACAGCGCGCGTGGCCCGGTTCCCCTTCCGCAATGAGGAGCGAACCGGCGAACTGCCGGAGTTCATCACGGGCGCGTTGACCGAAATCGCGGGGCCCGGCTTGCGCATCGAGGCGCCGATTCAGTTGGCAACCGGCGACCGCGTTCTGGTGGTGTTGGAGGTGGGCGCCGGCCGCAGTTTCCAGGGTCTCGGCTTGGTCCGCCGCTGCTCGCCAGGCGACGACGGCGTGGCGGAGATCGCCGTTGAGATGGTCGGAATGACCGAAGGCGAGATCGCCGAACTCGTCAAGGAAACCAACGCGGCCGCTCGCCGCAACGGGACCGGCAGGGCCGAGCACACCGTCGTGTCCGTCGGAACTGCTTGACAGGAAACACGATGAGCAACAACACCGTCTCCAGCCTCTCGGCGCTGACCCGCGAGTATCACACCATCGCGCATAACCTGGCCAACGCCAACACGGTGGGGTTCAAGCGGCGGATCGGCGTGTTTACGCAGGGAGAGCCGACGGGGGCTGCCCCGGCCTCCGGGTCGGCCGCCCCCGCGGCAGGGGCTGCCAACGGCGGGGCCGTGAGAATCCACGGGAGCGCCTTTGTGGACTTCTCCCAGGGGCATGTGATCGATACCCGTCGGCCGCTCGACGTGTCTCTCCACGGCAAGGGGTTCTTCGTTGTGGAAACCGACAAGGGCGAGCGATACACCCGGAACGGCGTCTTTCGGCTCAACGGCCAGCGGCAACTCGTGGACGCGCAGGGGCGGACGGTCGCAGGCGAAGGTGGCCCGATCGCTATTCCACCGAACGTCTCGCCTATGGCAGTCGAGATTGCCCGAGACGGTCGCATCTCCGCCGGCGAGGTGAACATCGGGAAACTGCGGATCGTTGAGTTCGATGACCTCAAGACGCTGACCCCGGTCGGCGACTGCGCCTTCAGAGCCTCCAAACGCGCCAAACCTGCCCCTGCCACGAACACCACCGTCCAGCAGGGGTTCCAGGAAGCGTCGAACGTCTCGCCGGTCCACGAACTCGTGGCCCTGATCAAGGTGACGAGGCTCTACGAGGCCAACGTTAAGATCATCCAGGCAAAAGGCGACCGGGGCAAGGACCTAATGCGGGTCGCCATGGCCTAACGCGCAAGGAGGATTCCATGCTCAGGGCATTCTCAACCGCCGCAACGGGCATGAACGCCCAGCAGATGATCGTCGATACGATCGCCAACAACCTGGCCAACATGAACACGGCCGGGTTCAAGCGAACGATGATCGATTTCCAGGATCTGGTCTACCTGAGGCTGAAGGAGGCGGGCCGCGAGGTCGCCTCCGGTGTCGAGGCTCCGAGCGGTCTCGAGATCGGCTCTGGCGTGCGCCCTGCCTCGACCCTGAGAGTCTTCACGCAGGGCGAACTCGAGAACACCGGCCACGAACTCGACTGCGCCATCCAGGGCGACGGGTTCTTCAAGATCACCCTACCCAGCGGCGACGAGCGGTACACCCGTGACGGGTCATTTCGGAGGAACAGCACGGGCGAACTCGTGACCTCGAGTGGTTACGTCGTCGACCCCGGCATCACGATCCCGGACGACGCCCGCTCCGTCAACATCGGGCCTGACGGCTCCGTCACGATCTTCAAGGGCTCCGAGGACACCGCCACCACGCTCGGCCAGGTTTCCCTGGTCCGCTTCCCGAACCCGTCGGGCTTGTCCTCGGAGGGCGGCAACCTGCTCGCTGAGACACCCGCCAGCGGCAAGCCGACCGAGGGCACGGCCAACGAGGACGGATTCGGAAGCATCCTGTCGCAGCACCTCGAACGGTCGAACGTCCAGATGGTCCAGGAACTGGTGAACCTCATCACCGCACAGCGGGCCTACGAGATCAACTCCCGGGCCATCCGGGCCGGCGACGAAATGCTCAGCACCGCGAATCAACTAGTCCGTTAGGAGGAGCCATGAAGACAGCACAGGTCATACGGGCGGCGCTCGTTCTCGCGACCGTTTCATGCGTCGCTCTGGCAGACAATGGCGGTCCGAGCCTTCGCGTGCACCTGCCTCGAACGATCAGCGTGGACGGCGAGCGTCTCTGCCTCGGCGTGATCTCGCTGGTCCGGGCCGACGATGATACGCTCGCGCGCAAGGCCTCGGCCATCGCTATGGGCCGGGCACCTTGGTCCAAGGAGAAGTTGGTCATCAATCGGCCAACCATCCTCGGCCGCTTGGCCACTCACGGTGTGTCGCGCGACGAGGTCGGTTTCTCGGGCGCCGAGAAGGTCGTCGTTACCCGGAACGAAGAGGTCGTCAAGTCGGAGAGAATCGTGAATGCGGCCAAAGCGTTTCTCGCAACAACCCGTCCGGCCCCGGACGGTTGCCGCTGGCGGTTGATTCACCCTCCCAACGACCTGTACGCGCCGGCCGGAAGCGACGTCCTGCTCAAGCCTCGGATGGTGTCGCACGGCGCCCGCGGCGAGGCCAAGGTGGAAGTCGTGGTGACAGCCGCAGGCAAAACGCTGGCCGTTTCCCGCGTCGTGTTCCGCATGACGTACCGGAACCGCCGGCTCGTGGCGACGCGGGACATCCTCCCCGGTGGCGTCATCACTCCCGAGAACACCGAACTTCGCACCACCGTCACCGACGACTCCGAACCTGTCGACTGGGCCGCGCCCTACGGCCAGCGGGCCATCCGGCTGATTCCCCCCGGCGCGGTCGTGCGGACGAGCATGGTGCGGCCGGCCAAGGGCGAGGTGCTCGTCCGCCGCAACAAGAGCGTCGTCATGCGGATTGCGGGCAACTGTTTCCAGGTCACCGCCCTCGGCCAGGCCCTTGAGGATGGCCGTGAGGGAGACCTTATCAGGGTCCGCAACGCCGACTCGAAACGCGTCGTCGTCGCCAAGGTGACAGACGACGGAACCGTGCAGCCGGTCTTTGGCGAAAGGTGAGACCATGAAGCGAATGACCATCCTTGCAATCACGGGTCTTCTGATTGTCTCGGTATCCGCCGCCCACGTGCGGGCCGACTCCATCTGGGCCAAGGCCCGGGGCAAGCGCGGCACGAGAGTCATCCGAGTCTATGAAGACGACAAGGCCCTCGGCATCGGCGATGTCCTGACCATCGTCATCAACGAGCACAGCGTCATCGAAAACGAAACGGCCCGCGAGACGGACAAGACTTCGAACCGCACGGCTACCATGTCGGGTACGGTCAACCTGCGCGACGTCGGTTCCTGGTACGGCAACCGCAACAGCAACCACCGCCTGCCGGACGTCAACGCCACGTCCACCGGCACCAGCGATTTCACCGGCAACGCCGATTACGAAACCGACCGCCTCATCACCGACCAAGTCACCGTGGTCGTGCAGGACGTTCTGCCGAACGGGAACCTCGTTGTACTCGGCACGCGCGACCGCAACGTTGAAGGTGACACGCAGACCATCGAGATCGGCGGGATCGTCCGCCCCGGCGATATCACGCGCACCAACACGGTTGCCAGCGACCGCGTGGCCAACTTCCACATGGTCATCAAGGTCAAAGGACCGGAGCAACGGTGGACAAAGCCCGGTTGGCTGGGACGAATCCTGAACTGGCTGAGCCCGTGGTAATTCGCTGCTCTTCTCTGGAGGACTGAGGATGCTTCGTCGGACGATCCTTCTCGGCGTGCTAATCCTGGCGGCGGCGCCGACCGCCTCCCGGGCCGAACGCATCAAGGACATCGCAGACATCCAAGGTGTCCGCGGCAATCCGCTTCAAGGTATGGGGCTGGTGTCCGGGCTGGGCGGGACGGGCGACACCGCTGCCGTCGCGGCCCGCCTGCTGTCGAATCTTCTGCGTCGTTTCGAGAACCTCTCGGTCGATCCCGCGGACTTGGCCAGCGAGAACGTCGCGGTCGTCATGGTGAGAGCCGAGTTGCCGCCGTTCGCCCGGCCGGGGCAGAGGATCGACATCGAGGTCTCCTCCATCGGCGACGCCGAGAGCCTTCAGGGCGGGACGCTGCTGATGACGCCGCTTCGCGGGGCCGACGGTGACGTCTACGCCGTCGCGGACGGGCCGCTGATTATCGGCGGGTTCTCGGAGTCCGGCGAGCGCAGTAGCATCACCCAGAACCACACGACGGTCGGGCGCGTCCCCGGTGGCGCCAGAGTCGAACGCGAGGAGATCGCCACCTACGTCCGGAACGGCAGTCTGACGCTGAACCTGAAGAACCCGGATTTCTCGACCGCCGAGAGCATCCAGTCCGCCATCAACACCGCGTTTCCGCAGAGTGCCGAGGCCGTTGACGGGGGCACGGTCCGCGTCCGGATTCCGTCTAACCTGCCGCCGGGCCGCCTCGGTGCCTTCATTGCCAAACTTGAGGCCGTCGAAGCCAAAGTCGACACGCCCGCCGTTGTGGTTGTCAACGAGCGGACGGGCACCGTCATCGTCGGCGAGAACGTGACCATCTCCACGGTCGCGATCTCGCACGGCAACCTCTCGATCATCACGCAGGAGAAGGAGGCCTGGTCCCAGCCGCTTCCGTTCTCGCGAGCCGGAACCACGGAGCGGATCCGGCAGACCGATATCACCGCCGTCGAGAAGGAAGCCAAACTCAAGGTCCTGCCGACGGGGGTTTCGGTCCAGGAACTGGCCAAAGCACTAAACGCCATGGGACTGACCCCCCGCGACCTCATCTCGATCTTCGAGGCCCTGAAGAGGGCCGGAGCCCTTCAGGCGGAACTCAAGGTAATGTAGGAGTAGCCGGGTGAGCGAGTTCCAGATCCCGACCGGTCCGGTCCTTCCCGGCGACCCTCTAGGCGGGGTCGTCTCTGCCGGGCGCCTTGCCGAGACGGGGCCCCGCGATGCCGCCGGCGCCGAAAAGGCCGCCAAGGACTTCGAGGCCATCCTGCTCCACCGCATCGTCGAGGAGATGCGCCGGACGATCCCGAAGTCCGGTCTCCTCGAGACCGGGACGTCCGGCCAGATGGAGAGCCTGTTCTGGTTCTATCTGGCTCAGGAGGTTGCCGAAAAGGGCGGGATCGGCCTCTGGAAAGACCTGTCCCGCACCATGGGGCTGGCTGGGCAGAAAGCCCCTATGCCACCCGCTTCAGGACCGAAAGCATGACGACCGTGTCCGTGGAACTGACGCCGCTCGTGGATCAGTTGATCGAGATCCTCGACGAGACGGTCGCTCTCCAACAGGAGATTGTCGAACAATTCCCGGCCGCGTCCCATGTGATGGTGACCCGGGACGAAGCGGCGATGGCGCAACTGGTGGATGACCTTGGCCGCACGCAACCCCGACTCGAAGACGTGGCACGCCGGCGCAGCATCCTGCGGTCCCGGCTGGCGGCGGCCCTGAACTGCCCTGTCGGCGAGGTGTCGCTCAAGAGCCTCGCGCGGCTCCTTCCCGAGCCACTCTCCAGTACCATACACCGGCGGCGCCAGAACCTCCGCCGCCTGGCCGAGACCGTCCGGCAGAGACATCTCGAGACGGCGGTCCTGCTGGCCGAGATGGTCCGCGTGAATCGCTCCCTCCTGCATGGCCTCTTCCCCAAGACGGACGGGGCTGAGGTGTACCGAACCGACGGCACCACCCAGTGGCAGCCCGGCGGCGGACTGTTTAATGCGAGGTTGTAAACGATGTCGGGATCTTCGATTGGATTGAGCGGTCTGAAGGTTGCCCAACAGGCGATCCAGATCATCGGCAACAACATTGCCAATGCCTCGACCGAGGGCTACCACCGCCAAGAACCTGTCATCTCGCCAATCCAGAGCACGCCTGTCTTGACAACTCACATCGGCGGCGGGGCCGAAATCGGCGAAGTACGCCGCATGATCGACGTGCTCCTGGAACGCGAAATCCGCCGCCAGACATCCGAACTCGGCCAGGTCAATCAGGAACTGACTACCCTCCAATCAGTCGAAGCCCTCCTGGGCGACCTGACGATCAGCGGCTTGGCTGAAGCATTGAGCAACTTCTTCGGGTCGCTGACCAGACTGGCGGAAGATGCCACCAGCCCCGTGTACCGTGCGGAGGTGGTTTCCGCGGGCTACGCCCTCGCCAACCAGTTCCGCGCCCTCAGCACGACGCTCGGCGACCTCCAGGAGCAGGTTGTCCTTGAGGCACGCAGTCTGGCCGAGGAGGTGAACCGGCTCGCTCGCGAGATCGCCGACGCCAATGTCGCGAATGCAAGTCTGTGGGTCCGCAGCAGTTCCGACAGTAACCTGCTCGATATCCGGGACCGGGCTGCCGCCGAGTTGGCCGACCTTGCCGAGGTCCAGATCAATGCCGGCCAAGACAGGTCCTACACCGCCTACGTCTGGGACACGCCCGTCGTGCTTGGGGGACACGTGACCGAGATCGAAGTCGACTACGTGGACGCCGAGGCCATTGGTGTGTCCGTCAAAGACGCCCTCCACTACGAGACGACGGCCCGCGGCGGGCGGCTCGGCGCGATGCTGGCCCTTTACAACGATCTTTTGCCACGCATCAAACAGGACCTCGATACGCTCGCACATGAGATCATCCAACGTGTCAACCAGTGCCACGTGCAGGGTCTCGGCACGGCCGGGTCGTTCGACGAACTGACGGGCTGGGCTGTGGCCGACTCACCGGTGGGCGAGTGGACAACGCCGGTTACCGCCGGTGACATCCACCTCCGCGTCATCGACACCGCGACCGGCGAGGTCACACGCCGCACGGTGACGATCTCCGCCCCCGATACCGAGACGGCCTCGGACATCGTCGCCCTGCTGGACGCCATACCGAACCTTTCGGCGAGTTTCCCGGCCTCGCGGGTGCGCCTCCAGGCGGCGACGGGGTTTGAGTTTGACTTCCTGCCGGCGATGACGGCGACCCCCGCCACCAGCACGCTCACCGGCACGGCGGAGCCGACGATCTCGGGCCTCTACGAGGGGGACGGGAACCAGACCTTCACCTGCACGGTCGTCGGCACCGGCGAGGTCGGCATAACGGCCGACCTCGCCATCGAAGTTCGCGACGGGGGGGGTGAACTCGTCAAGACGCTGAGTGTCGGCGCCGGCTACCCAGCCGAAGACCTACTGGAGGTCGATGACGGGATTATCGTTTCGCTCAGCACGGGAACGCTGAACGACGGCGAGCAGTTCACCATCGACGCCCTGGCGAACTCGGACCCGACGGGGTTCCTTGCGGCCTCGGGGCTCAACACGTTCTTCTCGGGCACCTCGGCCGAGACGATGGACGTCGTGGAGCGCGTGCGCGACTCGCAGGCGTGCCTTGCTACGGCGCTCGGTGCCGGCGACACGGACAACAAGAATGTCCTTCGCATGGCCGAAGTCGGCGACACGCCGATCGATTCGCTCGACGGCGACAAACCGAGGGACGCCTATCACCGCATGGTCGCCACCGTTGGTCAGTGGGTTGCGGTTCGCCGCGCACGCCGCGACGGACTCGAGAGCATTACCCAGGAACTCAAGGGCCAGCGCGAGGACGTGAGCGGGGTGGATATTAACGAAGAAGCCGCCAAACTCCTGATCTTCGAGCGCATGTTCCAAAGCATGGCCAAGTACATGGCAACCATCGACCGGGTCTACGACGAACTGCTGGAGTTGCTCTGAGTCGCGGCACCGACGGCTCAGGCGGCTGGACGGTCCGTCTGATTGGCGGCGGGAGAGGACGGCATGAGCGGATGGGGTTCCATCTATAACAACACCCGGACGTCGCTTCAGCACCACGTGGAGGAACTGGCGCGGCTCCAGGAGATGGCCGCTTCCGGGGCACGTCTGCGGCGGGCGTCCGACGCCCCGGCCGATGCCTTCCGACTGCTCGGGCTGCGGGATGACAGCCGGTCGATGGAGATCTGGCAGGAGAATCTTGCCGGCGTCAACGACTCGCTTACGGTTGCCTGGAGCGTGATCGGGGAGATGGTGGGAAGCCTTACCCGCGTCCGCGAATTGGCGACCCAGGGAGTCAACGGCACCTACTCCGCCGATAACCGTCGGATCATCGCCAGCGAGATCAACTCGTTGCTCGAGCAGGTCCTGTCGCTGGCGAATACGAGCTACGGCGGCCGTTACCTGTTTTCCGGAAGCAACACGGACTCCGCCCCCTACGTGTCTGAGCACGAGGGCGGGAACATCGCGTCCGTCACGTACGTCGGGAGCCGGCAGGCGGTCGAGGTGCCCGTCGCACCGGGCGTCGATTACGCCGCAACGCTTGTCGGTGACGAGATCTTCCGCAATGACGTCCGCCAGCCGCCCGTGTTCCTCGGCCAGACCGGGGCCGGCGCCGGCGCCGGCACCCCGAACGTCCGCGGTGACGTCTGGCTCACCGTCAGCCACGGGACGACCACCTACCTTGGCGCGAGTGGCATCGCGGCGGGCGACAGTTCCGACGCGGGCGACACGATCCTCGGAAACGGACACACCCTCACCATCGACGCGCCCAACGGCACGCTCCGCCTCGATAACGGCCCCGTGGTCACCTTCACCCCCGGGGATACCAACGTGATGGTCGAAAGCACCACCGGGCAAGCCTACGTCAGCACGGCCGTGCTGGACGGCGGGTTCGTGGGCACCGTCAACATCCAAGCCACCGGTAATCTTTCAATCGATGACGGCGCGAGCCAGACCGCCATTGACTTTGCCGACACGGACCTAGCCGTTGCAGATTCAGCCACCGGCCGCGTGCTTTACGTCGATTGCACCGACATCGACCGGACGGGCTTGGAGCCGGTTCGCGTTCCCGGCACGTACGACCTGTTCGGCACGCTTGTGACGATTCGCGATCTTCTGCTCAACGAGCGGGACCTGCCGGAGGGCCAGATGACGGCCCTCCTGAACGAGACGAGCGATGCGATGAACGAAGTGTCCCAGGGCCTGGTGCTGGCCCAGGCGTCTGTCAGCGCGGGGATCGGCGTGCTGGGCACACTTGACGAGAGCCTCGAGAGTCGCAAGGCCCAAACCGACGAGCAGGCCGCCTTGCTGGAGGACGCCGACATCGTCCAGGTGGCCATACAACTGGCCCGTCAGCAGGCCCTGTACGAGATGACGCTGGCGTCGGCCTCGCGGCTGCTCAGGCTTTCGCTGTTCGACTACATCTAGGGGAATGGAGAGTCCTCGCATTGCGGGTCTTTGATGATATGCAGCCGCTTCTCCGGGCTGATCGCCGCAACAAGATGGCAGGATAACTCGAACGCGCAGGACGCACCCTCAATCCGAAAGGGAAACCGTGCAACTGGTGACCGAAAACTTCGTGGTCGAGGAAGGCGTCGACCAGCATTACGAGGTGCTCAAGGAACTCGGCGACTGCCACGCGTCGCTCGGCAACTACGACCGGGCCCGCCAGTGTTACGAGGAGGCGGCTCTGCTCGCACCCAAGAAACCGGGCCCGCTCATAGGCCTTGGCGTCGTGGGCATCCAGACCGGTGGGCTCGACCAGGCGGAGCAGGCCTTCCGCCAGGCTCTCGAAATCGACCCCGAGTGCGGCAAGGCCTACGGTGGCTTGGCCATGATCTTCCAGCACCGCCGTGACTACTCCAGGGCGTTTGACATGTACATGGCGTGCCTCGACAAGGATGCCGACAACCTCGTTGCCCTGTTCGGCCTTTTCCAGACCTCCTGCCAGATGGGGTCCTTTGCGAAGGTGATCCATTACCTGGAGGTTTACCTCGGCCTGCACCCGGACGACACGTCTGTTCTGTTCTGCCTGGCGACGCTGTACGCCCGCGACGGGCGGCTGCGGGACGCCGTTGAGACGCTGGAGAAGGTCCTTGCCCTTGAACCCGACAACGCAGACGCTGCCGGCCTCCTCAACGATATTCACCGCAAACAGGCGGAGGCGGGCGCGGAGGTGACGAACTCATGAGTCATCCTGCAAGCGACCGAGCGGCCGATGTGGCCGCGCCTCACACCGGCGACGAGGACGAGCCTTTTGCCGCTCTGGTGCAGGTGCTGGCCGAACAGATCGAAGCGGCCCGGCGGGGCGACGTCGACGCCGTTGTCGAACGGGCGCGCCAGGCCGACGTGCTGATCGAGCAAGCGCGCGCGGCGGGTACCTCGCCGGAATCCGCCTGCCGCCGGCGCCTCTTGCGCTTGCACGAGCAGGTCCGCCTCTGCTTGGCCCAACAGCAGGAAGAACTTGCCCGCCGCCGTGCACAACTCGGACGCGGCAAGGACACGTTACAGGCCTACCGCAACGCAGGCAGCGTCCGCTAAAGGGGAGTGGGGTGAATCAGAAGTCCGTCGCCATACGGAGCCGAGCATGTCTCGATACGAAAGGAGCGAGCCCGGCCATCCACATGGGTCTGGAAGGTTGCCTCCTGCCTGCCGGCTTCCGACAGGCAGGCCAACGTCCGAAACTGTCTCATCAGCAGCGGACCCAGCCCCGGCGGCAGCCGCGACGCGAAGTTCGGCTTCTCGCGCCAGCGGCCGTCGATGCGGAGTTTGAGCGAGAGGCTGTTCGGTAGCGGCTCCAGGAAAATCGCTTCCGCCCCGCGCTTAAGGGCGTCCTCAAGGATAGCCTCGGCCAACCTCGTGGTCACGTCCGCAACTGCCTCGGCGCGGGCGGAGCGCGAGTCGGGCGGCCTCGGCTCTGCGTCGGGCGTCTCCAGTGCGGACTCCGCCGCACCAGTGGCGGACTCGGCCCCGCGCTCGGCTTCCTGCTCCAGGGCCACCCTGAGCACGCTCCCAAGATCGATGCCGAGATCTCTCAGGAAACGAACCACCCCGCGCTCTGAAACACGGATGTCGCCGGCAAGTTGTTCTGCCTCCAGGAGGCCGGAGTGAATCCACTGGTTAACATCAATCGACGAGACGCCGAGCAGGTCGGCCACTTGCCTCGCGCTGTAAAGCCGCTCCACCATCTGTGCCCCACGGGGCTTTGGCTACGAATGGGCCAAGGCTGCGCGTATTCTGCCACGCTGCCGCCGCGCCGTCAAATGCATATCGGCGCCCGCGGCCTGGCGGGGTTACCGAAAGGGCGGCAGACCATGCTCAAGTATCTCTTCGCCCGGTCGGACCACGGCTCGGCATGCACTGCCCGGTGGTGCGCGAGTGGCTGTGGTGGGTAGGCGTGCGGACGCTGTGAATCTAGCGGGGAGATCGTGGCCGCGTCATCGGGCTTGAGCGTCTCTGTCCTATTCGGGCCGGAGTTTGTGATGCAGTGGCCGCAGCAGTCGTTGCAGCGGAAGGTCGGATAGAACTCCACCCTGTTAATGGCGGGCACAGACTTGGCAGCCGCTTCCGGGACAGAAGGGAGGAGCCCCCTTCGCCGTGCCGTCTCAATAACGCGCGTTACCAGATCGTTCATGGCTCGCGCGGCTTGAACCAGGATTTCGTAAGAAAGTCTACTCAAACCTGCCGTCTGCGATTTCCGCTTCATCTTATCTCAGAAACGGTCGGTAGTGTCCAGAGTTTCTCGCACTCTTGGTTCTGGGTCTCCGCTCTCAGGCTTGACACAGGCTTGCTTGTGGATGCTCATGGATGCGAAACTTGAACTGGGTGTTACCCCCTCCCGCTGGCAAACGAATATGCGCCTAAAGTTTTGCTGGCCGTCCTCGATAAATGATTGTGCCCGGGAACCCGGAAGCCGCTGAGGGACAGGTGCCGCCCGTACGCCAACGTGCTGCCTTAAGGAAGTGGGGATGAGCACCACGGTCGTTCTGGTGAATGACCACAGGCTGGTCCGTGACGGTCTCCGTACGCTCCTGGAAGGCCGGGCCGACGTCGAGGTCGTTGGCGAAGCCGACGACGGGCGGGCAGCGGTGCAACTCGCGCGCAAACTGCTGCCGGACGTGGTCGTCATGGGCCCTGCGGTGAGTGGCCTCAACGGGGCCGGGGCTGCACGCCAAATCAGGGACGCCTGCCCGGACGTCAAGGTGGTCGCCCTGTCGATGCACTCAGACAAGCGGTATGTGTCGAGAATGCTCCAAGCCGGCGCCTCTGCCTACCTGTCCAAGACATGTGACGTGGAAGAACTCATGCGTGCTATCAACATCGCAACCGCGGGAGACACCTATCTGAGCCTCGAAGTGGCGGCAACGGTCGTTCAAGACTATGCGAGTGGGACCTGCGCGGGGTCCTCCAAATCGCATGGGCTTAGCGACAGGGAGGCGGAAGTGCTCCAACTTCTGACGGAAGGCAAGAACTCAAAGGAAATCGGTTTGCTGCTCCACGTCAGTTCCAGGACCGTCGATTCCCATCGCCAGCGCATCATGAAAAAACTCGACATTCACACCCTGGCCGAACTGACGAAATACGCGATCCGAGCGGGCCTCACCACGGTCGAAGTCTGATCTTGGGTCTCACGCCTGCCGCTTCCGCCGCTCCACCTCTGTCTTTCACGACTTTCGGCTGTGGTTATTTGCCGGCTGCAAATTGCGAATACTCGCATTGATTCGCCCCCTCCCGATGTCCGATGAAAAGGAATGTCAAGAGAAAGGCCGCCCGACATGGCAGATCAAGTCCTACAGGAAAACTGCGATGAGGAAATGGCAAGCCTCCGGCGCCTTCTCAACGTCGGCGCCGAGCTCTATACCTGTCGGGACCGACAGCAGATGCTGGAGACCGTTCTATCGGAAGCGCGAGCCCTTACCTGCGCCGAAGCCGGCAGCCTGTACCTGGTTCAGAAAGACCGCCTCCGGTTTGTGGCCGTGCAGAACGACAAGATGGACACATCCGAGATCGCCCGTCACCTCCTGGGTAAGAAACTGCCGGTATCCGCCGAATCGCTGGCCGGCTATGTGGCGTCGACCGGCCGGATTATAAACATCCCTGACAGTTACTCCCTTCCGGCCGGCACCGAAGCGCCATTC
The DNA here is from genome assembly GCA_964539385.1 of uncultured Anaerolineales bacterium. GTDB lineage: Bacteria > Planctomycetota > Phycisphaerae > FEN-1346 > FEN-1346 > JAUVZF01. The sequence continues at coordinate 6,518 of CAZIJC010000017.1, read as the reverse complement.
CGTATCAACCGCGACCTGGACGCCAAAACCGGATACGACGTGAGAAGCATTCTGGCGATTCCCCTGAACTGTCCCGACGGGGAGTGTGTGGGTGTGATGCAGTTGTTCAACCGGGTTGGCGCCTACGGGAACCCCGCGCCTTTCGAAACCAAGATCAGCGAAGGCCTCATGTCGTTGATGTCCACCGCGGCCATCACTGTGCACAACGTGAGCCTCCAGGAGCAACTTCGCCAGGCGCACCTGAATACGATCTTTCGCCTCTCGGCGATCGCCGAGTACCGCGACGCCGACACCGGCGATCACATTCAACGCGTAAGCCGATGTTCGCAATTGATCGCTGAGGCCCTCGGCCTGGACTCGGAGCAGGTGGAATTGATCAGGTACGCCAGCCCGATGCACGACGTGGGCAAGGTGGCCATCCCCGACGCGGTCCTCCTCAAGCCGGGGCATCTCACGCCGGCGCAGCGGATGGTCATGGAAAGGCATACGATCGTGGGCGCCGAGATCCTCAGCGAAGCCGACGGGGCCGTGCTCAACATGGCCCAGGACATAGCCTTGCATCACCACGAGCGATGGGACGGACAGGGCTATCCGCACGGGCTCAACGGCGAAACCATACCCATGCCGGGCAGGATCACGGGCTTGGCAGACGTCTTTGACGCCGTCGTCTCCCGACGCTGCTACAAGGAAGCCTGCTCCCTGGACGTAGCGCTCGACATCCTGGACAAGGACAGTGGAAAGCACTTCGACCCTGCCATCGTAGAGGCCTTTCTCGGCGTCCTTGACGAGGTCCTTAAATCGTACCCCGCATTGAAGCCCAACTGATTCTTGCGACACCAGCGGCTCCCGTGCCAGGTTAGTCTGCCGTCTCGGAGGAGTCGAAATCATGCCAACGGTAGAAGAGATCCTCATGATCAAGGGGCCCGATGTCGTCGTCGCGCCATCCACGACTACGGTCCTGGAGGCGGTCGGACTGATGGCCGAGAACAACGTGGGCTCCGTCATCGTAAGGGATGACGGCCAGGTCCTCGGCATCTTCACCGAGCGGGACCTGCTCCAGCGTGTCGTTGCCGCAGGCAAAGACCCCGCCTCTGTTCTCCTGGCCGACGTCATGTCCTCGCCGGCCAAGACCTGCTGTCTCGGCGCCGATCTTCAGAAGTGCGCTCAGGAACTCGCCGGCGGTCACATCCGTCACCTGGTTGTCATCGAAGACGGCACGCTGGTCGGTCTCGTCGGCCTGCACGATATCCTCGACGCCGAACTCGAAAGCAGCCAAGAGCAGATCCGGGCCCTGCGAAACGGGGCCGGGAACGGCCGGCCGGCAACGGATGACGGTGACGGATGATCCGGTTGGTCCGGCCTTATCAGACAACGGCGCAGGGGCGGTGGGCCGGACGTCGCGGACAACATACTGGAGGGAAGGCATGAGGAGCATAACGGCGAAGTTCATGGTCGCCTTTGATCTGCCCCCGATTCTTGTGCCAGCCTGAATGAGAGTCAAGTTGCCATATCCTGCGTGTGCTGCGGAGGGTGAGGCGTAGCCGAGCCCGGAGGGCGACGCTGCAGGGGCGTCTGACAGCGGGGGCGGCGGCCAAGGCGCTCGGCCTGTCGCGTCGGCAGGTCGAGCGGATCAAGGCCAAGGTCCGGACCCAGGGCGTTCGGGGCGTCCTTCACGGCAACGCCGGACCCACGCCTCACAACAAGACGCCCGAGCCGGCCTGCTACCCCGGTGGCTATATGGGCAGGGGCGCGGTCCTCGCGGACCGCGCCTCGCCCTTCGTCACGCCCGTGCCCGGAAGCCCAGGCTGGCGTCTCCCCCCTCTGGGGGGACGGAAGGGGGGCGAACGGCCACAAACCGTTCACCCTTGGGGGGTAGAGTCGAGGTCTGGCGCGGTGGGGTAGGTCGGGCATAACCGTTGGCCGCCCCTGAAGGCGGACCAACCCCAGCACCTCGTGCAGGTAGGCGTCCGGGTACCGTTTCCGCCCGGACCCCTGGTGCGGGTACTTCGCACGCAGCCACTGGCGCAGCCGTCGCCGGGCCTGCTCGTCCATCGCCCGGTAGGCGCGGCTGACCGACCCCAGGCAGAAGTAGTTCGCCCAACCGCTGAGCAGGCGGTTGAGTTCCGCGACCTTCTCCTGCACGGTCGGCCGGGCACTCCTTCGTCCGGTCAGCCCCCGCAGGGCCGTCACCAGGCGCGCCAGCCGCTTCTTCGACGGCCGCGTCCCGATATACGACCGCCCTGGCCCGGGCGACCAGTTCCGCCCGAAGGTGTACCCCAGGAAGTCGAACGGTTCGTCCGGCGCCCGCCGCAGACGCGTCTTGGCCTCGTTGACCGTCAACTTCAGCCGCACCATCATCTTTCGCATGGCGGCCAGCGCCTGGGCGCCGGTCCCGCGACAGCAGATGACGAAGTCGTCGGCGTAGTTGACGCTTTCGCGCCTTCAGACGCGCTTCGTGCCCCAGCACCTTCCAGCCCACCACGAAGCGTCGGATGTAGAGGTTCGCCAGCAACGGGGAGATCGGCGCGCCCTGCGGCGCGGGCTCGCCCCGTGTCCTTGGCGCGGGTCGTCCGCTGCTTCCGTCCGCGGGCGTCCTCTTCTTCCACCGCCATGACCAGCCACATCAGTCTTTGATTAGCCCCCGATTGCCATCGGGGGTTAGTCGTTCGCATCATCGCCCCATCCACGACGCGACGGGCCACCGACTTCAGGAGTTCCGCGTGCGGGATGCTGTCGACATACCCGCTCAGGTCCGCGTCCACCACCTCGGTGTGGCCGCTCATCAGGAGCCGGTGGACGTGCTGCACCGCATCCAACGCGCCCCGGCCGGGCCGGTAGGCGTACTGCTCGGCGGCCAGGTCCGCCTCGAAAATCGGAGCCAGGACCAACACCGCCGCCCTCTGGGCCACCCGGTCCCGAATTGTCGGGATACCGAGCGGACGCTTCGTGCCGTCCGGCTTCGGAATCCATACCCGCCGCACGGCCTCCGGACGATACGTCTTCCTCCTGAGTTCGACTTTTGCCATTTTCGGGGCCTTCCGGGGGATAGAGAATCATTGGCACAAAGAACGGACTCCTCCCGATTCTGACTGATGTATGAGGTCAGCGAATCGGAAAGGAGTCCGTGATGCTTTCTCTTCCATCGGCAGCGGAGCCGCTCCTGATGAGTTTTTCTATAGCCTTTACCGAGCCGACGTTCCAGCGGATTCTTCCGCTCGCGGTCGGGGCGATCCTGGCGCTGGGCCGGCGAACGGTCACGGCCATGCTCCGGGCGGCCCGCGGCGTGGCCCGCGGCCATTCGAGCACCTATCACCGTGTCTTCAGCCGCGCGGCCTGGTCGCTCTGGCCGCTGGGGCGGGTCCTGGCTCAGGCCGTCTTCCGATGGGTGGACCCAAACCAGCCGATCCGGATCCTCGTCGACGACACCACCGCCGGGCATCGCGGCAAACACGTCTACGGCAAAGGACGCCATCACGATGCCGTCCGGTCCACCCACACCCACACGGTGTGGCGATGGGGTCACAAGTGGGTGGTGCTGGCCGTTTCGGTGACGTTCCCGTTCACCTCGCGGCGGTGGGCCTTGCCCGTGCTGGTGGCCCTGTACCGCCCGGAGGAACTCGACCAGGCCGAGGGCCGCCGGCACAAGACCCCGCCGCAGTTGGCCCGGCAGTTGATGGCCGTCCTGATTCACTGGTTCCCGGCCCGGAAATTCATCCTTCTGGGCGACGGCGGCTACGCCTCGCACGAACTGGCGCGGTTCTGCCACCGCCACCGCCGGCACGTCACGCTCATCAGTCGCTTTTACAAGAACGCCAATCTGTACCGGCCGCCCCCGGCGCGAAGCAAAGGCCGGCCGGGACGCCCTCGCACCAAGGGCTCCAAACTGCCGACGCCCGTCGAGGTCGTGGCCAAGGGGTCCCTGACCCGCGCCACCGTCTCCTCCTGCGGCGGCGGAACGCGACGCATCCGCTGGACGAGCGGGACGGGCCACTGGTACAAGAGCGGCCGCGGACTGGTGCCCGTCCGCTGGGTCTATGTCAAGGATGTTCAAGGCACCCACCGCGACGAGTGGTTCTTCACGACCGACCCGACGCTTGGCGGCCCCGAGATCATCAGCCTGTTCACGGCCCGCTGGGCCATCGAGACGACTTTCCAGGAGATGCGGGCCCACCTGGGCCTGGAGACGACCCGCCAGCGTGTGGCCAAGTCGGTCCTGCGCACGGGGCCGTGCCTGTTCGGCCTGTTCAGCCTTGTCAGCCTGATCTTCGCCGAGGACGCGCGGCACCACCGCGTTCGGGTCCGGGCCGCAACATGGTACGCCAAGGCCGAGCCGACGTTCTCCGATGCCATCGCCACCGTGCGACGGCTGTTCTGGCTCGAAACGATTTTGAAACGCCCTGCGCATCGCACGGCTTTCGCAAAACTCCCGCCCCAGGTACGAAACCTCGTGCTGGACAGCCTTACCTTGGCGGCGTGAGGATCATCAAAATGGCAAAAGTCGAACTGAGTAAGCCGCACTTTACTCCACCGTCACGCTCTTGGCGAGGTTGCGCGGCTTATCGACGGCGCAGCCGCGAAGGACGGCCACGTGGTAGGCGAGCAGTTGCAGCGGCACGACGTTCAGGATTGGCTGGAACGGCTCGGGCACGTCGGGCACGTAGAGGACGTGTTTGGCGAGGCGCCGAATCTCGGTGTCGCCTTCGGTGGCCACGGCGATGACCTGGCCGCCGCGGCTGCGGACCTCCTCCATGTTCGAGAGGACTTTCTCGTACTGAAGGCCGCGGTTGGCAAGGAAGACGACCGGCATCTCCTCGGTGATCAGCGCGATGGGGCCGTGTTTCATCTCGGCGGCCGGCAGGCCTTCGGCGTGGACGTAGGAGATCTCCTTCAGTTTCAGCGCGCCCTCCAACGCCACCGGGTAGTTATAGCCGCGACCCAGGTACAGCCAGTTCGGGCAGTCCTTGTAGGCGGCGGCGACCTGCTGAATCTGCTCGTTCAGGCCCAACACGCCGCGCACCTGCTCGGGCACCGACTGGAGGCCCTTGATGATCTCGCGTGCCTCCTGCGGCGCCAGGTGCCGCCGCCGGCCCAGAAACATCGCCGTCATGATGAGGACGACCAACTGGCTGGTGAACGCCTTGGTCGAGGCGACGCCGATCTCCGGCCCACAGTGCAGATACACGCCGGCGTCGGTCTCGCGGGCAATGGTGCTGCCGACCACGTTGACGATGCCCAGGGCCAGGGCGCCCTTGAGCCGCGCCTCGCGCATGGCGGCCAGGGTGTCGGCCGTCTCGCCGCTCTGACTGATACAGACCACGACCGTGCCCTCGTCGATGATGGGGTTGCGGTAACGGAACTCGCTGGCGTACTCGACCTCGGTGGGGATGCGTGCGAGGCCCTCGAAGAGGAACTCGCCCACGAGCCCCGCGTGCCAGGCCGTCCCGCAGGCCGTCAGGATCACCCGCCGCGCGTGCGTCAACTGCTTGGCGATGTCGCTGATGCCGCCGAGGTGCACTTCGGCGGCGGCGGCATCGAGACGCCCGCGCATCGTGTCGGCCACGCTCTGAGGCTGCTCCATGATCTCCTTGAGCATGAAGTGCGGGTAGCCCTTCTTCTCGATCTGCTCCAGCGTCCACTCGACCTGCTGGATTTCCTTGTGGGTCGGCACGGCGTCGATGGTGGCGGTGCGAAGCCCGTCGCGCCGCACGGTGGCCATCTCGCGGTCCTCAAGGTAGATAACGTTCGGCGTGTGCTCGATGATGGCCGAGGCGTCGCTGGCAACGATGTACTCGTCCTCGCCGACGCCCAGTATCAGCGGCGAACCGTTACGGGCCGCGACCAGGACGTCCGGCTCGTCGGCGTGGACGACGGCGATGCCATAGGCGCCGCGCACCTCCTGGAGACCCTGCTGGACACATCTTTCGAGGTCGCCGTCGTAGTACCGGGCGAACAGGTGCGCCAGGACCTCGGTGTCGGTGTCGCTTCGGAACCGGGCGCCCTCGCTCTCCAGCAGTTGCCGCAGCGCCGCCCAGTTCTCGATGATGCCGTTGTGGACGACCGCCAGCCGCCCCGAGCCGTCGACGTGCGGGTGGGCGTTCGCGTCGTTGGGCGCGCCGTGGGTGGCCCAGCGGGTGTGGGCGATGCCGAGCGTGCCGGACGTGTCGCGGCCCTGCATGAGCGTCTCGAGGGCGCTGATCCGCCCCTTCGTCTTGACGACGGCCAGCCGGCCGCCGTCGTCCTGCCTCAGCGCGATGCCGGCCGAATCGTAGCCGCGATACTCCAGCCGCTTCAGGCCTTCCAGCAGGATGGGATAGGCCTGCTTGTTGCCGATGTATCCGACGATGCCGCACATGCGAGGTTCCCCTGCCGACGGCATACGTCGCCGCCACGGGTGTATCGGCCAGTCGGCGGCCGGCCCTCAAGGGACAATCGCCGTCCAGCGTTTTGTCGCACGTGAAACGGTGGGTGCCATGCCCACGTTTGCGTGTGCATGCCGTGGCGACAACTGATTGGGCTGG
>CAZIJC010000016.1:49651-51748 GCA_964539385.1 uncultured Anaerolineales bacterium | reverse complement strand
AACGGCGGATGCAGGTCGTAGAGGTTGTCTGCGATCTGGCTCTGCAGCATCTCATGGAGGATCTTGTACGCGTGGTCGCCATCATGGAGGCGTGCCCAGATGCAGATCTTCCATGCGCGGCTCCATCCGGTGGAGCCGTCGCCGCGAGCGTTCATCGATACCTTGGCCGCTTCCGCCAGTTTGGGCGTGGTCAGGGGCGATATCTGGCGGCCGGGATGGACGGCGATCATGTGCGAGATATGGCGGTGCTTGTCTTCGGGCTTGTCGATGTCTTCCATCCATTCCTGGAGTTGCCCCCACCGGCCGACCTTCGGGCCGAGCAGGCGTTTTCGGAGCGACGCGATCTTGTCGGCGTATTCGGTGTCCACGCCGAGGGCCTTTGATGCGTCGATGGTGTTCGTAAACAGGTCCCACATCAATTGCTGGTCGTGGGAAACGCCGTCCACGCCTTCCGGCCCGTGTTCCGGGGAGTAGCCGTCGGGGGACACGAGGGTTCCGTCGGGAAGCTCCTTGAGCACATCCTCCCAGAACTCGCACAGCTCCTTCATGATCGGATAGGCGCGGGTCCGGAGGTACGCCTTGTCCTGGGTGAAGGCGTAGTGGTCCCACAGATTCTGGGCGCACCAGGCTGCCGTGGGCTTGACCCACTTCCAGGTCGAGCCGCCGAAGGCGCCGTTCTCGGCGCGCATGGTCCAGCCGCGCGCCTTGAACGCCTCTTTCGTTCTCTCGGTCCGCACGCCACGGATCGAGTGCAGCCATTCCGCATACGGCTCGAAGCACTCCGGGAGATTGGCGTGGTCCACAAACCAGTAGTTCATCTGCACGTTGACGTCCGTGTGGTAATCGCAGCGCCACGGCGGGTTGTTGCTGCGGTTCCACAGGCCCTGGAGGTTGGCGGGCAAGGACCCGGGGCGTGAGGAACTGATCAAGAGGTACCGCGCGTACTGGAAGAGGAGTTCCTCGAGGTCGGGATCCACACCGCCGGCCTTGTAGGCCTTCAGCCGCTCGTTGGTGGGCAGGGCCGAGGTCGGTTGCGGCGTTTGCCCGACATCGAGTGAGAGCCGATTGAGCAGCTTCTGGTAGTCGCGGAGATGCTCGTCCTTGAGTGTCTTGTACGGCTTCGAAGCCGCACTTTCGAGTTGCCGACCGAGGCGCTCGTGCGGGTGTCCGCCGCGCCATCCCTTGTCTCGCCGGTTCAGGTAGTCGGTATCGGCGGCCAGGAGTATGGTCAGGCTATCGACGTTCTCGAAGGCGATTTTGCCATCGCGGGCGGCGACGGAGCCTCCGTCGTGCAGGACGAGTACCTGAGCCTCGTAGGCCAGGGCAATCTCGTACTGACGGCCCTTCGTCTTCCTGTACGTGTAGCCGGCGAGCGATCCCGAGGCCGTGATCCTGTTGCCCTCTACGGTGACTGTCGCTTTGTGCGCATCCGTGAGGGAAATCGTGCCGGCGTGCGCGGCTTTCCTGTCGGCCGCGAAGTGGAACACCAGCACCCCGGCGGGATGGCTGGCGAAGTACTCACGCCGGTACCTGACGCCGCCGCTTGTGTAGGTGGTGGTGTGTATGGCCTTGCCGATGTCGAGTTGGCGTCGGTAGTCCCGGCCTTCCTGGTGCTGCATTTCGATGTGAAGGTCGCCAAAGGCCTGATAGGCCCCCGTGTCCTTTTCGTCGCCGACCCACAGGCTGTCTTCGTTGAACTGAATGCTCTCCTTGGCAACGCCGCCGAAGACCATGCAGCCCAGGCGGCCGTTGCCGATCGGCAGCGCCTCGCGCTCCCAATTCTTGGCCGGGCTCGCATACCAAAGGACCAGGCGCGGGGGCTGACCTGCGGCGAGCGCACTTGTCAGCACCGATACCAAGAGCACCATCACCGACGTGCGCATGGCGCCGTAGGCGCATGCCAGCGGTCTCGTATGAGCCATTTCGGTGTCCCTTTCTTCGCCGACACAGTCGTTCCCCGGTCTGCCTGGGATCTTGGCGCTCCGCACCGTCATCGCGGCACCGGCGCCGCCCGGCCCGGCTACTCGCCGTTGCGAGCGGCTTGCCGGAGTTCATCGACTTTGCGGAGTTCTTCCCAGGTGAACTCCGGCAGTTCGC
>CAZIJC010000016.1:0-49551 GCA_964539385.1 uncultured Anaerolineales bacterium | reverse complement strand
AGTTCATCGACTTTGCGGAGTTCTTCCCAGGTGAACTCCGGCAGTTCGCGTCCGAGTGGCCGGCCATGGGATGACGGGCGCGACTGGCAGGCCGCTCTACCGGCGCCCGGCCTTGGGGCGCTTGCCGCGTGTCAGGTCCACCATGCGGCCGTTCTTGATAACCCAGACGGGCGTCCCGTTTTCGAGTCCCTCTCGCAGCGCCCGCTTGGCTGCCCGCTGAAGTGCCGCCGCCGAAGCGAGAATGTCCGGGTCCTTCGTTCCGATGATTTTTAGAGTCATGGATTCTCTCCGGCCGCCAGGAAGCGCGGCGTCGGCCCGGAATTGTCGTAGAGCACCCAACTGTTTACAAGCCCCTGGTAGAGGGTTTTGAAGTTTCGGAGCCCCGCATCGAAACGCCGTCGGACAACGGTCTCCGGCACGTGGAATCCGACACCGGTACCGGTCAGGCTACTTGCCGTTTCGGGCGGCCTGCCGGAGTTCATCGACTTTGCGGAGTTCTTCCCAGGTGAACTCCGGCAGTTCGCGTCCGAAGTGGCCGCCTTCGGCGGTTTTGCGAAAGATGGGGCGCAGCAGGTTCAGGTACTCGATCATCTCGCGCGGCTTCAGGGGGAACACGTCGCGGATGACTTTCGCCAGGGCGACGTCGGGAATCTTGCCGGTGCCGTTCGTATCGACGCGGATGCTCAACGGGTCGGCCACGCCGATGGCGTAGGCCAGTTGGACCTCGCACGCCTCGGCCAGTTCGGCCGCAACGAGGTTCTTGGCGACGTGGCGGGCCATGTAGGCGGCGCTTCGGTCCACCTTGGAGGGGTCCTTTCCGCTGAACGCCCCGCCGCCGTGGCTTCCCTTGCCGCCGTAGGTATCGACGATAATCTTGCGGCCGGTCAGGCCGCAGTCGCCCTGTGGTCCGCCGACGACGAACCGCCCGGTGGGGTTGATGTGATAGACGGTATCGTCATCGAGCAGTTCGGCCGGCACAACCGGTTGGATGACGCGGTCGATAATGCCGCGGCGAATCTCCTCGTTCGAGACCGCCTTGCCCTCCACCTGGTCGGCGTGCTGCGTCGAGACAACGACCGTGTGAACGCGGACGGCCTTCCCGTTTTCATCGTACTGGACGGTGACCTGGCTCTTGCCGTCGGGTCGGAGCCACGGAACCGCGCCTGCCTCTCGGACCTCCTTGAGGCGAATGCACAACTGGTGGGCCAGTTGGATGGGCATCGGCATCAGTTCCGGGGTCTCGCGACAGGCGTAGCCGAACATGATGCCCTGGTCGCCGGCGCCCTGTTCCCTGCTCTCGGAGGCGTCGACGCCCATGGCAATGTCCGGGCTCTGACGGTCCAGCGCCAGGAGGACGGCGCAGTGCTCGAAATCGAAGCCGATGGCGGCGTCGGTGTAGCCGATGTCGCGAATCGTCTCGCGGACGATGTCGCGAATATCGACCTGTGCCTTGGTCGTCACCTCTCCGGCAACCACGCACATGCCGGTGGTCACAAGGGTTTCGCAAGCCACGCGGCTGGCGGGGTCCTGGGCGATCATCGCATCGAGGATCGCGTCGGATATCTGGTCGGCCATCTTGTCCGGATGGCCCACCGTGACGGCCTCGCTCGTAAAGAGCGTGTGGCCCTCCGGCAGGCTGAAGCCGGGTGCCGAGGTTGCCTCATCCTTCGCCACGCTCCTGCTCCTTCCATGGAACCGGTCTGTGTTAGCATCTTTCGACGACCGCAGCCCACTGAGCGGCCGCAGGCTTCAGTTTACGCGGATCCACATCTGTGCGTATTCGTGGTGTCCGTCCAGATCGACGACCGTCAGGAACACGTTGTACAGGCCGGGCCTTGCATAGGTGTGTGTGACTTCGGCGCGGGCTGAGACGGTGTTGTCACCCAAGTTCCAGAGCACGGAATCGACGCGGCCATCGGGCGAGTCGGGGTCGCGAACCAGCGCGCGGAACTTCACCGTCAGCGGCGCCCTGCCCTTGGTGGTGCTGGCGTCGACGTGGATGGCCGGCCAGTGCTCGACGATGTTCAGAAAATAGCGGGCCGCCTCCACCTGGTTGGGGTCGTGGCCGCCGACGAGACGCCGGATCACGAAGTTGCGAAAGCCCCTGACGGTGTACCAGAAGTTGGCGTCGCGGTTCATCTGATCGAAGCCGGGCAGGTCGCCCTCGCCGAAGAAGACGTAGACGTGCGTGTGGCGCGCCCGCATCGCCACGTCGTCGGTGACCAGGTTCTCCTTGAAGTTGGCGGCGCGGCCGACGATGCACCGGAACACGTCCGGATGATGCAGGCCGATGTAATGGGCCGGATAGCCCCCGCCCGACCAACCGGTAATCATGATCCCGTCGGGGTTGATGTTGTAGCGCGACTTCAGTTCGCGGATGATCGCCATGGTGGCCTCGTCGTCGCGGACGAGTTCCGGAGCAGGCCGATCGTTCGGAACGCCCAGCCACCCGGTCGCCGAATCGAAATCCGCCGAACAGACGATCAGGCCGTACCGCTCGGCCACGTCGACCCAACGGTTGCGCTGGCCGGCCGCCTCGTCGAAGGGGAACGTTCCCTGGGCCGTCAGGACGAGCGGATACTGGCGCTTGGGATTATACGTTCTCGGAATATAGAGATGGTACGTCCGCCCGGTGACGGGCTCCCTCTGAAAGTCCACCTTCCCGGTGACAACGGTACCGTCCTGGTGGCGCCACGGCTGCGATTCGCACCCTGCGGTCGCACAGAGGACCGTCGCGCCGACCACCACGAGTGCGCCTGCGCCAAGCCATTTCACCCCAACTCCGATCACGTCGCGCGCTCTCCTGTTCGGGGCGCCGGGCCCCGCGTGTCCCCGCCCGGGTTCTTGAATGCAACAGTTTAGGCGCCGGCGCCTTTTCAGGCAAGGCAAAACGCGGGCTTCGCCGCGGTGCAAGCGGAAGTTTTTCTTCTTGACCCGCCAGGGCGGGCGGGCTATGGTCGGCGTGATTGTAGAGGAGCGCGAGAGGTTTGTTGCATGTCGGCCGTATCAACTCGCAGCGGCCAGGTGCAAGTCGGGCCGTGTTAAGCCTGTGTGCTGAAGCCACCCGGCGGAGGTTCTCCGCTTGGCCGGGTGGTTTTTTTGGTGATTCGGAGTCTGGAGGTACCGAGGCATGGCACGCGGCAAAGTGAAGTGGTTCAACGACCAGAAGGGATTTGGATTCATCGAACAGGAAGGCGGGGATGACGTCTTCGTTCATTACTCGAGCATCGCAGGCGACGGGTTCAAGACCCTTGCCGAGGGCGACGAGGTGGAGTTCGAGTTGACGCAAGGGCCGAAAGGCGCCAAGGCCGAGAACGTCACTCGCCTTCAAGCCTAGGGCCGCCGCGTCGGCCCGTGTGGGCCGCATTCAACAGTCGTGCGGCGGTAGCCGACCCACCGGTTGCCGCCAGCCTTTTCAGCGAACCGTCGTTTGGCAGTACGCAACCGTCGTTCGCCATCGAAGACGGCCGGGATGCCGCTTGCCCCGGAGGCCGGATTTCGGGTATCTCTATCCGGCCCGATGCCGGCGTGATACAGCCGGGGGTAAAACGCCGGCCCGAAAACTACAGCAACCCCGAATGAATCGCGGGCTTCTATCAGGAGAATGTTATGGACCAAACAAAAGTATTCTTGAGCGAAAAGGACATGCCGCGCCAGTGGTACAACTTGGCGGCAGACATGCCGAACCCGCCGCTGCCTCCGATCGGGCCGGACGGCAAGCCCGTCTCGCCCGACATGCTCGCGCCGGTGTTTCCCATGAACCTCATCGAGCAGGAGGTGTGCACCGATCGGTGGGTGGACATCCCCGAGGAGATCCTGGGCCTTCTGATGCTGTGGCGGCCCAGCCCGCTGTACCGGGCGCACCGCCTCGAGAAGTTGCTCGGAACTCCCGCGCGGATTTACTACAAGAACGAGGGGGTTTCGCCGCCCGGCAGCCACAAACCGAACACGGCCATCCCCCAGGCTTGGTACAACAAGCAGTTCGGCATCGAGCGGCTGACCACCGAGACCGGGGCCGGCCAGTGGGGCAGCGCCCTGGCGTTCGCCTGTGCGCTGGTGGACTTGGAATGCAAGGTCTTCATGGTCCGCATCAGTTTCGACCAGAAGCCCTTCCGCCGCCTTATGATGGAGACGTGGGGCGCCACGTGCATCCCCAGCCCGTCCCCGGAGACGAAGGCCGGGCGGGATATCCTGGAGAAGATGCCCGATACGCCCGGCTCACTGGGCATCGCCATCAGCGAGGCCATCGAGGCCGCCGTCACCGACCCCACCGGCAAGACGCGCTACAGCCTCGGAAGCGTCCTGAATCACGTCCTCCTGCACCAGACGATCATCGGCTTGGAAGCCAAGAAGCAACTGGACATCCTGGGCGAGAAGCAGGCGGACGTCGTCATCGGGTGCGCGGGCGGCGGGTCGAACTTCTCGGGGCTGGCGTTCCCCTTTGTGGCCGACAAGATCGCCGGCGCAGAGATCACGATCATTCCCGTTGAGCCCACCAGTTGCCCGACGATGACCCGGGCGCCGTACGCCTACGACCACGGTGACACCGCCCGAATGACGCCGCTTCTGCCGATGCACACGCTCGGTCACACGTTCGTCCCGCCGCCCATTCACGCCGGCGGTCTCAGGTATCACGGCATGGCGCCTCTGCTCAGCCTGGCCATCACCGAGAAACTGATGGAGCCGCGAGCCTACGACCAACTCAAGTGCTACGAGGCGGCGGTCACGTGGGCGCGGACGGAAGGGTTCATCTCGGCCCCCGAGACGGCCCACGCCATTGCCGCCGTCATCGACGAGGCCAACAAGGCCAAGGAAGAAGGCAAGGAGAAGGTCATCATCTTCAACTGGTCCGGCCACGGCCTGATGGACCTCTCGGGCTACGACGCCTACTTCCAGGGCAAGTTGGTGGACTACCCGCTTCCGGAAGAAGAATTGCAGAAGAGCCTGGAGGCCATCAAGGACCTGCCGAAGCCCGAGGACGTGGCCAAGAGCCTCGCCTGACGGCATCGAGCACGGGGTAAATCCGGGGCCGGCCGCCTCGACCGCGGTCGGCCCTTTCCTGTCCAGCGGAGCCGCGCGATGGCCGATCAAATCACCGCACACGACGCCAGGCGACGCCGATGCCCCATGCTCGGACACGACGTCCCTTTCTCCTATTGCCGCGCGCCCGGCCGCCAACTGCCATGCAGCCGCATCTTCGACTGCTGGTGGCAGACCTTCGACGTCCGCGCTTTTCTCCGCGGGCACCTCAGCGAAGAGGACATCGCCAGCGTCCTGGCCCCACCGAAGGACAAGGCCGCCACACTCATCGAGTTGATCGAGAAGGCACGCAAGGCAAACCCGCCGAAGCCGTAGCCGCTTCCGCCGGCGCACCGTCCGCGCCTCGCAGATTGCGCGGCGGGTCTCCCGATCCGCCGCACGGAAACCTGCGCAGCCGTACTACGCCGCGGACCTGGCCCGAACCACCTTCACCAGCGACACGGCCGCGCCGAGGGCACAGACCACAACCAGCGGCGCCACGCCGACGATGCGGCCGACGATGCGGCCACCAACCACGGGGGCCAGGTAGTCGCCGACAAGACCCGCCGCCGGTCCGACGGCAAAGCCCGCGCCGATGAGGCTCTCGTGCGATCCACCGGCGTCCACGCCGGCGTTCTTGACCACCATGGCGTAGGTCAGCGCCGCGTAGTAGGTCATCCCCACCGAGAGGCCGAACAGAAGTTCCCCGCCCAGCACCGTCGCCAGGTTGCCTCCGAACAGGGCCAGGAAGAAGCCCGCCGGCAGCCCGACGATGACCAGCGCCAGCGGCCCGACGCGGTTGTGCCAACCGCGATAGAGCCCCAGCGTCAGAAACGCCAGGAAGCGGAACACGTCGAGCAGGCCCGACAGCGCCGTCGCCCACGCCACACCCACGCCCAGGCCGGCGAAAACGCTCGGCAGCAGGGCAGCCAGGATCCACATCAGCGAGTAACCCGTCAGCATCGACCACCGGGCCGACGCCAGCAAGCCGCGGTACCGGGCCATGCGGCCGGGGGTCGGCCGCTCCGGATGGTCGTGCGGCAGATGGACGAGCCGCCGCTCCAGAGGCCACGTCAGCGCCAGACTCACGACGCTCAAGAGACCCGCCGCCGCAAACAACGCCTCCGGCCGCCACGCAATCAGCGGACCGGCGGCCACCAGCGCCAGCGGCACCGCCCCCGCCCACGACAGGTTGAAGCGGCCGATCGCCGCGGCCTGATCCGTCGGGGTGCGGCCGGCGGCAACGTAACTCTCCACCACCGGCCACTTCAGACCCGTGACGCAGCCGATGGCCATCGTCATGGCAACCACCGCGTACGACCCGGCCCACACGCAGAGCACCGCGTGGCCGAACACCTGGCCAACCAGCGTCAGGGCCAGCAGTCCCTTCTCCGAGAGGCGCTTTGAGGCGCCGTGGCTCAACTGCGCACCGACCACGTACGCGACGCCCCAGGCAAGCGCCAGGCCCAGGTTCTGTGCACCCGTGAAGCCCAGCCGCTCGTGGGTGTAGAAGTACAGACCGCGCTCGATGAAGATCGTCGCGGCGCTCTCGAGAAACGTGATGGTCAGGACTCGGCCCGAACGAGACACGGCGCCCCTTCTCGCAGAGGTTCGTCGCCGCCTTTTCGAGGCACGCACTCTGCGGCAGACGATACGCCCGCGCCCGCTCCAGTGCAAGGTCTTGGGCACGAATGCCACTTGACCCGTGCCGGCGCGGCTCTAGGATACGCGGGAGGCATGGAGACGATCCCGCAAATCCTCGCCCGCTCCGTCCGCACGTTCGGCGACCGTCTCGCGCTGCGCAAGCACGGCGGTCCCGACGCGCCGACCTACACTTACCGGCAACTCGGCGGGCACGCGGCGGCGGTGGCACACCGCCTGACGGCGCGGGGCGTGACGAAGGGGACACCCGTCGCCCTGCTCTGCGAGAACCGTCCGGAATGGGCCGTCGCGTACTTCGCCACCCACCTGCGCGGCGCCGTCTGCACGCCCATCGACGCGAGGCTCAAGCGAGCCGAGATCCGCGCCATCCTCCAGCGCAGCCGCGCACCCCTCTTGCTGGCGTCGCAGCCGCTCCGGCCTGTGGCCGACGAAGCCGCAAAGGGCCTGAGAAACGTCACGGTCGCCGTAATCGAGGACCTGCTCGCCGAAACCGGCACACGCACGTCGGCGGAGTTCCCCGCCTCCGCCCGCGCCGTCACGGGCGAGGACGTCGCGGTCCTCAGTTTCACCTCCGGCGCCACCGGCACGAGCAAGGCGGTCGTCCTGACCCACCGCAACCTGGCGTCCAACGCCGTGTCGGGCACCCGCTGGATGGGCGTCGGGCGCGACGACCGGCTGGTCTCGATCCTTCCGCTGAACCACCTGTTCGAGCAGACGGCCGGCCTGCTCATCCCGCTCATCGCCGGTGCGAGCGTGACGTATCCCGGATCGCTGAACCCGCGCACCATCGTCGAGGCGATGCGGTCGTCCAGGGCGACCATCGTGCTGATGGTGCCGGCGATGGCCAGGCTGCTGCGGAAGCGGATCCTGGCGGCGCTGGAGTCGCAACCGCAATGGAAGCGGCGCCTGTTCCAAGCCGGCCGCCGCGCGACGCCGGCCGCGCGACGCATCGGCCTCCCGCTTCACAGGCTGCTGTTCCGCCGGCTTCACCGTGCGTTAGGGGGGCGTCTGCGGTTCTTCATTTGCGGCGGCGCGCCGCTCGATCCCCGCCTCGCGGGGTTCTTCTCGGATCTTGGACTGCCGATCCTCGAAGGCTACGGTCTGTCGGAGGCGGCGCCGGTGGTCAGTTGCAACACGCCGGCCGACTACGCCGGCGGCTCGGTCGGCAAACCGCTTCCCGGCGTCGAGGTTAGAATCCGTACACACGGCGGCTCCGACGAGGGCGTGGGCGAGATCTTCGTCCGCGGCCCGAACGTCATGGCCGGGTACTTCGAGGACCCAGGCGCCACGGCTGCCGTCCTTCAGGACGGTTGGCTCGCCACCGGCGACCTCGGCCGCCTGGACGCGGACGGCTACCTGTACGTCGTGGGGCGCCTCAAGGACGTCATCGTCGGCGAATCGGGCAGAAACGTGTACCCGGCCGAGGTCGAAGCCCAGATCGGCCTCTGTCCGCACGTCCGCGAGGTTTGCGTCCTGGGGGTCCGCACCCCTACGGGCCGTATGGCCGGCGACGCAGGCGGCGTGAACGAGGAAACCGTCGCACTGGTGGTCCCAAACGAAGACACGCCGTGCACGGAGCCCGCCGGGACGCACGACGACCTGCTCCGCGACGGCATACGCGAGGCATGCTCTCGCCTGGCCGCCTACAAGCGGCCGAAACGGTTCGGCGTGTGGCTGGACGAGTTTCCCCGGACGACCACGCTGAAGATCAAGAAACACGAGGTCCGCCAAAACCTCGGCCGGATCACGCTCAAGCCGCTCTAAGCCCCTTCACGGTTGCGTGTGCTATCTCGCGCGGCCGGCACTCTTGCCCACAGCGGCGGCCCGGGCTTTCAGCATGGCGCGCTGGCGCTGGAGCACGGCATTGCGGCGGGCATCGGCGGCGGCCTGCATCTCGTTTTCCGTCACGCGTTTCGTGAGCGCTTCAATCGTCTCGCCAAGGTTTCGCCGGGCCTTGAGTAGAACGTGTGGCTGCCACGTCCACCGCGTGAAGTCCTCGCCGCATACCTCCGGCGGCACCTTGAGGACGGCCTCGGCCCGGGCGAGAAGCGGCCCGGCCTTAGCGGCGGCGGCGGGCTCCCTCTTGCACTTGGCGCGAAGCGCGGCGACGTAGTCGGCCAGGACCTGGTGGCTTTCCCAGTCCTCGATGCCGTCGCGGATGTTCTCGAAGCGGAGGCTGGAGAGCGGGCCGTCGCGTCCGGGATAGAAGAGCATTCCGTCGCCGTTCGTCTCGCCCCATCCGCGGGGGTAGAACGGCTTGTCGGGCCATCGCCTGCCGTCCTTCTCCGGCAAATTATGCTGCCAGATGTTGTAGCAATAATACTCGAAGCCCGTGACGCCGAACTTCCAGGTCATCCAGAACAGGACCCGCGAGGCGATGAGCGGGTCTTCCATCTGAACGTTCGGGCACGGAAGCATGGGCCCGGCGGCGACGTACCAGAAGAACTTCTCGCCCTTGGCCTGCGACGCCGCAATCAGCGGCCGCATTTGGTCGGCCGGCAGGCTGTAGACCTGGTTGGTGCGGCGGTCGATCTGCGGGTCGTAGATGTCGATCAGGCCGGAGAGTTCGGGACGCGGAAACGACCCGCCGATCATGATCATGAGTTCCGGGCACGCCTTGCGGATGCGATCGGAGCGGCGGCGCATCTCGTCCCAGTCCTTCGTCTCGTCGCCGATGTAGACGAGTGCGCGGTCGATGAGGCCGAGTTTCCTGACGGCGTCGTACCGGCGGCGCAGCGCCTCGACGTCGCCGCGAAAGTTGCCCGAGAGGTAGATCGTGTTCCCGCCGCGCTCCATGCAGTACGGGATGTCGTCCAGGTCCGGCGAGAGTTTGTCCTGGTACTGTTCGGTCGGGTTGAAACGGTGGTCGAGCAGGAAGTCGATGGTGCGTCGCCGGAGTTCGGGCGTGATCTTGCCGTGGACCCGGCGGATGTATCCCCAGCAGGTCTGGCCCATCGTCTGGAAGTTCCATTTTTCGGGTACACCATAGTCCCACACCCGCACGGTCAGACGGATATCGCGCGGCGGGGCGCCCCGAGGTTTGACGGTGACCTTGCCGCGATACGTCCCCGCTTTCGTTCCGGGCCGCGTGCGGACGGTCACCCAGAACGGCGTGGCGACGTGGACGGGCAGGTCCGCGGGCCGGGCGGGGACGAGCGGGTCGGGCACGTCGAAGTTCTTGCCGTGAAAGTACCAGTCCTTGACCTTGTTGTTGGGGTGGAGCCGGAAGACTTCCTGGAGGTTGTACGTGACGTCTTCGGCGGGAATCCTCGCGCCGGTGGCGGCGTCCACGAGGTCCGTGCATTCCAGAACGACGCCCTTCAGGTCGGCAACCAGCGGATAGACGAGCACCTGGAACGGCTCGAACTCGTTGCGGGCCATGGCCATCTCGTGCCGGTCCACGTACGGCCCCAAGAAGCGGTAGCGGCTGCTGCGGTCGCAGAACTTGCTGAGGGCGTGCGTGGCGGCGACGTGGTACGGCGGATCACACGGCTGGAGGTCGAGCAGGAGTTTGGGCCGATGCGCGCGGTCCGGATTGTCTGCCGCAGGAATGTCGATGACCGTGCGATTCGGAAACCGGCGGTCGGCCTGGCCGATGGGCTCGAGCGCCACGCCGTGGTTGACGGCAGGGTCTTGCAGCCACTTGCGCACCAGCGGGGTGACGTTGAAATCGATCCACTTGCCGCCCTGCGGAACGCCGAGGAACCGATAGCGGTGCGGAAAGTACTTGCCGTCGTATTCCCACAGGCTGTGGGAATCGACCGCACCGGCAGGCCGACCGCGCTGGTAATCGGTCGTCGTGTCCACGGTGCCACCGGGGGTCTTCCAGGAGCGGCCCTTTGCGGCGCGGGTCCAGTCCGCATCCGCGGTCCACGGCTCGCGCACCTGGCGGCAGAGGATTTCGCAGATCATCCTGAGGTTCGCCGCTTCGGGCACGAAGACGGCGAGGCGGGCGCGGGCCACCTTCTTCGAGCGCAGCGACTCGGGGAGGTTGAACTTCAGGAGCAGGCGGTTCGCCGAGCCGCGCATCGCAAGGACGCTTCTTGAGCCAACCGCCTTGTCGGCCGGCCCGGCTTTGGCACTCCATAGCGTCCGCGTGACGCAGCCGCCGTAGCCACCCGCCCCTTGCTGGAGCGTGACGGTCTCGGCAGCACACGCCCCGGCGACCAGGAGCACGGCAAGCGCCGCGAGCATCCTCATGCCTACCGGCCGGTGCATGGCGTGTCTCCCCGTCTGAGAAGGGCCCCGGCAAACGGTATCGCCAGTGGCGCCGGTTGGGAAGGGGAAAGACCTCCTGTTGAGAGGGGTTGCGTTTCTAATCCTCCGCGACACGGAAGGCCGGGTCGTGCCGAACCGCGTTTTCGCGAGATTCTGCACGGCTGGGCAAGCCAGCCGTGCCACACAAAGGCGCGGGGCGGTGAAAGGCTGACACGATTCCAGGGCAGTCCTTAGACGTCGCAGATCTTCACCGCCTGGCGGAGGCTGTCGAGCGGCGGCTTGCGTTTCGGCACGAACTCGTGGGCCACCCAGCCCTTGAAGCCCGTCTCGGCGATGGCCTTCATGACGGCTGGATAGTAGATCTCCTGCGTCTCGTCAATCTCGTTGCGGCCGGGGTTGCCGCCCGTGTGGAAGTGGCCGATGTACTCGATGTTGTCGCGGATGGTCCGGATGAGGTCGCCCTCCATGATCTGCATGTGGTAGATGTCGTAAAGGGCTTTGAACCTCGGGCTGCCCACGCGTTTGGCCACGTCGACGATCCACTTCGTGTGGTCGCCCTGGTAGCCCGGATGGTCGACCTTCGAGTTCAGGAGTTCCATGACCAGCGTCACACCCTTCTTCTCGGCGAGGCCGACGACCTGCTTCAGCGCCTCGACGCAGTTCTTCTGGCCCTCCTCGTCGGAGATGCCCTTGCGGTTGCCGGCCATGACGATGACGTTCGGGAAGCCGGCGTCGGCGGTGGCCTCGATGGCCTTGCGGATGCGGGGAATGGCGGCCTGGTGGTTCGCGCGGTCGTTCAGGCCCTTGTTGATGCCGGTCCCGCCGGGCGTGCACGTGCCCACGAGACCGTACTTCTTCATCGTGGGCCAATCCCTCGGGCCGATTAGATCGATGCCCTGGATGCCCATCTCGGCGCAGGCCTTGCAGAACTCATCCATCGGGATTTTGCCGAAGCACCACCTGGAAACCGACTGCTTGATGCGGCCTTTGAGTTTCGCGCCGGCCATGGCTTCCTCCGCGTTTGCGTGGCTGTTCACAAGTTCCATTGCGGCCATCGCGGCAGCGCCACCGGCAGCCCCCTTGAGGAGATGGCGCCTGCTGATGCCGCTGCGGCCCGACTGTGTTGGCTTGTCCATGCGATTCATCCTTTCCGTTGCTGACCGGCTAACCGTTCGCGTTCATGCTACGCAAACAGGCGGGAGGTGTCAACCGCCACATGCGGCCAGCGCGGGATCACCGCGCCGAGGCACTCTCGACGTAATCGCACAGCACGCGCATGTTGGCAACGAACGTTTGACAGCGGATCTTCCCGTCGTCGTCCACCCAGCGGCCTCGAGCGTCAAGGGCGGCGACGATCTTCTTCACTTTCGACTCCAGCCCCTTGGCCCGTCTGGCAAGGCTCGCGGCGGAGGGCTGCTTCGCGCGGCTCTTGGCGCAGGCAGCGGGTCCCATCTCGCGGACCCGTTTGTAGTGGGCGGCAGCCGCCTCCACGCCGTAACCGCTCTGCCAGGAGTAGCCGGTCCGCCGCTCCTCGCTGATCTCCTGGAGCGTGTAGTGGACCTTGCCGTCGCGGTCGCCGTAGATCGGCTTGTTCGTGCCGACCTCGTACAGGCGTGCCCAGAGGCCGGCGGCGAGTTTCGACCGGTCGAGCCAATCGAGCGCCGCCGGAATGGGTTTCAGGTACTTCGTGTCGCGGGTATAGACGGCCAGGTTCACCAGCGTCCGGATGTTGCGGGCCGTCGTGGCGCTGCAGACGGCGGCGGGCTCAAAGGAGCGTGCCTTCGCCGGCTTCAGGTCGTGCGAGTACTGCTGCGCCCAACCGGACTGCGGCGCCTTGACCTGCGAGGCGATGATGAAATCGCCGCCGCGCTTCGCCCCCTCCAGGTATTCCTTCCTGCCGTAGCGGCGGTGGGCATCGACCAGCACGCGGATGCAGTCGTTGATGGCGTTGTCGTTGAACGTGTAGCAATCGTGGTACCCGCCGCGCAGCGGATACCACTGCGGCCACGCCCCGTTCGGAAACTGGCTGCGGAGGAGAAACTTCAGGCCAAGGGCGACGCCGTCGTCGAGCCACGGCTCATCGAGCGTCTCGTCGAGGTCCATCAGGAAATCGACGGCGCCCTGGCTGATGTTATCGTCGAACGTGCAGTGGCCCTTCCGGCGTTCGGGCACGCGAGCCTGCTGCGTCAGGTGCGAGACATCCACGCGGTGGCCCCAGCCCCCTTCCAGCCGCTGCCCCCACACGAGCGCCCGCCCCGTGTTCCGCGCGGCCGCAAGGTAACTCTTGTCGCCCGTCACGCGGAAGGCCCGCAGCAAGGTCTTACCGACGGTGGGCGTGCCCGGCGGCTGAACCCATATCTCGTTCGGCCTGGCCTTCTCGTAGACGGCTTCGCCCCACCGCTGCTTGAGGTCGATGCTGTAAATGCCGACCCAGCCGCCGCCCGTGGAGATAGACGTGAAGTAGTGTGTGGCCCTGGCCATCGCGTGGCGGGTCTGGTTCAGCAGCGCGTCGTCGGCCGATGCGACGGATGCCAACAGGGCAACGAGCGCGGCGGCCACAGGCAGTGTTCTTCTCACGGCGCGGTTCTCCCTCTGAGCCGTCCTTTGACGAGTTACCCCCTGAGCACGGCGCGGGTCATGATACAAAGGGGGCCGAGACTCCGAAAGCCCCAGCCCCTTGCGTGTGTCTGTCCGGCCGATTAGAGCCATTCACGCTTGAATGATGCGGCCCCCGGCGCCTCCGTCGCGCGGTCCGTCCATACGGACCCGTACCGGGTACGGGCCGCGCAAAGTGCTACACCCAACCGTGGATCGGTCTAGTCGAGTTTAATGCCTGGGTTGCGGAACCGCAGGGCGTCCATGGAGTGGTAGGAGGCGTATTCGCTGACGATCTCGCCTTCGGGTCCAGCCACCTGGAAGTGCGGCGCTAAGGGCTTTCCGAGTTTGCCGACCTGGCCGGGCAGCACGCGTTGCACGTTACGGCACGTGGTGAACTTCAGTTCGCTCGCGGGGATGATCTTCTCGGCGTCGGGCGACGGATCGCCCTCGGCGAACAGGAACACCTCGCCGTAACGGCAGTGCCAGCCTTCCATCTTCGGCGGGATATCCTCGTGCTGGACGTGCCAGTGCTCGGGTATCATCTGGCCCGGCAGCAGGAAGATCTCGTGGCCGAGGTAACCGTACTTGCCTTCTTCCACCCACTCGTTGAGCCAGAAGACGCCGCCCATGCCGACGTCGGTGAAGCGGCCGACGGCAAAGTCCAGGACCCACAGAACTTCCTTGAGGCTGTCGTACTTGGGGTAGCCGTGATACTCCATCAGTTCATAGTAGGCCCGCTTGGCGGCCTCCTGGTCGAACGTGCCGTCGGCATCGTAGAACTCCTCGTTCTTAAATGCCCTGAGTTTCTTGGCCGCCTTCGTCTCCGCACAGCCTGCGCCGGTTGCCGCCACGCCCGCTGCGGCGCTCGCCGCCAGGCCCGCCATCAGTTTCCGCCTTGTGACATCCGCCATGATTCACAACTCCTTTCCGTTGGGATCAAAACGTCCCGGGCGAGGCTCTCAATCCTCTTGCTTCCCGCTTATCAGGTCGCGGTACATCTCGTACGCCTTGTCGGGTTTTTCGAGGTCGTGGACCACGGCCCGGACCGCCTGCGCCATGGCCACGGGGTCGTCGGCCGCGAAGATATTGCGGCCCATGTCCACGCCGAGGGCGCCCTGGTCGATGGCCTGGTAAGCCATCTTCAGGGCGTCGGGTTCGGGGATCTTCTTGCCGCCCGCGATGACGATCGGAACCGGGCACCCCGCCACCACTTCCTCGAACTTCTCGGCGCAGAAGTAGGTCTTGACGTAGTGGGCGCCGAGTTCGGCCAGAACGCGGCTGGCCATGCCCAGATACCGGGCGTCGCGTGCCATTTCCTTGCCGACGGCCGTCACGCCGAGCGTGAGAATGCCGTAGCGATTCCCCGCATTGATGACCCTCGAGAGGTTATCCAGCGTCTGCCGCTCGCACGCGCCGCCGACGTAGCACTGGACGGCCATGGCGGCGGCATTGAGGCGGACGGCCTCTTCGATGTCCACGCCGATGCACTCGTCGCTCATGTCGTCCTTCAGGACGGTCGCCCCGGCGCTGACGCGAAGGCAGACGGGCTTGCGGGTCTCGGGGGGGATACACGTCCGCAGCGCCCCGCGCGTGCACATCAGACAGTCCACGTAGGGGATGAGCGGGACCACCGTCACGTCCATCCGCTCCAGTCCCGTGGTCGGCCCCATCAGGTAGCCGTGATCGAAGGCGAGCATGACGGTGCGGCCGGTGTCGGGGTTGAAGATGCGGCTGAGCCGGTTCTTCATTCCCCAGTCGAGGGCGTTCGCGCCGCGGAGGAAAAACCCTTCCGCCTTCATCGGAACGTCCACGTGGAAGTTCTTCTTGCTCTTGGCGTCTTCTGGTCCCGGCATGCGAACTGTCTCCTTTCAACGCTTTGATCCCGGTACGTGCACAGCCGCGCGGTCCGATCACGTTCCGCCGGCGGCCAGGCCGTCGGCGAAGCCCCGGAAGACGAGGCTGACCGACGTGGCGCCGGGGTCCGGCGTTCCGAGCGTGCGCTGGCCCAGGTTCTTGGCCTTGCCGAAGCGGGCCTGCATGTCTTTGGTGGAGGCAGCGCCCTTTTGGGCGGCGTGGGCGGCCCTTTCGAGGGCCTCGGCGGGGTCGAGTCCTTCCTCCACGGCCGCCCGCAGAGCCTCGACGGCGGGCACGAGGGCGTCGATCATCGTCTTGTCGCCCAGGTCGGCCTTGGTCTGCTTCCTGACGGCGGCCAGCGCCGCCTCGAACACTTCGGCCAGAGCGGCCCCATCAAGGGTCGCGTGATCGGCCGCAGCCTCGCCCATGCCCATGAAGAAGGTGCCGAAAAGCGGCCCCGTGGACCCTCCGCCCGCGCTCAGGATGGCCCAGCCGACGTCGTTCAGGACGCTCGCCAAGTCGCGTGACCGGCTGTCGGCGACGGCCTTGACGAGACAACTCATGGCCCGCCTCATCGCGGTGCCGTGGTCGCCGTCGCCGATGGCGGCGTCGAGTTTCGAAAGCATGTCGTGCTGGGTGGTCACCTTCTCGGCGGCGCCGCGAAGCATTCGCACCATCTCATCGTAACCGATCGTCTCGGCCATGTGCTCGCCCCATCTGGCCTGGGCTGCCGCGCGGCGGACCTACCGGACGGTCATGAACGGCGTGTCGCAGGGCGCGTTCCACAGGTCAACCATCTCATCGGTAACACGGCCGATGTGCATCTGAAAGCCGGCCATCTCCTGGACGGTCAGGTCCTCGGCCACGCGGGAGCAGGCGATCTTGACGCCCTTCTCGGTGAGGACCTGGTGCACCCGGCGGAAGAGGATAAACAGTTCCATGAGTGTCGTTGCTCCGGCACCGTTCAGCATGACGAGCAGTTGCTCGCCGGCCTGGACGTTGAGGTCGTTCAGAAGCATCTCGAGCATGATTTCGGCGGTCTCGTCGGCGCTTTTGAGTTTCATGCGGCCGGTGCCGGCCTCGCCGTGCTGGCCCATGCCGATCTCCATCTCGTCGTCGGCGAGTTCGAACATGGCTTCGCCGGTGGCCGGATGGGTGGCGCTGGTGACGGCCACGGCCAGTGTGGCCATGTTGCGCTCGTACGCTTCGCCGATGGCCAGGACTTCATCGAGCGTCTTACCGGCCTCGGCCGCCGCGCCGACGAGTTTGTAGAGGGGGATGCAGCCGACCAGACCGCGGCGTCCTTCCGGCTCGGAGCGCGGGCCGCCGGCGATGTCTTCGTGCGTCAGGAGTTGCTTGACGTTCAGCCCCTCCTTCTCGGCCATCTGCATCGTGAGGTTGGCCGCGAGGACGTCGCCTGGATGGTTGAGGACAACGAACAGGACGCCCGCCCCGCGTTCGGCGGCCTTGAGCGCCTCCAGGCAGGCCGGCGCACCCGGTGCGGCGAAGACCTCGCCCGCCACGCTGATGTCGAGCATGCCCTCGCCGACGAATCCGCTGAGGGCCGGCTCGTGTCCGCTGCCGCCGAGGGTCACGACGCCCACCTTGCCCTCGTCCTTGGGCTTCGCGCGAACGACCATGCCGCTGCCGGTCACGCGGATCTTGCCGGCGTGCAGGAGTGCGTAGCCTTCGAGCAACTCGCTGACAAGGTTGTCGGGGTCGTTCACGAACTTTTTCATTGCCATCGCCTGAGCCACCTTTCTGTCACGTGCTTGGCAGGAACCCGGCGCCGGGCTAGATCTCCTGCATCAGTTCCACCACGATACGGTCCTTGACGATGAACGCCACGCGGAGGTTCTCCATCGGTTCGAAGGGCTCGAGCAGGACCTCTTCGCCCTCCATGGCCGCAGCCAGGTCGTCCACCATATAGGCGACGTGGGGGGTCGTCTTCATAAGGTCGGGCAAGGGGCTGTCGGCCTCGAACCTGAGGTACTCGAAGTGGTAGGGGCTGGCCGCCGGGTCAGTGATGTGAACCCCGCCGCCCTCAATGTACGTCTCGTCCGGGTGCTCGACGTCCGTCGGAACGCCGACATGGTGAAATTGTGCCACGGCAGTCTCCTTGCTTCGCTCGCAGGGCCAAGCGCGCAGCCGCCCGGTACGCTTCAGCCGCCGCGCCGGAACGCATACTCTCTCAGCCCGGCCGCCGGCCGTCAATAGTTATTTCTCAGCACCGAGCGTGCGGGGTGACGCGCAAAACAGCGCGTGACCTCTTTGCAGAATCAGGTAGGATGGCGACATCGCCGCACGGGACAGGCAGACCGGGGGGAACGCTACATGGCGAAAAGGAGTGGCACAATGAGCAGCAGACTCTGCGTTGCCGCGGCAATCACCCTGGTTCTTGCCGGCACACGGTGTGCCGCCATAGACACCTTCGCAGGCGAGACACCCGCGAAGAGCGCCAACCGCTGGGAAGGCCAGGTCCAGGCATACGAGAAACAGGATCGGGAATCGTCGCCGCCGGAGGGGGCCGTGCTGTTCGTCGGCAGTTCGTCGATCCGCATGTGGAAGCGCATTGCGGACGATTTCAAGCCGACGACGGCCATCGCGCGCGGCATCGGCGGAAGCCATATCTCCGACCAGATCCATTACGCCGAGCGGCTGGTCATCCGCTACCGGCCGAGGCAGATCGTCTTCTACGCCGGCGACAACGACGTGTGGGCCGGCAAGACGCCCGAGCGGATCCTGGCGGACTACAAGACGTTCGTCGCGAAGGTCCGAAAGGCCTTGCCGCGCGTCCCCATTCACTTCCTCGCCATCAAGCCGAGCCCGCGCCGCGCCAAAGTCTGGCCCCAGGCCAGAGAGGCCAACCGGATGGTCCGCCAGTACGCCGAGACCGAGGCGGGCCTGACCTACATCGACGTCGCCACGCCGATGCTGCGCGCCGACGGCGCCCCCCGCACCGATATCTTCCTCAAGGACATGCTCCACCTGAACCGCAAGGGATACGAGATGTGGATCCCGCTCGTGAAGGCGGCCCTTGCGAAGGGCACGGCTGAAACGAAGGAAGCGACGAAAGCGCCCTCGTAGCCCGGCGGCAAGGAGCAGACTTCAGCCGGCTCATGCACCCATGGCCACGCAAGCGTGGCCATGCCACCCGCCAGGAACACACATGGCCACGCAAGCGTGGCCATGCCACCCGCCAAGAACCCACATGGCCACGCAAGCGTGGCCATGCCACCCGCCAAGAACCCACATGGCCACGCAAGCGTGGCCATGCCACCGGTTCCAGAGGGGCCTTACCGCTGCGGCCGGCCGCTTGTGGCGTAAAGGAGGATGTTCGTGGCAACGGCCTCGGCGTCGGGACTCTGGTAGCCCCGGCACATGCATGCCTGGTACGGCGTGGCGGAGAAGACGATGTCGAGCGGCGAGTAGACGCCGATCATCCGGTCGCCGTCGAAGACGCCGTGCAGTTCGGCCTGCGGCCTTCCGGTGCGCACCACTTTGAGTGCCCGGCGGAATCGGACGTTGGTCGTCAGGTTGAATCCCTTCGGGCCGCCCATCCGGCCGCTTATCAGCGGGTGGCCCTTGGCAAGCAGCGTGATCTGCCAGTTCGCCTGCTGGGCAAGTTTTCGCAGCGCTCCGTTGAAATCCAGCGCCCCCCCGGCCGCCTCGAACCACAGGAACCCGCCCTTTGCGGCAAACGCCTTCAGGGCCGCCACGTCGGCGGCGTTCATGTCGAAGGCGTCGCTGCCCGTGAGATAGGCCACGTCGCAAGCGCCCAGGCCGCCGGGCGCCACGCCTCCCTCATTCACCTCGACCGAGAGGCCGGCCTTGTCCTGGATGTACTTCTTCAGGCGGTCGAACCCCTTGTAGCGGACGCCCACGTTCCAGTTTCCGGGGTGCTTGACGCGGGCAACGCGGAGGTTTTTCCCGGACCCTCCCGCCACCGACTGCTTCTTGTAGCGGTCATCGGGCTTCGGTTCGCGTGCGGCAAGTTTCGCGCGGAGCGGCGCGGCGTCGGTGGCATAGGCGACCAAGTTGATCCCCCAGTTGAACAGGTACCCGCGCGACGCATAAGCCTTCTGGTGCCACAGGCAGGAGATATCGTCGGCGGCGTAGAACAGGAAGGTACGCAGCCCATCGTTGAGGCCAAGAACCTCCGGCCGCTTGTGCAGGTTGTACGGGTCGACAAAGGAGTAATGGTCCGGCCCGAGTGGCCTGAGTTTCCACTCGGGCCAGACCTCTGCGATAAACTCGTGGAACCACTTCCTGACGTTCACGTTGCCGCACGACGCCTCCAGCAAGATCGTGCCGCCCGTGTCGGTGAACCGGCGGAGTTTCGCCTTGGCCTTCTCGTCGAACGGCGGCGGCGCTTCGGGGGTGATGAACAGGATCGGCGCATCGTGCAGTTCCGCGACGGGGGCCTTGAGGTTCACGATCTGCCAGTGGCAGATCTGCTCCTTGTTCTTCGAGATGTACGAAGTCAGGTTGTAGATGTCGCGACGGTGATT
The DNA here is from genome assembly GCA_964539385.1 of uncultured Anaerolineales bacterium. GTDB lineage: Bacteria > Planctomycetota > Phycisphaerae > FEN-1346 > FEN-1346 > JAUVZF01. Next base: position 29,689 of record CAZIJC010000016.1, on the reverse strand, counting down.
GTTCCAGAGACCGTCGAACTCGAGTTTGTTGAACAGGATCGGCCCGCGGCCCTTGAACAGGAACATGACGGCGAAACAGGTCGAGACCACTTGGCCGTAATTGCCGTTCCACGAGCCGTTGCCCTGCTGGCTCTTCAGAAGGTGCCCGGCGATCTCCTTGAACCAGTCGTGCCCGCCGAAATACTTGTACCCGGCGGCGGCGCCGACGCGCTCCACGCTGTACTGCCAGTAATGGATGCGGTTCTCTCGCCGTGCCTTGCCGTTGGGGTTCGTGTCCGCCTTGAAGTTTTTTTCGAGCCATCCGAGCGCCTTGTCGATCCGCCGGTCGATCTCGGCGTTCCGCGTGCCGGAGTGTCCGCCGGAGCACGGGCATCCGCTGGCCACGTCGAGGTTGTCGAGGGTGATGAAGACCGAGGCCAGGCCCGCCGCCGTCATCGACCCGTAGCCCTGGTCATTGTCGCCTTCGATGTAACTCCACGAGCCGTTGCCCTGCTGTGTCCGGAAGTACTTGCCCTGGGCCCGCTGCCAGGTGCTCCTCGGGATCTCGACGCCGGCCAGGCTGGCCTCGCGGAGGGCCAGGATCACCAACTGCGTCACGGAGAGGTCTTCGTACGTGCGGCTGGTCCTCGCGCCGGAGGTGCCGGTATACCCCCACCCCCCCTTCGGCCCCTGGGTGGCCACAAGCCACTTGACGTCGCGCTTCAGGGCCGTGCGGACGAGGTCCCGCTTCTTGGCGATGAGTTTGTTCTGGACGTGCGCCAGCGCCATCGCGCGGCAGCAGATGGCGTAGGTGTAATCGAGGGGGCGGGCGATGACCGCGTCGAGGGCCTTGGAAACGTACTCGCGGTTCGGGTGTTCGCCCGTGTAGATGAGCGTCAGCAGAGCCAGTTCCGAGCAGCCACACGGTTGCTGGGCATGGTTCTGTTTCTTCTCCTTCCACGTGCCGTCCTTCTGCTGCTGCTTGACCAGGTACTTGATGCCTTTCTCGATGGCCTTGCGGACAGACTCGTCGGTCACGGCGCCCTTCTTCGATGCCTGCGCCGCGGAGACGGCCGACGGCAACATAAGGACCGCCAGACAAACGGCAACGCACACGCCTTTCATGCAGAAACTCCTCTGTTCCCTATTGCAGTGGACGGCTCTGGCCCGGGTTGGATTCACCTGCCGGTTGGATGCACCCGCCGGTTGGATGCACTATAGAATACGAGTGAGCCCGGGTTTCCGCAAGCCATTCGCCCGTCGGGCACGTTGCACCGTGCGTGCCGGTCTGCTAGACTCGCGTCGCACGGACGGTGGAAAACGAGGATGGTCATGCAGACGCGACACTGGTCCCTGATAGCCGGTCTTGCGGTCCTCGCGGCTCTGGCGCACACCGCGCGGGGCGAGGTGGTTTTCGAGAACCCCCGCTTTCGTGCCGTCCTCGGGCAAGACGCCCTCTGGCGCTGCCTCTTCGACAAAACCTGCGGCAAGGACCATTGCGCCGCCGGTGCGAAGGTGCCTTTCGCCTCCGCCCGCGTCGGCGGCACGTGGCACGAGGCGAACTCCGCACACCTTGACGGCGAGCGCCTGACGGTCGGCTTTGCCGTCATCGACACGCGCCTCGTCTACGCCGTCAAGACGGAGCCCGACTGGGTCGCGCTGCGCCTGGAGAAGGTCGAGGGCGTGCGGCCGACACACCTTGTCATCGTCCGCCTCGGCGTCACGTTGACCGAGCACGTCGGCCCGCGGCTGAATTGCGGCTGGGACGATACCAGCGCCGTCTGCCTGACGGCCGCCAACCTCCGGACCCGGGGCAAGGCCCGGCGCCGCAACGGCTACGTGGAACTGGCCTGCTCGACGCAGGACGAGCCCGGCCCGCGCCTCGAGGGCGCCGGCGTGGCGCTCATCACCGCCCCAACGAAGCATCTGAGCGGCATCCTCCAGCGTGTCGCGGCGGAGTATGCACTGCCGCGAAACGAAGGCGGCGGGGTGCCCTCGAAGGACCTGCCGCCGGCGCGCGGCTCCTACTGGTTCCTCCGTTTCGGGGAGGCCGACGCCCGGAAGGTCATCGACCTGTGCCGCCGGACGGGTTTCAAGCAGGTGATGATCCTCTCGCACTCCTGGTGCCGCACCGTCGGCCATTACACGTTCCACACGAACCGGTATCCCGACCGCATCGAGTCGCTCAGGCGGACGGTAGCGCGGCTGCACGAGGCGGGCATCCTCGTTGGGATGCACTGTTACGCCTCGAAGATCTCGAAGACCGACGCTTACGTCACGCCCGTGCCCGACCGGCGGTTCTGGGTGGACCGGACCGCCACGCTCGCCGGCGACATCGGCCCCAAGGACACGCAGGTCCGCACCTCGACCGACCTGAGCCAGTGGCCCGGCAGCGCCGCCGCCAAGCAGAAAACCTGGGAGGGCGGCGTTGCGAAACACCAGGAGACCATCCTCGACGACGAGATCATCCGCTATGCCCGCATCGGTCCCGAGGGCAAGTGGAACACCTTCCTGGGCTGCGAGCGCGGCGCCTGGGGCACCCGCGCCGCCGCACACAAGGCCGGCGCCGTCTGCCGCCACTGCGGCGTGGACGGATGCATCAACGGCTACATCATCGACCAGGAGACGACGCTGCTGGCCGAGGCGACCGGCCGCCTCGCCCGCATCTTCAACACGTGCGGCTTCGACATGGTCTACTTTGACGGCGGCGAGGACGTGGACCGCCGGCGCTTCACCCATTACGTCTCGAAGTTCCAGGCCGCCGCCATGAGCAAGTTCACGAAGCGGCCCCTCATCCACATGGGCACCATCATGACACACAACCTGTGGCACTCGTTTACGCGACGCGGCACCGTGGACACGTACTCGAACACGATCCGCGGGCGGCTCATCGCGGGCGGCACGTGGGACCGCCTGCCGACCGTCAAGGAGCACGTCGACCGGAGCGTCTCCTGCATGCTGCGCTGTCGAGAAGACAGGATACCCGGCGAACTCGGATGGTTCGGCATCTGGCCGCGCGGCAAAGACTTCGACGGCCTCCAACTCGACCAGATCGAGTACCTGATGGGCAAGTCGCTCGCCTACGACGCGCCGATTTCGCTCCAGACGAGTTTCGCGAGTATGGACCGCCACCCGCTGACGCCCGGCATCCTCGAGATCGTCCGCGCCTACGAGACGCTGCGGACGGCCGGCACCGTGCCGGAGGCCGCGCGCAAGCGGCTGCGCGACACGGGCGCGGACGTCGTCCTGCTCCGCCGACAGCCGGGAGCCGCACCCGAGTTCGTCCGCGTGGAGCCTCTCGGGAAGGTGGCGGGCGAAGCCGACCTCCGCGCCTGCGTGGGCGATGCCGGCGGCGGCGTCCTCACCCTCTGGCACGCCACCGGCAAGCCGGGCCGGCTACTCGTCAAGGCCGATGCCGACCGCGTCTGTGCGACGGATATCTTCGGCAAGGCCATCGACCTGCCCGACGCGGATGGGGGCAACGTGACCATCCCCTTTGGCCACCGGCGGACGACGGTCCGCTTCGAAGGCCTTACGGCCGCCGTGGTTCGCGAGCGCCTGGCCGCCGGCCACGTGCGGCAGTAACGCGATTGGCGGTCAGCCTCACGGGATGCCGCGCGTCACGGCGTCTTGCCGCCCGAGACGATCATCTCGGCGAGCCGTGCCCGCGCCGTCTCGTGCGCCGCGGGGTCCTTCTGCCACTTGAAGAACGACTCGGCCAGCGGCAGGACGACCTTCCCGGCCTCGGCGGCGCGGCCGGCGCGCTCGAGAATCGCCAGGTACTCGTAGTCCTCGACGGCGTCGCGCAGGGCCTTCAGACGCAGGCTCGGGACAATGCCGTCGTAGCCGACGGCGCGGCCGGGGTACACGATGCTCCCCTCGCCGTTCCAGAGCGGCCCCTTGCCGTCCTTGCGGCGGTCGAGGGTCTCGGGGTCGGTCCAGGGGTCGTCCACCTGCCGCCAGAACGAGAGGCCGCCCCAGTAGAGGATGCCGCGGATCCGGTACCGCCACGCGATCCACGCCGGCACGCGGTAGTTCAGCAGCGGCCAGTCGATGTGCCACCACGGCGTCGGTTCCCGCTGGCACAGGGCGGTGTACGTCCAGACCGTCTCACCGAGTGCCTGCCGCTTGACAGCGCTCTCGGCCTTGAACAGCGAGAAGAGCGGACACCAGATGTCAATGGCTCCATACAGATCGCCCCACTTCTCATTCTGCGTCCAGGTCTGTTCGACCACGAGGACTTTGACGACCGACTTGGCATCCCGAATCGCCTTGCCCCATTTCTGGACGAACCGGTAGGCCTCCTCATCGTTCGGCTCGTCCTTCAGGTACGTGTAGAAGACGACGCCGGGCCGGTCGAGTTCCTTGGCGGCCACGTCCCATGCCCGGAGCCACGCGTGCAGTTTCTTGCGCCCGGCCTCCGTCTCGGGGTCCTTCGTCACGGACGTCGGCCGGGGCACCATCACGGCGTTGACGTGGCAGGCGTCGATGAACTGCCTGAGCGCCGCCACGTGCTCCGGCGGAATCCGGTACGACCCGTCCTTCTGCGCCTCGACCACGACAGTGCCGCGCGACGGGGTGGCGTTGATGCGGTGGCGCGAGAGCATCTCGGCGCACTGCGTCTCGACGGCCGGCCAATCCTCCGGCTCCTTCTCCTTCCCCGCCTTCGCCCGCTCGGCGTAGTAGCCGCGCATCCGGCGCGCGGGAGACCCGAGCGCCGTCCGCAGCGTCGAGACACGCGGCAGCGCGAAGTCCCAGACCGTCAGCGTGACGGGGATCTCGACGGGCCCGGCGTCTGCGGCCTTCACGCGGTACGTCCCTCTGTACTCGCCCGGCCGCGCGTCGGTCGGCACATGGATATCGACCCAGAAACCGTGCGTCTCATTCGCGGGAAGGTCGAACGGCACGGCCGCCAGCCGCGCCTTCGGCAGTTCCTTGCGCGTAAAGGGATGCCGAAACGGAATCAGGGCGTCGGGGTACCACCCGGGCTTGAACTTCTCGTTGCGATGGGTCGCAATGGTGAGTTCCATCTGGTGCTGCCGAAACAGCCGCGCCCCGCCCGCCCGAAGCACCGCCCCGCCGGGCCCCGTGAGGTCGCCGGCTTCGATGCGGATGCCACTCACCGCAGCGTCGGACCGCATGAGGATCTGAAAACTCTCCGTCTCGTTCCGCGCCGCCGAGAGGCGCACCTGCCGCCCCTCGCCCGGCAGCGCATCGCGCAGGACGCGGACCGTGGGCGTCACCGTCCAGACGTGCCAGTCGCCGCACGCAGCGGACGCCAGGACACACGGCAGGCAGACCAGGAACAGACCGGGCACAAGTCGCTTGACCATGACGGCCTCCCAAGTGGAAGAAGGTCAAGGGAAACCATGGGTGCAGGCTTCCCCGCTCAGTCGGCGAACTTCTTCGGAACGTAATCGACCATGCGCCTGACGTACCCGGCGACGTGGCCCTTGATGCCCATGCCGGCGCCCTTCATGGCCGCCAGGACCGGCTTCGCCTTGGGGCCGATGCGGTCCAGAACGTTCATCGCACGCAGCCGGATAAAAGGCGTCGGGTGCTCCAGAGCGGCAGTCAGTACGGGCAGCACGCGGTCGTGTCGGCCGAGGTTGCACAAGGCTTCGGCGGCAGCCACCCGGACGTTGGGCGACGGATCGGTCAGCGCGCCGGCCAAGGCGTCGGCGGCCGGGGCGGCCTTCTCGCCCAGCGCGACCAGCCCGACGGCGCCCCACCAGCGAACCGCGGGGTCCTTCGCCTTCAGCAGTTCCAGGAGCCTCGGCAGACCGGCCGCTTCCATCGCGTTGGCCGTGTCGGCTGCGGCCAGCAGGTCGTCGAGCGGGTTCCTGGCGGCATCCCGGGCCGTCTGCCATGGCGTGCTGTCGGCCGAGCGCCGGTGGAGTTCGTACTCGGGCAGCAGACCGGCGTCACCGGTCCGCTTCATCCAGGCCTTGCACTCGGCCCGCATCCGCGTGAGCACATCCTTGAGCCTCGGGTCACCCACCAGGTTGCGAATCTGGTGTGGGTCGGCCCGGCAGTCGTAGAGTTCCTCGACCGGCTTCGACGGCGAGAAGTAACGTGCGGCCGGGCCGGCGAGTTTACCCTCCTCGGCCAAGCGGCGCCACACCTTCATCGTCGGCATCTCTTCGGTGTAACTGACGAACTGCGACCAACTGAGGTGCGGCATGAAGTTGCGGATGTACTGGTACCGCCCGTCGCGGACAACGCGGACCGTGTCGTACCGTTCGGCCATCCGGTCGCGGATGGCGTAAACATACCGGCGCGGCTCCCCGGCCTTCTCTCCCAGGAAGGCCGTGCCCTGCATGTGGCCGGGAATCGGCACGCCCGCCAGGCTGAGCACCGTGGGTGCGAAGTCCACGAAACTCACCAGCCGGTCACAGACACTGCCCGGCTTGCCGGGGGCCCACCGGGCGTACTTCGCGGGGAAACGCACGATGAGCGGCACGTGCAGCCCTGAGTGCCAGACCCATTTCTTGCACCCGGGCATGCCGGCCCCGTGGTCGGAGAAGAAGAAGACGATGGTGTTGTCGGCCAGAGCCGCGTCCTGGAGTTCCTTCAGCCGGTCGGCCACGTGGTAGTCCAACGCCGTGATGAGATCGTGGTACCGGGCCCAGTCGCGTCGGACCTCCGGCTGGTCGGGATGGAACGGCGGCACCGGCGCCTTGGCGGGGTCGTGACGTTGTTCGGCCGTGAGGCGCGCCGTGACCTTCGCGAAGCTCTTCTCCGCCTGACGGATGCGGCTCTCGTGGGTGAGGGTGTAGTTGAAGACCGCGAAGAACGGTTGACCGGGCTTGCGGTTCTTCCAGTGCGCCTTGCCGCTGCAGGCGTCCCAGGCCGTCTTGGGCGTGGGGAAGTTGTAGTCGGTCTTCGAGTTGTTCGTACAGTAGTAGCCGGCCCCCCGCAGGTACTCGGGGAAGCACTTGACGTGATCGGGCAGGCGCGTGGTGGAGCGCATGTCGTGGCTGCCCAGCGTGGACGGGTAGACGCCGGTGACCAGGCACGAGCGGTTCGGCGCGCACACGCCCGTGATGCCAAAGGCGCTGGTGTAGCGGACGCCCTTTCGCGCGAAGCCGTCGAGGACGGGCGTGCGGGCGTAGGTGTCGCCGTAGCAGCCGAGGTTCGCGCTGATATCCTCGCAGGTGATCCAGAGGACGTTCGGTCGCGGCGGGTCGGGCGCCGCGGCGTGCGCGTGCCCTGCCCCTCGGGCAGTTGCCCACGCCGCGCCGGCCGCTGTGGCCTGGAGGAATCGTCTTCGGTTCAGTGGACGTGCATCCCGGTCCGCCTGCATGGTCTTGCCCTCGCGTGGTTTGGACGGCCGGCCAGCTCCCGCCGCGACTGTAACGAAGGTCGGCGTGACGTGCAACTCTCGATTCGCTCGCGCTGCGGTCACTCGGACAGGGGACGGTTCGCCATGATCGGCACCCCAAGGTCCTGGACGACTACAGCCGGCGGATCCCGGCGTGGCGGCTGCAGGCCGGCACGGATGCCGACGCCTTCAGCGAGGTCATGCAAGACGCCCCGGAGGCAACGGGGCCTTTGTACCTCCAGGTGGCGAAGGGGGAGTTGGTGTGGGCTTCCTCGAGGATTACGCGGATGCGTTTGACGACGTCGGGATGCCCGGCGGCCACGTCGGTCGACTCCGAGGGGTCGTCGCGCAAGTCGAACAGTTGGAGGCCGCCCTTGGCCTTGGTCTTGGTCTTGGCCTTGACGGCTTTCCAGTTGCCCATCCGGACGGCGCGTGCGGCCTTGAGTTCCCAGTAGAGGTAGGCGTGCTCTCGCTGCTCGCCGCGGCCCAGGAGCGTCGGCGCCATGGAGATGCCGTCGGTCGGTTTCTCGACGGTCGCGCCGGCGAGTTCGGCGAAGGTGGGCATCATGTCCTGGAAGGCCGAGACGTGCCGGCTGACGGCGCCCGGTGCGATCCTGCCCGGCCACCGCGCGATCATCGGCACGCGGATGCCGCCCTCCTGCAGGCTGCCTTTCTGCGCCCGCAAGGGGCCGGAGCCCTTGAACTTGCGTGCCAGGTCGCCGCCGGCCGACCCGTTGTCGCTGGCGAAGATGACCAGCGTCCTCTCCTCGACGCCGAGTTCCTTCAGAAGGTCCAGGATGGTGCCGATGTCGCGGTCCATGCGCGAGATCATCGCCGCAATGTTCTTCTGCGCCTCGGTCCACGGCCGGTCGGCGTAGATGCCCTGCTCCGGCACCTGAAACGCCGCGTGCGGAATCGTGTAAGGCAGGTACAGGAAGAACGGCCGCTTGTGATGCTCGCGAAGAAAGGTGAGGGCCTCGGCCGTCAGCAGGTCGTGGGAGTAATCCTTCTTCGCTTTTCCGACGTTGCCCTTGAGGATCACCTTCTCTCGGTTTCGCCACAGGTGCGGCGGGTAGTACGTGTGGGCCTGGCGCTGGCAGTTGTACCCGAAGAAATGGTCGAACCCCTGGTTGGTCGGGTCGCCCTCGGACCCCGGGTATCCGAGGCCCCACTTGCCGATGCACGCGGTGGCGTATCCGGCCGCCTTCAGCACCTTGGCGATGGTCTGGGAGTCGGCGGGAATCGGCACGTTGCCCTCAACGGGCAGCGGCTTGTTGTTGCGCACAAAACAGTGCCCGGTATGCAAGCCCGTCATGAGCACGCAGCGCGACGGGGCGCAAAGGGCGGAACCGGCGTAGTGATCGGTAAAGCGCATACCCTCGGCTGCCATCCGGTCGAGGTGCGGCGTCCGGATGTCTTTCTGCCCGTAGCAGCCGAGGTGCCCATAACCCAGGTCGTCGGCCAGGATATAGACGATGTTGGGCTTGGCCGCCGGCCCGGCGTCCGCGCCGGCAACTCCCCCGGCGCCTGCCAGCAGAGAGAGACCCGCGGCAAACCGTCCGGTGCGCTTGAGAAACGCGCGTCGGTTCAGCATGACATACTCCAGAACGCAGGGGCGGGGCGCAATCACTTGCCGCGCGGTGCGGCTTCCGCCGAGGCGGACTTGGCGGCTAGGCTCTTCCGCTGCCGCTCGGCACGGACCTGGCGGACCCAGCAGCAGCCGCAGCGGCACCCCTTGCCCTCCGGGCTGCCGCACGTGCCCGCGATGTCGTGCCGCGCGAGTTCCGGGATGCACGCCTCGACCAGTTTGGCCATGTGCTTGTAGGTCATGTCGCCCGTGTCGGCCCAGGCGCCGCGGGGGAACGACTGTCCCCATCCGCCGGCCTTCTCGGCCAGGGGCGCCTTGAGGATGCGGCTCTCGGACGGCAGGGCCAGGTTCACCAGGGCCGCGAACGGTTGCTCGGCGATTTTCGTGCCGAACCGTCTGGCGACGGCCTGGCGGAGCGCCTTCTCGCCGGCGCCCGCAGGCCGCTGGGTCTCGATCCGGTTGAACGAATAATCGCCGTAGAACTGGGCGTTCAGGTCGAGCCAGTCGATGATCCGCGACAGGCTATCGCGGTCGAGTTGGACCTTGGGTTTGCCGGCCTTATCGGGATGGCCGTCCAGGAGCATCCTGGTCAGCCGTCCGGCGTGTGCGTAATAGTCCTTCGGCTTGCTGTAAGCCGTCTCCTGGTTCCGTTGGGCGATCTTAACCATGCCGCCGCGCCGCATGATCGACTCGTACGAGACGGTAAACCGCAGGCCTTTGCCCTTCGCGTCGCGGAACGCCCCCGTCAGGTTGACGCCGGCCTCGGTCTTCTCCAGGCCGTGGCAGCCGATGCAGTACCGGTCGAGGACCGGCTGGACGGTCCGGACGAAACTGAACCCCCCCTCGTATCGCGGCCCGGCCGGGGGTTCCAGTTTGCGGAACCTCAAGGCGCTCGCCCGACCGCGAATCACCGGGGTGTCCTCGCGCGGTTCATGGCAACCGACGCAGCCGCTCATCTCGCCCGGCCGCAGGTACACCAAACTGCGCATCGTCATCACCGCCATGCCGTCCGAATCGAGCACCTGGAACTGGAGCGGCGTGTCGGCGGGGGCCTCGAAGGCCACCGAGCCGTCCGCCTCAACCGGCACCGTCCCGAGGATACGCTTGATGATCTCGTTGTTGACGTGGCTGAGGATCGGCTTCGAGCGCGTCGGCTGGCTGATGATCTGCGAGACGCGCAGCCGCTTGATGGTGCCGCGCTCGATCGGCTGCGTGCTCTGGTACACGTCTCGGACGTAGAAGCGGCCGGTCTTCTCCTTCTCTCTGCCGGCCACCGTGGAAATAGGGATCGGGGGCACCGGCCGGGGCCGGACGGCGATCGGCGAAAAACAGGAGATCTCCGGATCGTAGTAGATGAGTTCGCGACCGCCGACCGTGTCGATCAGGTAGATCGCACAACGCGACTCGTGCGGGTAGGCCACCAGAAACAGGTCCTCGCTCAGGGCGTGCGGCGTGGCGCATCGGCGGTGGCGGTTGCCCTGCGACGCCGCGATGTCCGCAGGCAGCGGCCGGGGCGTATACATCGTGCCCTTGGGCGCACCGCGCTCGGGGAACCCGATCTCCGGAGTCACACACAACAGCGGCGCGCCGCCGTCCTGCCCTTTCACGGGGTCGATGACGATGATCGACCCGGCGGTGTAGCCGTGGTGGTCGGTCGCGGTGGCCACGACCTTGCGCGAGCCGGGGATCGCTGTAGCCTCGGCGATCATGCACGGGCCCACCGAGTAGTTGCCGTAGTAGTGTGCGGTCCCGGTGCCGTCGGGATGGGTCACCCAGACGCTCTGGAAGTTGGTGTCGTGGCGGTTGATGTAGTCCCATCGCGTATAGATAATGCGTCCGTCGTGCAGGACGCTGGGGTCCCACTCGTTCGCCTCGTTGAACGAAATCTGCTCGAAACCAGAACCGTCGGCGTCGGCGCGGTACAGGATGTAGGACGGCACGTAGCGGCTGCCGTGACAGCGTCCGAACTGCTGGCTGCGCGTCGAGATGAACGCGAACCCGCCGTCCGGCAGGTAACACGGATCGAAGTCCTCAATCAGGACGGTCTGGCGGCCCCTGGCGCCGGCAAAGGGATCGCGCGCCGTGCCGGTCACCTGGCGCACCTTGCCGCCGTCGATGGTCACCTCGTAGATGAGGTGGCTGCGACGCTTGCTGTCGCCCTTCCTGGAACCGTCGCAGAAGGCAAAAAGGACCCGCTTGGCGTCGAACGAGAGGTCGGGGTGCTGCACCGCCCCGGGCGGCAGTTTGCCTGCCAGCAGGAGCCTGACCCGGGGCTTGTCCTTCCACGATTCCAGCACCGCCAGGCCGGGACCCGGCCGGCTGTGCCGGCCGAGGTACTGGTCGCACATGTGGCCGGGCAGGTTGGCGCTGCGTTTGTTGATGAGGAGGCGGTCGAAGTCGAGCGCCGGATGCGACAGGATGATCCGCCGCCGCAGCGAACGGACCGCGGCGTACAGCGTCTTGCGCTGGCCGTCGTTCAGTTTGCCCCCTTGCGGGAAGCGTTTCTGAAGCGTCTGGAGTTCGGCGGCCAGTTTCGGACGCGGGGCGCTTCGCTCAACGAGGGCGAGCGTGTTCCGAGCCAACTCCACGACCTTCTCGATGTCGCCGGTCGAGGGAACTCGGGCGTCTTTCGGGGCCCGCGCGCCGCTCACCGCAACCGGAGCGAGAACCAGAAGAGCAAGCCACAACAGCGCTGACAACTTGAGCGAACCGTGCAATGCGTTCTTCCTTTCCCGGAGGCTACCACCATCAGGCCGGTCTTGCCCCGCAGCAAGACGTTAAACACGCGCCGGCCCGCTTTTGTATCGCGCCGTTCCAAAAAGTGCAGGCAAACGGTGCAGGCGCGCGGCCGCCGCACAGACCCGGATGCACGAGGCGCTTGGCAAAGGGCAGCCGCACGGCGTATACTCTGCCGCAGGGGAGACGGCCGCCGCGCTCGAAGTTGCCAAGACGCACCCGATAGGGCCCAGTCCGGGAATACACTATGAACAGCGGAACGAAGTTGCTCGTTACGGTTACCGTCCTGTGCGCCGGCCTCGCGTCGGCGGGCCGCATCGGAGCGGCGGACTGGCCCGCCTATCGGCACGACCTGGCCCGAAGCGGGGTCACGACCGAGGCGCTCACGGCGCCGCTTCATCGGCAATGGGTCCATGCCGCCGCCCATGCGCCGAGACCGGCGTGGCCCGAGCCCGGCAGGGAACTCAACCGCGTGGCGTTCGACTACGCCTACGACGTGACGGTGGCGAAGGGCCTGGCGTATTTCGGCTCGTCGGCGGACCACAAAGTGTACGCCATCGACCTCGGCACCGGGCGCGAGCGCTGGAGTTTCTTCACCGAAGGGCCGGTCCGCTTCGCCCCCACGATTGAAGGGGACCGCGTCTTCGTCGCCTCCGACGACGGCCGGCTCTATTGCCTGTCGGCGGCGGACGGGAAACTGCTGTGGCGTTTCTGCGGCGCCCCGCGGCAAGAGAAGATCATGGGCAACGGGCAGATGATGTCGCGCTGGCCGCTGCGGGCCGGCGTCGGTGTGGAAGGCGGCGTGGTGTATTTCGCCGCCGGCATGTGGCCTTCGGAAGGCGTGTACGTGTACGCCCTCCGCACCGAAGACGGAACCGTCCTCTGGGAAAACGCCACCAGCGGAACCCGTTACGTCAAGCAGCCGCACCCCGGCTCCTTCTCGATGACGGGGGTGGCGCCACAAGGCTACGTGCTGGGGCACGACGGGCAGATCTTCGTTCCCACCGGCCGCAACGTGCCCGCCGCTTACGACCGCCAGACGGGCAAACTGCTCTACTACCGCGGCGCCCCGACCAGTTGGAGCAACCGATGGGGAGGGTGCTGGAACTTCCTGGCCGACGGCTGGCTCTTCGGATGGCGCAGCCACATCGGGCCCGACATCGACGTCCAACTCGGAGAGTATTCGCCGGACAAGAACGACGGAATCGTCGTCTTCGACGCGGCCACCGGCAAAGAGAAACGCGAGTTCGCCGGCAAACTCGATGCGGTGGTCGGCGGCAACACGCTCTACGCCTCGGGCGGCGGCAAGGTCACCGCCTACGATTTGAAGGCCTGGCTGGGCGGCGCGAAGGCCGCCGACTGCACCAGGTGGGAGACGCCTCACGGCCGCGCGTACGCCCTCATCATGGCCGCCCGCACGCTCGTCGTCGGCGGCAAAGACACGGTGACGGCCATCGCCGCCGACACCGGCCGGGTGCTCTGGCAAGACAAGGTGAAAGGCCAGGCGCGCGGCCTCGCCGCCGCCGACGGGCGGCTCCTCGCCGGCACGACCGAAGGCCGCATCTACTGTTATGGCCCGAAGGCCGTGGCCCAGCCGCCCGTCGTCTCCGCGAAAGACGGCCCGCTGCCTTCTGCCGTGGACGAGCGTGAATTGGCGGCCGCCCGCACGGCTCGAAGCATCATCGACGAAACGGGCAAGAAGGACGGTTACTGCGTCGTCCTCGGCGCCGGCGACGGGCGGCTCCTCTATCACCTGGCAAAGCAGTCGGACCTCGTCATCACCTGCGCCGAGGCCGACGCGAAGAAGGCCGACGCCGCACGCCGGACACTCGACGCCGCACGACTTTACGGCGTGCGAGTGACGGTGCATCACGGAACGCTTGCCTCCCTGGGGTACCCCGACTACTTCGCCGACCTGATCGTGATGGGCGATGCGCCGAAAGAACCGACCACGTGGTCGGCCGAGCAACTCTACCGCGTGCTGCGCCCGTGCGGCGGCCGGGCGCGTATCCCGATTGCCGCGGACGACGAAGCGTCGCGAAACGTCGCCGTCAGTTGGCTGAAGCGCGGCAAGGTGCCGCAGGATGAGATCAAGGCGACGAAGGGCGCCGTGCAGGTCGTGCGAGGTCCCCTGCCCGGCGCCGGCGACTGGACCCACCAGTACGCGAGCGCGGCCCGGACGGGCTGCTCCGACGACCAGCGTGTCCGCCTGCCGCTCAGATTGCTCTGGTTCGGCGAGCCGGGGCCGGACAGACTGATCACGCGGCACTGGGGCGGCCCCGCGCCGCTGTGCGTGAGCGGGCGGATGTTCGTCATCGGACAGCGCAGCCTCATGGCGACCGACGCCTACAACGGCCGCCAACTGTGGCGCCGCGACCTGCCCACCGTGGGATGGTGGCCGATACGAAGCCGAGGCAGCAGCGCCGCCGCCGACGCCGACAGCGTTTACCTGGTCCAGGGCAAGACCTGCCTTCGCCTCGACGCCGCCACCGGCAAGACGGTGCAGACGTACCGGCTTCCCGCCCCGCCGGCCGCTATCCCGAAGCCGGAAGCCGAGAAACTCGCTTGGAGTTACCTGGCCGTCGGCCACGACCGGATCCTCGGAAGCATGGGCGGCCGCAACGACGCCAAGTGCGTCTTCCTCCTCGGCAAGGACGGCAAACCGCGCTGGACCTACACCGCCAAGGGCATCGTGGACAACAACTCGCTTTCCCTCGACGAGCGCCGGGTCTACGTCATCGACCGCAGCACTCCCGCCGAGATCGACCGGGCGAAGCGGCGCGGCCAAAAGATGCCGGTCGTCTGGACGCTCCTCGCACTCGACGCCGACACGGGCAAGACCGTCTGGCAAACCGACGAGGGCATCCGCGGCCGCACCGCCCTCTGGTTATCGAAGGACGTGCTGCTGGCCAGCGGAGGCTCCGGCATGACGGGGTACGCGGCCGCCGACGGCAAACTGCTGTACGTCCGCCCGGCGAAGATACGCCGGTTCCCCGTCATCGCCCGCGAGACGGTCTACACCGAGCCGGCTGCCTACGATTTGCGGACCGGCTATCCGCGGCAGCGGACAAATCCGTTCACGGGCGGCCAGACGCCGTGGGAGTTCCGCCGGTCGTACGGGTGCGGCGCCATTTCGGCCGGGCCGAACCTGCTGATGTTCCGCTCCGGCACGCTCGGGATGTACGACCTGGCGGGCGACGGCGGGGTGTTCAACTTCGGCGGCGTCCGCGCCGGCTGCTACGTCAACGCGATTGCCGCCAGCGGCCTGGTGCTCGCGCCGCCGGCCGACGCCGCCTGCACCTGTTCCTACAGTCTCCGGACGACCGTGGCGCTGGCGCCCGCTAAGGAGGAGCGGAACTGGTCCATCTTCTACGACCGGCTGCCCACGACGACCGTGACGCAGGCCGCCTTCAACCTCGGCGCGACCGGCGACCGGCGCGACCGGGCCAAGACGATCTGGCTCGCCCTGCCGCGGCCCGAGACACGCACCCGCCGCTCGGCGCTGGCCGAGCCGTTCCGGTTCACCTTCGACGAGGGTTTCGGCGCCTACAGCCACAACACGGACCGCACGCCCGTCGCCGGAACGGACCGGCCGTGGATCTACGCAAGCGGCCTGAAGGGACTGAGGCGGGCGGAACTGGACCTGGAGATCTTCGACCGCGGCGTCACGGCATGGCCGGCCAAGGCCGCCCCGACCGTTGACGGCAAGACGGCCGAGGTGTGCTGGGACGGCTACAAGACCGTGCCCCTCGCCGGGGGAAAGGCCTCCGTCACGCTCCGGCACGACGACGAGAACCTCTACGTGGCCTACGCGAGACCGGCGGCTGCGGACCCCAAGGGGAAGCCCGTCCGCTGGAAGGACGCGACCAAGGGCAGCGACGCCCAGGTGTGGCGCGACGATTCGTTCGAGGTGTACCTGAGCAACATACCCCGCGACGCCAAGACCGCCTCCGACCGGTGCCTGCACCTGGGCGTCTCGGCATCGGGCGCCCGCTACGATGCGCTGTGGACGTACGCCACGCCGCGTCTGCCCGTGCGCGACATTGGCCGTCTCGACGCCAAGATCGACGGCAAGACCGGCGACTGGGGCGAGGAGGGCCTGAAGGTGACGTCGCTTCCCGGGCCGCACGGCAAACTGCGCGCAGCGAACGACTTCGACCCCTCTTTCAGGATCGCCTGGAACGAGAAGGGCCTGCTCCTGCTCGCCGAGGTCAAGGACAACGTGGTCCACGAATGGGAGAACACGTCCGCGCTGACGCTGGGCGACTCGGTCGAGGTCTTTCTGGCGCCGAAACTCGGCGCCCGCGAGGGCTACCGGTGCGTCCTCACGCCGGGTTCGGCCCCGAAGCACGAGGCGCGATGCCGTCTCTACCGCTATCGGAAGGCGGCGTCCGGCGGGAAACTGACCGCCGAGGTCGCAGGACGTAAAACCCCGGACGGGTACGTCCTGGAGGCACTGCTGCCATGGACAAACCTCGGGATGGCGCCCCGCGCCGGGGATGAGGTCGCCATGCAACTGTTGGCGACCGACGACGACGCCAAGGGCGACCGGCACCGGTTCCGAGCCCTGTGGCACCAGGCCGGCGACCCCGGGAAGGACCCGTTCGCGTACCAGCGGTTCCGTCTGGCGACCAAACCGAGCAAGCCGATGGCGTTCACGCGGGACAAGAAAAGGGGCAGGGACGGGTTGTACGGCGTGGTTCCGCCGCATCCGCTTCCGACGGACCTGCCGCCTCTCGGCGCGGGCGGCGAAGACGCCGACCACGCCGGCGCCTGGACGAGCGCCGCGCAGGCCGACGCCAAGGCCCTCATCGTCGAACTGGCTGTTCCCTGGAAGACCCTGACGGACGCGGGTCTGGGCCGGACCGACCTGATGATCGACCTCGAAAGCCGTGGGCCGCTGCGTCGGCCGCCGCTCATGGGCCGCGGATTCGAACGCATGATTGTGGTTCCCGAGGACAGGGCCGCACCGAAGACCCTTTCGGTGCGTCTGCACTTCGCCGAACTCGAGGACAGGGGGCCCGGCGAGCGCGTCTTCGACGTGAAGTTGCAGGGGAAGGTGGTCTTGAAGGACCTCGACGTGGTCAAGGCCGCCGGCGGCAGGGGCCGCGCCTTGGTCAAGCAGTTCGACGGCATCGACGCCGCCGGGGCGCTCGCGCTGGAACTGGTGCCCAAGGCCGGTGAACTCACGGCGTCGACCGCCCCGATCATCAGCGGTATCGAGGTCACGACCGACGGCAGGTGAGGGTACGTATCCGGCCGAGGAGCGCGGGGCCCTCCGGGCCCGGCGATGCGGCGGGGTGGCTTCGGCTGGCAGCGAGGCGTTTCGGCCTTGACTTTCGCGGTGCCGATCCGGATACTATCACGTTGTTGGGAAATCTTCCCAACAACGGGGGCGGTTGCTTGTGTCCCCCCTCAGGCACCGCCCCGCTTTTTTCATAGTTTTTTAGTTTTGGGCTTTCGCGCGGTGGGTCTCCTGACCCACCGCGTTTGCGTTTTGCGCGGGGGCGTCAACTTCTGGAGTTGCGGCCAGATGGGGGGCGGCGACATGCCGCTCACCAAGAAGCGGGTCTCCATTGAAATGGCGGCACATCCGGGTAGACTGGGCAGTGTGGCGAGCGCGGATCGGGTCCATGGTCGCCGCATGTGAGAAACCTCGAAGGTCGGCACGGGGCCGGCCAGCGGCCGTCCGGGAAATGTCCATTCAGGCAGGAGCCGTCAGACATGAACGCTCGACACGTGCGCACGTGGGCAGTCACGGTAATGCTGGCAGCGGCGATTGCCGCCAACGGTGCAGGGGTCGAATCCGACGCACCCGCTGAGCAAGCACGGCAGATCCTTGAGGCGACCGGTGTCAAGGGCGGTCTCATTGTCCACGTCGGCTGCGGGGATGGAGAATTGACAAATGCGCTCCATGCCAACGAGAGTTATCTCGTGCACGGCCTCGACACCGACGCGAGGAAGGTCGCTACGGCGCGGGAGCACATTCAAGCGGCCGGGCTTTACGGCAAGGTCTCGGTCGAGCGATGGTCGGGCAAGGGGCTGCCGTACGTCGACAACTCCGTCAACCTCGTCGTGTCGGAGAACGCGGACGGTGTAGCGAAGGACGAGGTCATGCGCGTGCTGGCACCGGGCGGCGTGGCGTATCTGAAATCGGACGGCAGGTGGACGAAGGCTGTCAAGCCCCGGCCCAAGGAGATGGACGAGTGGACGCACTACCTTCACGACGCAAGCGGCAACGCCGTGGCGCACGACAGCCTGATCGAGCCGCCCACACGGTACCAGTGGGTCGGCGGCGTGCGGTACGGGCGGCAGCACGATCACATGTCCAGCGTTAGCGCGGTGGTGTCGGCGGGCGGCCGGGTCTTCTACATTTTTGACGAGGCGCCTCGCGCGTCCATCCTGACGCCGCCTCGGTGGCGCCTCATTGCCCGCGACGCGTTCAACGGCACGGTACTCTGGAAACGCGACATCGCCCCCTGGCACGAGCATTTGTGGCCCCTGAAGAGCGGTCCCCAGATCCTGGCGCGACGCCTCGTGGCCGTCGGTGACCGCGTGTATGCAACCTTCGGCACCGACGCGCCGCTGACGGCCCTCGACGCCGCCACGGGCGAGACGGTCCGCACGTACAACGGCACCAAGGTAACGGAGGAAATCGTCTGCGAGGGCGGCGTGCTGTTGCTGAGCGTGGCGGCCAAGGGCCAGCCCCTCCGTAGCGACCCGGCCAAGACCTACGCCGCCTTGGCCGAGATCCGTAAAGCCAACACCGGTGATCTCTGGTCCGAAGCGCCTCGCACCGTCATGGCCGTCGAGGCCGAGTCGGGCAAGGTGCTCTGGGAAAAGAAGTCCAAGGTCGTCTCAATGTCGCTGGCTGCCGATGGGCAGCGTGTGCTGTTCCACGACGGCGAGCGGATTCAGTGTCTGGACCGCGCGAGCGGGCAGGTCCGGTGGGCGTCGGACCCGCTTCCCAGGCAAAAGCCCATGCGGAGTTCATCCGGCGCCACGCTCGTCATCCACGGAGACGTCGTGCTGTATAGCGGCATGGTGGCGGCCGAGAAGTATACGGAGGGTCGTTCGACCACGATGTTTGCCCTGTCGGCGAAGGAGGGCAAGACGCTCTGGAAGGCGGAGCATCTTCCGGGCGGGCACATGGGCACGCCGGACGACATCCTCGTGGCGGGCGGTCTTGTCTGGCACGGTGCCGTCGCGCAAGGCCGCGACTCGGGCATCATGGTTGGCCGCGACCTCAAGACCGGCGAGGTGAAGAGCGAGTTTCCGCCCGACGTCGAGACCCACTGGTTCCACCACCGCTGTTACCGCGCGAAGGCGACCGACAAGTACCTGCTCTTCTCGCGGACCGGCATCGAGTTCATCGACCACGCAAAGAAGCACTGGATCTGCCACCACTGGGTCCGCGGCGCGTGCCACTACGGCGTCATGCCGTGCAATGGGTTGATCTATGCGCCGCCGCATCCGTGCGCGTGCTACATCGAGGCGAAACTCTTCGGCTTCTCCGTCGTGGCCCCGCCTTCAAAGCACGGCCAGGCCCGCCGCGACGTGCCGGATTCAGAACGCCTCCAGCGCGGCCCGGCGTACGGCTCTGAGATGGCCGATCTCAAATCTGAGATCTCAAATCGGACATCTCAGATTTCAGATGCGGCCGACTGGCCGACTTTTCGGCACGACGCCGTACGAAGCGGCGCCACGAGGACGGCCGTCCAGCCGGCCGACCTGAAGCGGTCCTGGGAGACCCGGCTCGGCGGCAGGCTCAGCAGCCCCGTCGTCTCGGAAGGCAGGCTGTTCGTGGCGTCAACGGACTCGCACACCGTTCACGCGTTGGACGCCGGCACCGGCGAGCCCGCCTGGCGCTTCACCGCCGGCGGCCGCGTCGACTCGCCGCCCACCATCTGGAAGGGCCGCGCACTGTTCGGGTCGGCCGACGGCCACGTCTACTGTCTGCGCGCGTCCGACGGGCGGCTCGTCTGGCGATACCGCGCTGCGCCGGAAGACCGGCGGATGGGAGCGTTCGAGCAACTCGAGTCCGTCTGGCCGGTGCATGGCAACGTGTTGGTGCAGAACGACACGGTCTACTGCGTCGCCGGCCGCTCGATGTTCCTCGACGGCGGCTTGCGGCTGATTCGGCTCGACCCGAAGACGGGCCGCAGACTCTCCGAGACGATCCTGGACGACCGCGATCCGGCGACCGGCGAGAACCTCCAGGTCCACATCAAGGGGCTCAACATGCCCGTCGCGCTGCCCGACATCCTGTCGAGCGACGGCAAGTACGTCTACATGCGGTCGCTTCCCTTCGACCTTGAGGGGAAGCGCAAGTTCGTAACCTACGTGGACGTGAAGAACCAACAGGGCGACGACGTGCACCTGTTCAGCCCCACCGGCTTCCTCGACGACACGCTGTGGCATCGGACGTACTGGGTATACGGTCGTGCGTTCGCGTCCGGGGCCGGCGGCTACCACCGGGCCGGTCGAGTCGCACCGGCCGGACGGCTCCTGGTCTTCGACGACAAGACGGTTTACGGCTACGGCCGACTCGCCAAGTACTACCGCTGGACCACGCCGCTGGAGTTCCATCTCTTCGCCACCAACAAGCAACCGGAGATCGTCCAGTCGGGAACCGAGCGGAAGCCGATCAGGAAGGCCGGCAAGCGAACGGGCAAGTCGAGGATCCTGCCGGTGACCCGATTCGTTCCCACCTGGTCCAATGACACGTCGGTGCAGGTTACGGCCATGGTACTGGCAGGGAACGCGCTCTTTGCGGCGGGCCCGCCCGATGTGGAGGACGAGGAGGCATCGGCCAAGGCGTTGAGCGATCCCGAGACACGGAAGAAACTGGCCGAGCAGTCCGCCGCTTTCGAGGGCCGCCGCGGGGCGCTGCTCGTGGCCGTCTCCCCCAGCGACGGACAGAAACTGGCCGCCTACCGGTTGGACAGCATGCCCCGCTTCGACGGCATGATCGCCGCGGGAGGCCGACTCTATCTCACCACAGCGGACGGCAAGGTGCTGTGCCTCGGCGCCGGGCAGGGACAGCCTCTTCCCGAGGCCCGCGATGTCGTCGTGACCGCCCGTCCGTAAACGGGGCCCGTCGAGGAGACGCCCACCGCTGGGGCGGCCGTGATGCCGAAACAGAAGGTCGTTGCCGGCACAGATACGCAGGATCCTCGGTTCGCTGCCGCGGATTCGGCAAGGGGATCAAGGCCGCGAGTCTCCCCGTGCTGTCTCCGGTTGCGGGCTTGGCCGCGCGGACACGCGAAGGGATGCTACCCGATGAGGAACTTGAGCCATTCCGTGGTGCTGTCAGCTGTGGTCATCCTGACAGGAAGCAGCGCACTGATAGCGGCAGGCGAAGCGAACGAACGCGCGATCCGCCGCTCGGACGTGGTGTTCATGTACGACAACCCGAAGGTGTACGAGGCGTACGGCTGCACGGCGTTGGGTTGGGCGGGGCGGCAGAAGGCCGATCACATCCGGGAAGCCCACGCCGCCGGCGTGAAGCGGTTCTCGTGCAGCGTGGGGTTCCTGACGGAGTTCCGCCGCGTCATAGACTTCGACCCGAACTACCTGGACGCCGCCTGCCGCAACTTCAGCGGAGAACCCTACACCGTGCCCTGGCTGTGGGACCATAAGCACAAGGGCAAACCTGCCTACTGGTGGTGCACCAACAGCCCGTTGTACCGCAAGTACCTCTTCAGCCGGCTGGAGCAGGCGATCAAGGCCGGGCCCGACGGGTTGCACGTGGACGACTACCGAGGCACGAGCGGCTCGGTCACGTGGCGGGCCGGGGGATTCTGTAAGCACTGCATGGCGGCGTTCCGGAAGTACCTCGCGGCGAACGTCTCGGCAGACAGGCTCGCCGAACTGGAAATCAAGGACCTGGCCACGTTCGACTACCGGCGGTTCCTCATCGACCGGGGCGTCAAGGCCGAGGACTACAACCGCATCCGCGCCGGCCTGCCGCTGATGGCAGAGTTCCACCGCTTCCACGTGAAGGCCGCGACGGACTTCGTGGCCGAGTACCACCGCAGGGCCTGCAAGTTAGCCGGCCGGCCGATCACACTCAGCGTGAACTCCGGCCTGAGCGATCCCCAGGCGCTGGCCATCGCCCCGCACCTGAGTTATTTCTGCTGCGAGGTCCATCACGGCGCGAGCAAGCGCCGGCCGCCCACGCATCCGGTGTACGTTTATAAACTTGCCGACGGCCTCGGCCGGCCCGTGTGCTCCACTGCCAGCGGGCAGGACTGGGCCTTCATCATGGCCCACAATCTGCCCGGTTTGGTGCGAACGTGGACGGCCCTTTCGTACGCGTTCGGCCATACGCTGATGGCGCCACACCGTCAGTGGTGCTATACCAAGGAGAAGGGCACGCACTGGTACTCGGGGCCGACGGAGGAATACGCCTGGCTGTACCGGTTCGTTCGCTCTCAGGCCCGGCTGCTGGACGGGTACGAAGCGGTCGCGCCTGTGGTGGTTGTCTACAGCAATGCCGCCGATCGCCGCAGACGGGGCCAAATCGAGCCGATCTGTGTTGACCTGGCCGACGCGAACGTGCCGTTCCGCGTGGTCTTGGCCGGCGACGACTGGCTGCCGGACTACCGCCTCGCCGCCGCCGACCTCGCGAAGGCCAAGGCCGTTGTCGCGCCGAAGCAACTTTACCTTGACGATGCGCAGCAGAAGATCATCGACCGGGCAAAGGCCGACGGCAGGCTCGTCACCTGGCCCGATCGCGAGGGCCTCGCCCGGCTCCTGCCGGACCCCGTTGCCATCGACGGCGCGACGAACGTCTGGGCCGTGCCGCGAGCCGTGCCCGGCGGCTTGGACACGCCCGCCGTCGTGCACCTGCTCAACCGGAACTACGATGCCAAGGCCGACACGCTGATCCCCCAGAAACAGTTCAGGCTGCGCATTCGCCGCGACTTGTTCTCGGGCCGTGAGTTCACCACCGCCATCGCCCACGCACCCAAGGCCCGGCCCGCGAAACTCGCCATCTCGTCCAACGCAGACCATGTCATCGTCACCGTGGGCGAGTTGGGCCTGTGGGCTATCCTCGAACTGAAGTGACGGGCCGCAGGCCAGCACGAGCAGGCGGCCTGGTCCAGTACGGAGGCGTATGCCGAAGGCCGCCGCGCGGAACGTAGCGTAGTAGTACTAACCGCTGAACCTGCCGTGCTCGTAAACCGTCTCGTACATGGCAACGATGTTCGCGGTCGGCGAGACGGGCTGCAGGTTGTGGCACGGGGCGCATATCCAACGCGCCGGGCCGAAGATGCGGATATTATCGAGCACCTCACGGGCCACGTCGTCCGGCGTGCCGAACGCCAGCGTCTGCTGGTTATCGACCGCGCCGTGGAAGATGACCCTGTCGCCGAAATCGCGCACCAAGCCCTCGCGCTGCATCCCGGTGCACCGCCACTGGATGGGGTTGAGGATCTCGATGCCGGTCACGTCGAGGAGGTCCGGGATGACCTGGCGTGCGGCCCCGTCGGTGTGGTAGAAGATGTGGATGCCGTAGGAGCGGGCCAGGTCGGCCATCCGCTTCTGGTTCGGCAGGATGAAGCGGCGAATCTGCTCCAGGCCCATCAGCAGGCCCGCCTGCCCCCCCAGGTCCTCGGCAACGTAGGTGATGTCGATCTTTCCGCGACCGATCTCGAACATCCGCTCGTTCAGGTGACAATAATAGTCAAAGATGTGGCCGAAGACGGCGTCGGCGATCTCCGGCTCCGTCACAAGGTCCATGTACGCCTGCTCCATGCCGCGCATGCGGCAATACAGGAGGAACGGCTCGTAGCAGCCGCAGCGGACGACGCGGTCGCCGGTAAGGTCCGCGATCTGGTCGCGTAAGGCGTCGAAGTCGTGAGCGTCGGGATCGGGCCACGCGAAGGCGTGGACGTCGCCGGCCGTCTCGGCGCCGGCGAGGGGGTGACTCGCGTCCTCGTCGTAGGTGCCACCGCCGTAATCGACCGTCCGGCTGCGGACGCCCCAGATGTCGGCCTCGGGGTCGTCGGGATGGCAGCGGACGGTGGCCGGCGCGTGGACGGCGTCCACGCCGTCGATATGGAGGCGCTCGTAGAGTTCGTCCTGGTCGGCGCAGCCGAGGTCCGCGAGCAGGCGCCCGGTGACCTCCGGCGTGGCCCAGTAGTCGGTGGGGATGCGGTCGGGCGTTTCGCCTTCAAGCAGGGTGAGCCAACGTTGGCGAGGCGTCATGGGCACGGGGTCGCGTCCCTCTGCCGGAGAACGCCGCGGACGTCGGCGTGCTGCGGACGCGGCGGGTCAGGAGACCCGCCGCGCAGACTTTCGATTCGCGGCGCCCAACACTGCAGATCAAAACTCGACCTTCGGCGCCTCGCGCATCTCGGGCTCTTCGAGTTCGAAGAAGTCGCTCGGCTCAAAGCCCATCATCCGCGCCACCATGTTCGCCGGGAACATCTGCTGCCGCGTGTTGAACGTCTGGACGGCGTCGTTGTAGTACTGGCGGGCGAAACCGATCTTGTTCTCGGTCGAGGCGAGTTCTTCCTGCAGCGCCAGGAAGTTGGTGTTCGCCTTCAGGTCGGGGTACGCCTCCGAGAGGGCGAACAGTTGCCGCAGGGCCCCCGTAATCATGTTCTCGGCCTGCCCCTGCTCCTTGATGTTCGAGGCGTCGATGCCCGCCTGCCGCGCCTTGACCACGTTCTCGAATGTCTCCTTCTCGTGGGCGGCGTAGCCTTTGACCGTCTCGACGAGGTTGGGAATCAGGTCATAGCGCCGACGCAGTTGCACGTCGATCTGCGCCCACGCGTTCTTCACCCCGTTGCGCAGGCGCACGAGGCCGTTGTACGTCAGGACGAGCCACCCGATCACCAGCAGCGCGAGGCCGCCGATGACCAGGAGCACGATCATCGCCATTCCACCCAAAGCCAAGCCGCCCATGAGTCGCCTCCTTTCCCCTGCCGCGCGCCGCGCAGCGTATGATTGCGATTATACCGACGCGCCGGCCGTCAACGCAAGGGCGGCAACGGCGCGGGCGGTCGCATTGATGGGTTTACCAACAGTACGCCGGCGGCCGGAAGATATTCACGCATTTTGACGTAGGGCGCAGGGTTTCAAATGCCGCCGGGTCCGAAAAACGAAGAGCAGCATTGTCCTGATCACGCCGTCACAACGGCCGCTGCATACAGGCCAAGCGCGATGCCCGTTGGCAGGGCGTGCCACCAGTCGCGCGGCGTCAGGGCGACGATCCAGACGGTGTAAAGGAGATCGAGGAGGGCGGCCGCACCGAGCAGCGGCCAAGCCGCCTCGTGGCTGCGCTCCATCAGGACGGCCACGGCCACCGCCAGGCCCAGGTTCAGCCACATCCCGAGGTTCGTCTCGAGCAGGTTGAGGATGAGCCGCCGGCGCCAGTAGCCGCGCGGCGGATTGCAGCCGCGCACGATCCGCACCAGGCCCAGAACCGGGTACAGCAGCGGCAGAAAGGCCACGCTCACCGCCGCCGACCAGACCATGAAACGCACCACGCGGGACCCACCCCCTCCGTGCGGGTGCTCACTGCACCCGGATGTCGAGGCACTTCATCTGCCGCTGGTCGCGGATGACAAGACGGCCGTCAGCGAGGGCCATGGGGGCCCAGATTTCCTTGCCGCCGAGCAGTTTGACCTTCCCCACCGACTTGAACCCTGCCGGCGACGGCTCGACGATATGCAGATCGCCCTCCCGTCCGTCCAGTTGGTAGAAGACCCCGTCGCCCGTCAGGAGCGTGTTTCCCTTGCACAGATACGGGTCCCTGCCGGTCTTCCATTTGATCTGGCCGTCCAGACCGAAGCAGACCATGCCGTTGGCCTTGGAGTTCGTGTTGCAGACGGCGTAGATGTAGCCGTCAACCAGAATGGGCTGCTGGACGTGCGACCCGACTTGCTCGAACGTGTGAAGGTTCTTGGCCGAGAAGCTGCCGCCCTGATTCGTAACCTGGATAATCTCAGAATCGGCGTCGTAGGCGCCCGTCAGGAAGAAGCGGTCATCGGGGAGGGGCGTGGGGGCCGGGACGCCCGCCACGCGAACGCGGTACCCGTACGTCCACAGGATCTTGCCGGTCTTGGGATCCAGACCGACGACGTTCCTGGTGGACTGCATGATGATCTGCTCGACGCCGCCGACGGTCGTCACAAACGGCGAATGGTAATACATGCTGCCGATCGGTTCGGACCGCCACCGCTCCTTGCCCGTGGCCTTCTCGTACGCCACGACGCCGACCGACCCGCTCTGGGGCGCGGCAATGACCACGTCCTTATAGAGGAGCGGCGACTGGGCCACGGCCCACTGCGGCTTCTTGCCGTCGTAGTCTTTCAGCAGGTGCTTCTGCCAGACGGGCTTGTGAGTGGCCTTGTCGATACAGTGGAAGTGGCCGAACAGGCCGACGGTAAAGACATACTTGTCGCCAACGGTTGGCGTGCTCCGCGACCCGTGGTGGCTGGCGCGGCCGGAAGCGTCGTAGGCGTAGCGCCACTGTTCCTTGCCCGTGGCAAGGTCGAGGACGCGCAGCGCGTCCTGCTCCTCGCCGACGCGGTCGAGAAGGTAGACCTTGCCGCCGCTAATCGCGGCGCCGCCGTACCCCGGCCCCACGTCAATGGTCCAGAGCACCTTGGGGCCGCCCGCCGGCCATTTGCGCATCAGGCCTTTCTCCGGCGAGACGCCGTTTCGGTTGGGACCCAGAAACTGTGGCCAATCCGAGCCCGGCGCCACCGTCGCCAGGCACACAACCACCAATGCGATGAACACGGAACGCTGCATCACGATCCTCCTCAGAGATTCCCTTGCTTTCCTCCCCCCGCGCGGCCGGCGCTCCTCGCCGCGGTACTCACTGCGTCTATCATAGCCGCCGGCGCGCCGCTACGCAACGATTTCACCATGCTGAGCCGCGACCAATCCGAGCCACACCCAATCCTAGCCGCGACCGCGAGGGAGCGGTTGTCGCTCGGCCCTTTGTCCTTGCAGCATCACCGCGCGCAGCGCATCATAGACGTTGAAGGAGGCGGCCATGAACGCGACCGTTTCCCGCGTGCTGCCCCGCGTTCTGTTAGCCACCGGCCTTGCGGCCGTCACGCTGGCCCCGGCCGCATGCAAGCAGGAACCGAAGGAGACCGCCATGACCTTTACGCTGACCAGCCCGGCGTTTGCCAGCGGTGACCGCATCCCGAAACAGTACACCGGCGAGGGCGCCGACGCCTCGCCGCCGCTGGAGTGGACCGATCCGCCGGAAGGCGCCGGGAGCCTGGCCCTCATCTGCGACGACCCGGACGCACCCGTCGGCACGTGGGACCACTGGCTCATCTGGAACATCCCGGCCGACCGGCGGAACCTGCCCGAGGGCATCCCGACCACCGAGACGGTCGCGGACCTCGGCGGCGCCTGCCAGGGCAACAACAGTTGGCCGAAGATCGGCTACGGCGGCCCGATGCCCCCGCCCGGCCACGGCGTCCACCACTACCACTTTGCGCTCTACGCCCTGGACCAGACACTGGAACTCGCCCCCGGCGCCGACAAGCAGGCCCTGCTCGCCGCCATGGAAGGCCACATCCTGGCCGAAGCCAAACTGACCGGCCTCTACAGCCGGTGAGTCTCGCCGGCAGGTGCCGCACCATGACCGACCTTCAACCTGAACGCGTCCTGGCGAACCTGCAATACGTTCGCGACCACATCGCGGAGGCGGCGGCGCGGAGCGGTCGCGCGGGGAATGCCGTCCGCCTCGTGGCGGTCACGAAGACGGTCGCGCCCGCGACGATCCGCGTCCTCGTCCGCGCCGGGCAGACCGACATCGGCGAGAACCGGGCACAGCAACTCCGCGACCGCAGCCGCGAACTCGAAGGGGCGGGTGTCCGCTGGCACATGATCGGCCGCCTCCAACGGAACAAGGTCAAGTACGTCGTGCCGACGTGCACGATGATCCACAGCGTGGACTCGCTGCGGCTGGCCGAGGCCATCAGCAAACGCGCCCAGGCCGAGGGCGCGCGGGCCACGTGCCTGCTGGAAGTGAACACAAGCGGCGAGGAGGCCAAGGCCGGCGTCACGCCCGCCGACGCGGCCGCACTCGCCTCGCAGGTCGCAGCGCTGGAGGGAATCGACCTGGTGGGCCTGATGACGATGCCCCCGTTCGTGGACGATGCCGAGACCGTGCGGCCGTTGTTCGCGGAACTCCGGGAGTTGATGGAGACGCTCAACCGCCAGGCCGACCTGCCGCAACCGCTCACCGAACTCTCGATGGGCATGACCCAGGACTACGAGACGGCCATCGAGGAAGGCGCCACGATCGTCCGGGTCGGCACGGCGCTGTTTCGGTAGGCGGCCGGTTACGCCTCGAACGCATTCACCCTCCGAAGTACCGCCGCACCACCTCGCGGTCTTCCGGGCGCACGTCGGCGGGAACACGAGCGCCGCTTGTCCCCACCGCGGCGCCTACCCCGTTGGAGGCAGCGGCCGCCGCCGGCCCCGGAATCGGTTCCACGGCGCGACCCGCGATGGCCTCGGCCACCGCCGGCGGGACCGATTCCGCCAGGTCCAGCGTCCGCCGGGCCTGGCCGACGGCCGCTACCACCGCCGCGACGCCGACCGAGCGTTCCTTGCCGAGCGCGTCGGCCAGGGCGGCGGCAAGACGGGCGAGCGGCTCGGCCGCCTTCGGGTCGCCCTTGCGGACGGCATCGGCGGCGGCGGCCAGGGCCCGCTCAAGGTCCGTCAGTTCCGCCCGTCCTGCGGGTGCGGCGGCACCGGTGAGGCTGTCGGCCAGGCGCTGGCGTGCCTCCGGCGGCATGCCGCCCGAGGCAGCATCCGAGGCCACACGCTCGGCCAGGGCGGTCGCTGCGCCCGCAGCGCCGGAAGAGTCCCCTCTTGAGGCCGCGCGGACGATCCGCCGGACGTCCGGGTCGTCGATCTCGGCCACCGCGCGAAGCGTCTCCCGGCGGGCGCCCTCGGCCCGGGCCACCGACTGGTACACCGCCGACGTGGCCCGCTGCGCGTCGCCCTGCCGCACGCCGGCATCCCGGAGCCGGGCGATGGTCCGCTCGAGGGTCTCACGGATCGTCGGAGCGATTGTCCCATCGCGGGCAAGGTTCTCCAGCGCTTGGGCCGCCCGTTCGGCCGCCCGCGGCTGGAGAGGCGGTCCGGCCAGAGGCGGCACAAACGCCGCCGCAGCCAGGACCAGGACGGCCAGCAGCACGGCCTTCCCGCGGTGGCCGAGACTCGTCGCAAGCGGCAGGCGCCGGGCGTCCAGGCGCCCGGCCGCCTCGCGGGCCTGGTCCAGCAGGCGACCGTCGAGGAAGCCCGGCCGGCAGCCATCACGCACTTCGAGCGCCGTGGCGAGGCGTTCCTTGAGCCGCCCCGCCCGGTCGGCCGCCAGCGCCGCATCCCGTAAGGACGTGCCCTCAAGCAGCCGGATCACGAAAAGGTCCACGAACCCGAATGGAACGAGGCCGAGCGGCAGCACCGGATGGGCAACCCACACGGGCAGGACCTGCGGCAGGAAGATGCGCAGGAGCGTCAGCACGCCGCCCGCGACCGCGCCGACCAGCGCGCCGACCAGGCCCGCTTCCGCGGCGCGCACCGCCACCAGGCGGCGGCGAACGGACTTCAGGCCGGCGGTGAGCGGGTCCACGCGGCGACTCCTTGCCCGGGGTCTCAACCTATTATACGAGCGGCGACGGGATAAGGTGACCCGCTGCTGCCGCAACGGGGTCGGTGCCGTCAGTATTGCCGTCGTCGGCGTGAGGAGGGGATGCCGAGTTCCTCGCGGTACTTGGCGACGGTGCGGCGGGCCACGTCGATCCCTTCGCCGCGGAGGTGGTTCATGATCGCTTCGTCGGAGAGCGGCTTCGCCTTGTCTTCGGCGTCCACGATGGCCTTCAGGTGCACCCGGACGTGGTCCCAACTGACCTGCTCGCCTTCGGCCGTCTCGGTGCCGCCCGTGAAGTAACCGCGAAGGGCGAAGATGCCCCACGGCGTGTCGGCGTACTTGTCGGCGACCGCCCGCGAGATCGTGCCGACGTGCAGGCCGACGTCGTCGGCCACCTGCTGCATCTTGAGCGGCTGGA
>CAZIJC010000015.1:0-52512 GCA_964539385.1 uncultured Anaerolineales bacterium | reverse complement strand
ATAGTCGGCCATCATCGCGCCGCACACCGGGCCGAATGAGGCACCGATGATCGAGAAGACCCAGATCGCGTCGCCGGCCCAGCCGGTGACGGCCAGGACGATGGCCACGATCGCACCCAGGCCGCACGAGTACAGCGGCCGCACCTTCGGCAGCGTGGCCTTGAAACTGTTGGCCGCAATCAGCGACGAGAAGCACGCCGCCGGGAAGGCGGCAATGGCCAGCAGGTACCACAGCACGCCCGCGGTCTCCTTGCCAACGATGGCTTCCATCAGCACGGTGGGTTGCACGACGCCGGAGGACACGATGCCGCCGCCGTAGGCGCCGGCGACGATAAGGAGCGAAAGTCCGCCGGCCACAATGGTGGCCAGGGCGATGCCGGCCAGGCCGCCCAGGTGCACGTCTTTCGCGTTGCGGTTGTTCGAGGCGATGTCGGTACCCGCCGCACCGGCCGTTGCGAAGAAACCGACGATGTAGGTCGAGAGCAGGGCGATGATGGCGAAGACGGTGAGCGGCGCCGCGGCTGTCACCGGCTCGCCGCCCTCAGGCGTAAACTCCTTGCCCGCCTCCACGAGGGCCTGGCTGTCGAAGTTTGCCACGCCGCCCACCGTCGAGACGAAAAGGATAATCAGGATCACCAGCGGGATGAGCGGCATGAACGTTGCCACCTTGGCCACGTACTGGATGCCCTTGACGCCCATGAACGCCCCCAGCACGATCCACGCCGACGCCACAACGGCGTGAGGCACCGAGCCGAAGATCTGGCTGGGATCGTCGAAGAACGGCTGGCACAGCAGAAAGCCGGCAAAGTACCCGTTGACCGCCAGCCAGCCGAACTGGAGCGCGCCCATCAGGACGCCGGGCATCAGGAAGCCGCCTTGCGCGCCGTAGGTGGAGGTCCCCACAATGTAAAGGGGCAGGCCCGTCTTCATCCCCAGCAAGCCGGGCACCAGGTAGAAGAGGAAGTGGCAGATCAGGGCCGCGATAATCAGCCCCAGGAACGCCACGCCCAATCCCTGGGCCAGGGCGCCGCCGGCAAACGCGCTGATGCCGGTGTCCTTGGCCAGTTCCGCGAGCACCGGAACCTGTTGCCAGAAGACGAACCAGAGCATGATCCCCGCATACGTCTGCGCGGTGTTCTTGTACCACGCGCTTCGGTTTGCGGCGGGATTCGGCGTGGCAGATGCCAGGTAACTTGGTAATTTCCCGTTGGCCATGTCCGCTCCTTTCTGGTGAGAGATGCACAAAACATCCGGGCGAGTTGCGCAGGTTCCCCCACGACCGCTGCCCAACCGCCACTGCATGCTCGGCCGCTTCGGTATCATGCGGTTCTACTCCGCTTGCGGGACAGGTCAAGCGAAAAATGGGTCGCTTGCGGGTTCGCAAATGCGATGGGCCGTTTTGCCTTGCAAGGTCACGGGGCCGGTGTTAGATTGACCTGTTGGCGGACGTGCACGTCGCGCAGAGCGGATCGGCAGACGGCGAATGCTCGATAACCTTCAGGAGATGGTTTCGGCGTGGCCGTTCGGTGTCTTCTTCTTGTTACTGGGATCGTGCGTCGGGAGTTTTCTGAACGTCTGCATTCACCGGCTGCCGGCGGGCAAGAGCCTGGTCTGGCCCCCGTCGCATTGCACGGTGTGCCTGGCGCCGATCGCGTGGTACGACAACATCCCGGTCGTCAGTTACTTCGTGCTGCGAGGACGGTGCCGGCAGTGCGGGACGCGATTCTCGGCGCGGTACGCGGTGGTGGAGGCCGCGTCGGGCCTGATCTTTTTCGGTTTCTGGCTTGCGTACTTCATCTTTGGCGTGCGGCCGGGTGCGGCCCACGTGGGCGTGTATACAGTGCACATGGTGCTGGCGTCGGCGCTGGTGGCGTCGGGCGTAATCGATTTCGAGCGAAAGGAGATCTACACCTCGGTAACCAACGTGGCCCTGGCCGTCGCCCTCATCGGTTCCTTCCTCTGGCCGCAGGTCCAGCGCGTGGGCGCCTACGACGGTCAACTGCCCGGTTGGACCGGTTGGGAACGGGCCGACGCCGTGTTGCTTGGCCTGCTCGGCGCTGCGGTCGGCGCGGGGCTGATCTTCGTGACGCGGCTGCTGGGCACGTGGGCCTTCAAGAAAGAGGCCATGGGCATCGGCGACATCTACCTGATGGCGGCCATCGGCGGCGCCCTGGGCTGGGAGGCGGCCGTACTGGTTTTTCTGACGGCGCCGTTCCTGGGCCTTGCCTATGGCCTATGGCACTTGGTGCGGAAGCAGGACAGCGAAGTGCCGTACGGCCCGTTTCTGGGGCTGGCGGCCGGTGTGGTGATGCTGGTCCAGGACGGTGTTGTGGCCCACTTTCGGCCCGGCATCGAGGCGATGTGTGAGATAGTGTATCGGATACTCTGCCAAACCGCCGGAAGCGGTTAAAGGAGAAAGGAGATCGCGATGCGACCCGAGAAGGATGTGACGCGGCTCATCGGACGGGCGGCGCTCGTGCTGGCCGTCGGGATCGTCGCGGCGTCGAGCGTGGGCTGCCAACAGCAGCAACTCGAAGAACGCAACGCCGCCTTTCAGAAACAACTCGAACAGGCACTCATCCAAAACGCCGACCTCCAGGCGGAAAACGACGGCCTGAGGGGGCAGAACCAGGAACTCCACGGCGAACTCGCCAAGGCACGCGCCGTGCCCAAGCCACCCACGCTGGCGCCGGCCGCCGCCAAACGTAAGCCCGACTTTGGCAAGGGCGTCGACGTCACGGTCGTCGGCGACGTCACGACCGTTACGCTGCCCAACACGATCCTGTTCGACTCCGGCAAGGTCACCCTCAAGAGCGCGTCCAAGCAGGTCCTCGGCAACATTGCGGCGGTCCTGAATCGCGATTACGCGAGCCAGAAGATCCGCGTTGAGGGGCATACCGATAACGAGCCCATCCGAAAAACCAAGAAACTGTGGACCGACAACTGGGACCTCTCGTGCAACCGGGCCATGGCGGTGCTGCGGTACCTGGTCTCGAAAGGCATTAGCCCGAAACGCATCTACGCGGCCGGGTACAGTTACTACAAGCCCGTGTCGTCGAACGCCAGCGCCGGCGGACGGGCGAAGAACCGGCGAGTTGCCATCGTCGTCTCGCCTCGATAAAACGCTCTGTCGCCGGACAACAGGTCGGCCGCGCGGTGCGGCCGGCGTGTGCATCGCCACTGATGAAGGGCCTGAGAGACCTGTCCCGCGGAGCGCATAAGCCATGCTGATTCTGCCGGCAATCGACCTGCGGGGTGGGCGCTGCGTACGCCTGCGACAGGGAGACTACTGCCGGGAGACGGTCTTTGACGAGGACCCCGTCGCGGTGGCGCGCGGGTTCGAGGAGGCCGGGGCCACGTGGCTCCACATGGTGGACCTCGACGGGGCACGCGACGGGGAGCCGAAGAATCTGGACAAGGTCGCCGCCGTGGTCGAGGCCGTCGGCATGAAAGTCGAACTGGGCGGCGGCATCCGGACCACCGAGATGGTCGAGACGGTCCTCGGGTTGGGCCTGACGCGGGTGATTGTCGGGACACGGGCCGTCCGCGAGCCGGATTGGCTGGCCATGGTCGCGCGGAAGTTCCCGCAGAAGGTGGCTTGGGGATTGGATACCCGTAAGGCCCAGGTGGCCGTCGCCGGCTGGGCGACGCTGACGGACCGAACGGTGCTGGAGATGCTCGATGACGCGCGCGATGTCCCGCTTGCTGCGATCATCTATACAGACATTGAGCGAGATGGTATGATGGCAGGTCCCAATGTGGCGGCGACAACGCTGGTCGTAAGCGCCAGCCCGTTTCCGGTCATCGCCTCCGGCGGCGTGACGACCGTTGAAGATGTTGCCAGGATAAAAGAAACCGGCGCTGACGGCGCCATCATCGGCCGGGCGCTGTACGAGGGGGAAATCACGCTGGCCGATGCACTCGATGCAGCAGGCGAGCAGGCAGGTTAGCCGCCGCCCTTGCCCGGCGCGTGAGAGCGTTAGCCGCCGCCCTTGCCCGGCGCGTGAGAGCGTTAGCCGCCGCCCTTGCGCGGCGCGTGAGAGCGTTAGCCGCCGGGCTTGCCCGGCGCGTTCGTAACAGTGGGAGGCAGCGATGGCTGCAGTTCAAACCGACGCAATCCGAAACGTAACGCTCATCGGCAACACCGGGGTCGGCAAGACCCAACTGGCCGAGGCGATGCTCCACAAGGCGGGAGCGATCAGCCGACTTGGGACGCCCGATGAGGGCAACACCGTCAGCGACTTCGAACCGGAAGAGAAGCAGCGCCAGTCGAGCATCGCAACGAGCGTCCTGAACCTGACGTGGAAGGACCGGCACGTTAACCTGCTCGACACACCCGGCTACTCCGATTTCGTGGGGGCGGCGCTGCGGTCGATGGCCGCCGCCGACACGGCTGTTCTCGTCCTCAATGCAACCGTTGGTGTGGATATTCACGCCCGCCGCCTCTTCAAAGCCGCCGCCGCCGCGCATCTGGCACGCATCATCGTGGTCAACAAGGCCGATGCGGAGAACGTCGAACTCGCGCCGCTCGTCGGCCGGATCCGCGAAGCCCTCGGTTCGGCGGGCCGTCCGCTGACGATCCCCGTCGGCGAGGGCGCCTCGTTCGAGGGGGTCGTGGACGCGTTCGCCGGCGCCGAAGGCGATGCGCTCATGGACGTGGCCGGCGCGCATGGCGAACTCGTAGAGTCGATCGTCGAGGCGGACGAGGACCTCATGGAGCGGTACCTCGGCGACGAAGAGATCAAACCTGGGGAACTCGCAGCGGCATTCACGACCGCCGTGACCGGCGGCACACTGGTGCCGATCCTGTTCACGAGCGCACGCAAGGAACTGGGCGTCGAGGAAGTCCTGGACGCGATCGCCCGGTGCGCTCCCAGCCCCGCGCAAGCCGCCTCGCGGACCGCACGCAAAGGCGCCGGCGACGACGCGCAGGACGTGCCAATCGAGGCCGACGCCGACGGGCCGCTCTGTGCTCAGGGCTTCAAGGTGGTCAGCGATCCGTTTGTCGGCAAGATCGCGTATCTGCGGATTCTGAGCGGCCGGCTGGCTCCCGACTGCTCGGTACGCATCAACGACGAGCGGCGCGAGACCAGGTTCGGCCAGGTGCTTCGGTGCCAGGGCAAGGATACGCAGCCCGTCTCGGAGGCCGTGGCGGGTGACATCGTCGGTGTCTCCAAGATCGAAGAACTCGACATTGGGGATACGATCTCAACGGGTCCCGATGCGCTCATCGTCCCGGCGATTGACGTGCCGGTGCCGATGTTCTCGCTGGCGCTTGAGCCGAAAAGCCGCGGCGACGAGCAGAAGATCTCCGAGGCCCTCGCCAAAGCAATGGACGAGGACAATACGCTTAAGACCACGCACGACCGCCAGACGAACGAACTGGTCGTCAGCGGAATGGGCGACATCCATCTGATCGTCCTCCTGGCGAAACTGAAACGGCGCTACCAGTTGGACGTGAACACCAAGCCGCCCAAGGTCCCGTACCGCGAAACCCTCATGGGTAAGGCCGAAGGCCACTATCGCCACAAGAAACAGACGGGCGGCGCCGGGCAGTTCGGCGAGGTGTATCTGCGCGTCGAACCGCTGGAGCGCGGAGAGGGGCTGGACTTTGTCAACGACATCTTCGGCGGCTCGATCCCGAGACAGTTCCTGCCGGCCATCGAGAAGGGCGTTCGCGAGGCCATGGACAACGGCGTCATCGCGGGATACCCGTTCCAGGACGTTCGCGTCACGGTGTACGACGGCAAACACCACTCGGTGGACTCGAAGGAGGTTGCGTTCAAGATCGCCGGCCGCAACGCCTTCCGCGACGCCGTCCACAAAGCCAAGCCGGCCATCCTCGAACCCTACGTCAACATGGCGATTACGGTGCCCGACGAGTTCCTCGGCGCCATCACGGGCGACCTGAACAGCCGCCGCGGCCGCATCATGGGGATGGAAGCCGGCGCCGGTGGTGCGCAGACCATCAACGTCCAGGTGCCGCTGGCCGAGGTCGCCCAGTACAATACCCAACTGAGGAGCATTACGGGAGGCCAGGGCAGTTACACCATGGAACTGGCGCATTACGAGCCCGTTCCGGCGAACGTGCAGCAACAGATTGTCGAAGCGGCAGCCAAAGCGAAGACGGAAGACGAGTAGGCCCGCTCCGGCTGCGTCGGCGGCAGGGCCGCAGACAATTCCGGCAAGTCGTTTGCCTGAAGCGGCAGTGTAAGGTATAATCTCCAAGCACATTGCAGCACGAGAGCGGTCGGCAGCCATGCCTTCAGCGCCCGGCCGCCAAGGCGGCAGCAAGCCGGCGGCGAAACGGAAAAAGTGACGCGAGTTTTTTTCTTGCGGCCACGTAAGAGGCGCTCTAGCGTACACTTGGAGCAGGTCTCTGGTTGGGACGATGCCGTATTACTGAAGGCAATCCGTGTCGGTTCCGCGGTGTCCGCAGTCTGTCGGAGAGGGGCCCCAGTCGGCCGGCGCCGGCCGAACGAGAGCGAGGCCAGACATCGAACGGTAATCCTCTAGCAGCCACAGGGGGCATCCATGAGGACCGTCACCAAGAAGGACCTGACGGAGCGCATCGCGGACACGACCAAGGCCAAACGTACCCTTGTCAAAGACATCGTCCAACAGTTCCTCGATGAAATCGTCGAAGAACTCTCGAAAGGCAACCGTCTCGAGTTTCGCGATTTCGGCGTTTTCGAAGTACGCACCCGCCAGCCGCGCATGGCACAGAACCCCCGAACCCTGGAACGCGTGCACGTGCCGGCAAGGTCTACGGTCAAGTTCAAAGTCGGCCGCCGGATGAAGGCGTCCGTTCAGAACGTCGCGTCCGACACGCCGGCCGCAGAGCCCGATCGGCCGCCCCTGGAGCAGAAGGTGCAGCCGTCGGCGCCATCTCAAGTGTCGCCGCCGCCGGGCACATAGCCTCGGCGGCGCCGCGGGCCGGGTTGACCGTCGTTGCCCGACCACGGTGATCATCTCATGGAGCCGGCCGTGAACAAGAGCCGCCTGGAGACCATCCAGCAGTTGGCCCCGCAGATCTTCGAGTTGACGAGGCGTACGTGGTTCCAATCCCAGCGCGAGAAGTTTGAGGGCGGCTACGACCTGTCGGAGTCCGAGTTCCTCGCACTCGATGCCCTCGAGCATCGGCCGTCCCTGTCGGTGGGGGAACTCAGGCGTCACGTCGGCGTCCTGCCCGCTCAGATGTCGCGCGTCCTCAAGGCGCTCGAGCAGCGCTACGACGAGAAACTTGTCCTGTGCTCCATCAACCCCAAGGACAAACGCAAGATCGATGTTTCCATCACGCCCAAGGGACGCCGGGCGGTGCACGCCTACCGGAAGGCCAAGATTGCTGCGAGCATAAGATCGCTTGATTCCCTGAGCAACAGGGACCTGGCCAACCTGTCGGCCATTCTTCACAAGATAGGCCTTGCTCTCGACAAGGGGACGCCGAACGCGGATGCCTGACCGGCAACCGGGACGCACGGCCGCTCCGCCCACTGCGCACCACCTGGAGGAACCCGGACGTGAACGTCGCACTGGCCGGACTCCCCCTCGCAGGCAAGACGTGCCTGTTCGATGCCCTGTCCCAGGGCGCGGTCGATTCCGCGGCGAGCCCTGCCCGTGCCGATCATCCGAGCATCGCCGCGGTCGCGTTGCCCGACCAGCGCCTGGACTGGCTGCACGAACACTACCGCCCGCAGAAGCGCGTTCCGGTCCGAATCGAGTTTCTCGACCTGCCGGGTCTCGCCCCGGGACGCAGTGACCTCGCCGCCCAGAACACGGCGATCATGGAACACCTGCGCCGGGCCGACGCCCTCGTGTATGTCCTGCGTGCGTTCGAATCGGACCGCGTGCCGGGGAGCGTCGATCCGAAGGCCGACCGCGACGTCCTGGACGGCGAGTTCCTTATCTCGGACCTCGACGTCATTCTGCGGCGCATCGAGAAGATCGAAGGCCAGATCGCCAAACCGCTCCCTGGCCGCGATGCCCTGAAACACGAACTGGAGTTCCTCTCACGCTGCCGCGAAGCCCTCGAAGCCGAAAAGCCCCTTCACGACATCGCTCGGACCGACGCCGAGCGCGGCATCCTGCGCAACTTCGCTGCCCTGACGGAAAAGCCTGTCGTCACCGTCCTGAATGTGGGTGAAGACCACGCGGGTCGACCCCAAGAGGCCGCCGAAGCGTACGCGGGTCCGGGCAAGCCCGTCATCGCGCTGTGCGCCTCGCTGGAGGCGGAGATCAGCCAGTTGCCCCCGGATGAACGGGGGGCGTTCATGGACGAGATGGGGCTGGATCGCATGCACGCCATTGATCTGCTTCCGGCCGTCCACCAGGCCCAGGACCGCATCACCTTTTACACGACCGGCGACAAGGAGGTGGCCGCGCGAAGTATTCCGCGAGGCGCCACAGCCGTCGATGCCGCCGCCGACGTTCACACCGACATGGCACGCGGCTTCATCCGTGCCGAGGTCGTCACGTTCGACGACCTCACCAGCGCCGGCGATGTCAAACAGGCCCGGGCTGACGGCCACGTGCGCCTCGAAGGACGCGACTACGTCGTCCAGGACGGCGACATCATCCTGTTCCACTTCAGCCGGTAGGGGAGGGGCACGTGCGAGCCGTCGTCCTGAGCATCGGAAGCGAACTTGTCAGCGGCCTCTCGCTCGACACGCACTCGCGCGACATCGCCCGCGACTTGAGCGCCCTCGGCATCGAGGTCGTCCGGCACGTCACCCTGGACGATAACGTGGCGGCCATTGCCGGCGCCATGCGCCGGGCCGCCGACGAGGCCGACGTCATTGTCGCGAGCGGCGGCCTCGGTCCCACCCAGGACGATTGCACCCGCCACGCCCTCGCCGACGCCATGGGCGAGCAACTCGTCGAGAACGAAGACGCGACCGCCCACCTCCAGCGGTGGGCGAAGGCACGCGGACGGACCGTCAGCCGGGCAAACCGTGTCCAGGCCCTCCTGCCGCGCGGCGCACGCGTCCTGCCAAACCCCGTCGGAACGGCCGTCGGCATCGACGCCCGCCTTGGCGGCGCACGCATCTTCTGCATCCCGGGCGTTCCGGTCGAGATGCGAACCATGCTCGACGAGCAGGTCTTGCCGCAACTGGGCCGCAGCGCGGGCGGACGGGTTATGATGGTGCGCACGGTCCGGACGTTCGGCTTGCGCGAGTCCGTCGTTGGCGAAAAACTCTCGGACCTGATGGCGCCCGGCCGCCGGCCTCACGTCGGCACGGCCGTCCATTCAGGCATCATTGACATCCACGTGTACGCCTCCGGCGCCCCGGATGAGGCCGAGGCGCTTGTCGCAGCCGACATATCGGCCGTCCGCGACCGCTTGGGAACCGCCGTGTTCGCCGAAGAACACGCCGGCCTGGAGGAGGCCGTGGCGGCGCTCCTGGTCGAACGCCGCGCCACGGTGGCGATCGCCGAGTCGTGCACGGGCGGCCTCGTGGCGGCAAAACTCGTCAACGTGCCGGGCATGTCGGACCATCTGGTGGAAGGCGTTGTCGCGTACGCGAACGCCTCGAAGGTCCGCACCCTTGGCGTCGATGAAGCCCTTATCACGGAGCACGGCGCGGTCAGCGAAGCCGTCGCCCGGTCCATGGCCGAGGGGCTCCGTAAACGGGCCGCCGCCGATCTTGCCCTGGGCATCACCGGCGTCGCGGGACCCGGCGGCGGAACGCCCGAAAAGCCCGTCGGCACCGTCTGGATGGCCCTCGCCGACTCCGCCGGCACCGAGGCCGCCCGGCACTTTCTGATGGGCGACCGCGCCCAGATCCGCGAGCGCGCAACCTACTGCGCCTTGAACATGCTGCGCGTGCGGCTTCTGCACCCGTAGCAAACAGTGAAGCGTCCGCTCACGGACAGCGGCAATGCTGCTCTCAGTAACCGCAAGCCAACCCCGAACCCAGGCGAACGTGGGGCGCAGGGGGCGCAGACCTGTTCCACCACTCCAACCCGATGTGTGACGGCGGGCAGGCCTGGCAGCGCCGCCCTGGGTGGTGTATACTTCGGCCCGTGGGAAGGCAGTTCAGACCGTTGATAGGAACTGAGCACGAGGAGAAGAACTCATGATGAGATGTTTGTTCCTGGTTGGTTCGCTCTGCCTCGTATGGACCGCGCACGCGCACGGCAGCCGCATCGATGCGAAGCACACGTATCCCCCCTTCCAGGTGGGGGTGACCGGCATCCATGCGACGATCGAGAAGGGCCTGGTGATGACCGTCCAGGACGTCGCCCCGGACTCGCCCGCCGCGGGAAGACTCAACAACGGCGACGTCATCCTGGCGGCCGGCGGCAGGCCCGTCAAGGGCGAGGATCTACGGGTTCCACTTGGCGAGGCGGTTACTGCGGCCGAGGCGACCGGCGGCAGGCTTGTCCTCAGAGTAAAACGCGGCGGCGGCGAGGCGAACGTGACGGTCACTATCCCCGTCCTGGGGCCCTACAGCAAGACGTGGCCGCTGAACTGCCGCAAGTCGAAGCGGATCATCCAACAGACCGCCGCCTTCGTGAGCAAGGCTCAGCAGCCCGACGGGGCGTACAAGTTCGGGAAGCGCGCCGACCGCGACAGTCTCTCGGCGTGTCTGACGGGTCTGTTCCTGCTCTCGACCGGCGACGCCACGTATCTGCCGAACGTCAGGCTCCAGGCCCGGGCGCTGGCCGCCAAGGTTGCGGAGCGCCCCACGACGAGCACGTGGCATCTTGGCCTCCAGGGCGTCCTGCTGGGCGAGTACTATCTGAGGACCGGCGACAAGAGCGTCCTGCCGGCACTGAAAGCGCTCTGCGACCAGGCGGCCAGGACGCAGGCCGCGGGAAGTTGGGGCCACGGCGGAATACCGAATCCCGGCTACGTGCAGAGCGGTCTGATGAACTCGGGCGCCGTGCCCGTGCTTACGACCCTCACCCTTGCGAGGGAATGCGGCGTGACGGTCAACGGGGAGACGTTCATGCGGGCGCTCGAGTTCTTTTACCGCATGGCCGGCCACGGCAGCGTGTGCTACGGTGACCACCGGGCCGAACTGTTCCCCAACACCAACGGCCGCAACGGCATGCTCGCCTGCGCCCTGTCGCTGCTCGACGCGAAGCCCTACCAGATGGCGGCGCAGCACCTGGCGCTGATCTTCGCCGATTCCTACTACGCGCACGAGTTCGGTCACACGGGCGGCGGGTTCAACGTGATCTGGCGCGGCCTGGCCACGGTCCACGTGCCGCCCGACAGACAGGCCCACTACCGCCGGCAGATGGACAAACTGGCCTGGTACTACGACCTGTGCCGTCTGCCCGGCGGCGGCTTCAGCCTGCTGCCGTCCCCGCCCACCACGACGCGCTATTGCGGGGTGATGTGGGGCACCGGAGCCGTCGGCCTCACCTACACGGCCCCCCTGAAGACGCTGCGGATCACCGGCGCGCCGCCGACGAAGTTCAGCGTGAAGGCAAGGATCCCGCCGCAGCCGTGGGGCCGACCGGCGGATCTGGAGTTCCTGCGCACCGACGATTGCCAGGGCTTCGGCAAGGAGACGGCGGAGCCGCACGAGGTTTACGAGACGCTCAGGGGCAAACAGCAGGACCGCGCGCCGGTCGCCTTCTGCGCGAAGATGATGCAGCACCACAACCCGATGGTCCGCACCTGGGCCGCACGTCGGCTCGCGGAGAAGGCCGACGAGGCGTCCATCAAGG
This sequence comes from uncultured Anaerolineales bacterium, assembly GCA_964539385.1. Classification (GTDB taxonomy): domain Bacteria; phylum Planctomycetota; class Phycisphaerae; order FEN-1346; family FEN-1346; genus JAUVZF01. Next base: position 40,830 of record CAZIJC010000015.1, on the reverse strand, counting down.
AGATCGTCGGGGCTCTCCATCACGCGGACCCGCGTGTGCGGCGTGCCGCCTTCGATGGCATCTCGGGCTACGACAACTGGGGCAGGGCGACGAGTCCGAACCGTCTTCGCGGCAAGATTCCTGCGTCGGTCGTGTCGGCGAAGTGCCTGCCCGCCATCGTGAAGACGCTGAAGGTTCCCAACGCGGCGTGGTGGGAGATCGACGGCGCCCTGTTCGCCCTCGGCCGCGCCGAGCCGGCCGACATCCGGAAGAACCTCGCCCTCGTGCGGAAGTTCGCCGCCCACGAGAAGTGGTATCTGCGCGAGGCCGCCTTCTGGGCCGCGGTGGGCCTGCGCAAGACGATCACCGCCGAGGAGTTTCAACTCCTGGCCGACATCTATGCCAAGGAGCGCCACGTCTTCGCCCGCTCATCGTACGATGCGGGGTTCCGGTTTCTGGTGCAGGGCGAGAAGGTCCAACTCGGTGTGGACGCCGAGGGCAAGGTGCTCAAGACGCTCGGTGCAACGCTCTACAGCGCACCCATCGCCCAGGGATATGGCACCGCCGGCAAGCACGAGGCGGCGCATCGCACCATGATGATCCTGAAGCACTTCGATCCCAGCGTCTACAGGTGGATCGTCGGCGATTTCGTGACGTACCTCGGCGACTGGACACCCGACTACCAGCACAGTGTGTGGCTCATCACGGGCAGCAAGTGGCAGCCGGGTCTGATCACGGTGGCCGATCATCTCGGCACGAAGGCAAAACCCCTCGTCGCCGGCCTCAAGGAGTGTCTCGAGAAAAAGATCGACAAGGCATCGACGAAGCGCGAACACGTGGAGTGCCGGACGAAACTTCAGAAGGGCATTCAGGAGTACGAGCAGAAATACGGGAAGTGACGCGCGGAACGTCCCACATACTCGGCCAAGCCGCACCCTCTATTCCGAAGAGGGTTGCGTCTGCGACCCCAGGTGCGATTCTGCCGTTAACCACTTCGACCGCGGCGGTCGCGCATGAAGATCTCGCGGATCTCGCGGAGCGTGTACCGGCACTTCAGGTCCTGGATGAGGCGAATGCGCCGCGCCACGGATTCGTCGAACAGCCGCTGGCCGCCGGGTGTCCGGTCCGTCTCCGAAATCAGGCCGTACATGCAGTAGGTGCTGACGACCTGACGCGACACGCCGGCCTTCTCGGCCAGTTCGCCGATGCGATAAAGAGGATGGGATTCTTGACGGGCCCGCCGAACCATATTAAGGTATCCTCGCTCTGGAGGGGGATATCGGACCCGGCGCGCGGAGAACTTGAGGCAAACGCGGCATCTGCCGCAATCTACCGAAGGAGGTCTCGCTCATGGCACACCACGTTATCGGCAGCACGCTCTGGTCACTGGCTTTGCCCGGCACGGTCGAGTCTATCGAGAAGGTGGCGGAACTCGGCTACGAGGCCATTCAGTTCACGTTCCGTCAGGCCGATGACCTGACGCCGGACGGCATGGCGTGCATTCGCGACGCTCTCCAGCGGACCGGCCTTCAGGTGCCGGCCGGGATGATCGATTTCGCGGGCGAGGACTACTCCAGCATCCAGGCCATCCGCGACACGGGCGGTTTCATCAACCCCGACGATTTCCCCGAACGGCTCGAACGGTGCCGCAGTTGGGGCGAGGCCATGGGCAACCTCGGCATAACGCACGTCACGACCCACGTCGGTTTCATCCCCAAGCCGGCCGACCCGTCGTACGGCGACTTTATGGACCGCCTCGGCCGGGCCGTGGATGCCATCCACGCGTCCGGTCACACGGTCGGCTTCGAGACCGGTCAGGAATCCGGCGAGGCGCTCGTCAAGGCGCTCGACGATCTGGGACGCGACTTCGTAAGCGTCAACTTCGACCCGGCCAACTTCATCCTGTATGGTTCCGACGACCCGCTGGCGGCCGCCCGCGTCCTGGCGGGCCGCACGTCGATGGCTCACATGAAAGACGGCACGCCGTCGGACAAGCCCGGCGAAGTCTGGGGCGCGGATGTGCCGCTGGGCCAAGGCAACGTCGATTTTGTGGCCGTCCTGAAGGCGCTGGAGGAGGGCGGTTTCATGGGGGCGTTGGTTGTCGAGCGCGAGGCGGGGGACGACCGCATAGGCGATCTGGCGGCGGCGCGGCTGTTCGTCGAGGACGTTCTCAAGAACGTGGCGGAATAGGGGCGCTGCGGCCGGTGCCGGGAGTGCGCCGAGAGCCGGATTTTTTGTTGGGAAAGCGCACGCCGGTTCGTAATAATTAATGCATGAGCGAGGGGAGGGGCGCCACTTGCTCGACGGTCACGCGCCGCGTGGCGTCTCTTGCTCAAGGGCCAAACGGAGCCATCATGGCTAAGGCGGCGGTTGCCGTTGCCAGGTCGTACGAGCGCGAAGGCCGACGCGGGGCCGCCGCCGACTACGACGTCGGCCTGATGCTGGCGTTCCAGAAAGGCAACGAACTCGCCTTCCAGGAACTCGTCGAGCGCAATCAGAGCCGCGTCATCGGGCTCATCTACCGTTTCATCAGCGACGCCTCCGACGCCGAAGACCTTGCCCAGGAAGTTTTTCTGAGAATCTATCGGGCTCGCAAGACGTACAAACCCACCGCGAAATTCTCGACGTGGATGTTCCGCATCACGGCCAACGTCAGCCTGAACGCCCTGAGGTCGCGGGCCAATCGACGCGACGACGTTTCCATCGACCAGATGTCCGATTTCGGAGACGGGCCGCGCGCCATGCCCGACCCGGACAGCCGCCGGCCCGACCGCCGCCTGCACCAGAGAGAACTGCAGGAGAAGGTGCAGGAGGCCATCCAGGCCCTTCCCGAAAAGCAGCAGGTCGCCGTCATCCTGAACAAGTATGAGGGGATGAGTTACGCGGACATCGCGATGATGATCGGCTGCACCACCATGGCCGTCAAGAGCCTTCTGGCCCGGGCTCGCGACAACCTGAAAGACCAACTCCTCCTCTACATCCGTACGGGCCGCGGCCGGCAGCGCGTCAGTTAGATTTCCCCGCTTTTTGCAACACCCATCCGACGCCAACGTGTTCAACCTCGTGGAGTCTTTTCCAGGGAAGGTGCGCGTGATGGCTTCTCCGTGTCAGTGGGTCCGAGGCGTGCTGGTAGCCTACCTTGATGGCGAGTTGAAGTCATCGACGGCGGAGGCCGTGCGCCGGCACCTTGAAGGTTGCGAATCGTGCCGGGCTCACGCGCGGCTGCTGCGAGAGAGTTGGGGGTTGTTGGATGAGGTTCCACCCGCGCCGGCGCCCACGGGCTTCACCGAGCGTATGATGGCCCGGATCGTTGAGGAGAAGGACCTCAGCGCCTTGGCGTCTCGCCTTCGTCCGGACCGGCTGCGGCGTCAGGTGGTGGCGTCGGTGCTGGGCGTTGCGGCGGGGCTCGTGTTCGGCGTCGCGGTCTATTCCTGGACCGGGTTGCCCCAGGAACCGACCAGTCCGGTCGAGCGCGAAGTCAGCCGCAACGTCTCGTTTCTCGAAGACGTGGACCTGCTGGATGAGATTGCGGTCATCGAAGCCATGGACCGCCTGATGAGCCCGGACGAAACCGGCGACGGAGCCTGACGGATGGATCCGCGACGCGAACAACTTGTGCGTCTCCTGAATCGCCGCCGCCGGCGCATCCGCCTGATGCTCGTGTGTCTGGCAACGGCGCTGGCGTGCGGTCTGGTTGCCGGCATTGTGGGTCCGCAGATCCTGATCGGCGGGATCTCGTATGACCCTGCGGGATTTGCCGCTTCGAAGAGCAGGTCTCGCGAGCGAACGGGCCAGGCTGCCGGGCCGCTGGCCCTGTCGGACCGGCTGGGACTCGACCCGCGAGAGACTCAGGCCAACACGATTTGCTGGCAGTCGTTGCCGGACGACAGGCGCCGGGCCACCCTGGATCAGTACTGGCGACTGGCCGAGATGCGTTCCGAAGAACGCGAGAGCGTGTTCGAGCGATATGCCGCGTTTCGCCGCCTCCCCGAGAAACGTCAGGAGTTCTGTCGGACGCGGGCGCGGAAACTCAAGGCTTTCATGGGCACTCTCAGCCCTCAGGATCGGGCCGTCCTTGCAGGCATGAGCGACGAAGGCCGGGCCAGGCGGCTTCTCGAACTCTGGCAGGCGCGTTACGGGACGTGGTAGGCTCGGACTCTGGCGAGAGCAGTACGGCGCGCGACGGGTCTTTCCGCCCGTCGCGTTTCGCTGATGGGACATCCGGGACCCGGCTTCAGTGATCACAAATCTCAAATCGCAGATCTCAGATTGCAAATCTCAAATCTGAAATCGCAGATCTGAAATCTCAAATCGCAAGTCTGAAATCTCCGATCGGAAATCTGAAATCTCAAATCGCAAATCTGAAATTGCAGACCTCAGATATCAGATTTGACATCTCCCGGCAAGCCGCTCAAAACTCGCTGACCCGTCCCTGGATCATCAGGTCGGGGCCAACGGTCTCGAAGGCCAGATCGGCAACCTCGAACGCTTCCAAAAGTCCGCGCCCGTCCGGGCCCGCCACGGGCCCGAGCGCATCGGCGCTGCCGAGGATCCGCGGGCTGACAAAGACCATCACCCGGTCAACGAGCCGTTCGGCAAAAAATGACCCGAAGACTCGTGACCCGCCTTCAATGAGGACTCGCGACATCTCCCGCTTGCCGAGGTCCTGGAGCACGGCCGTCAACAGGAGGCCGGCGTCTGTCGGCGGCACGGTCACGATCTGGCACCCCGTCTGCCGCAGTGCCTCGGCCCGGCCAGCGCACTCGACAAGCGCCGCTGCCGACGTGTACACGGTCACCGGGACCTCGCCGGCCGTGCGCGCCGGTTCGCACGTCGGCTCAAGCGCCAGGCGACTGTCGAGAACAACCCGTGTCGGTTGACCGCGCTCCGGAAACGGTTCGACGTGGCGGACCGTCAGCGAGGGTTCGTCCGCGATGGCCGTGCCGGACCCCACCAGGACGGCGTCCGAGATGCGGCGGAGTTCGTGGACGCGCCGGCGGCTGGCTTCGGACGAAATCCAGCGGCTCTCGCCCGACGCAGTCGCAAGCCGGCCGTCCAGCGTCATCGCCCACTTCGCAATCACCAGAGGCAGGCCCGTCTTCTGACGTTTGAAGTAGGCGGCGTTCAGACGCCGGGCCTTCCCCGCCAGCGCCCCCACCTCAACCTGCACACCGGCTTCTTCGAGAATCGCCAGACCGCGCCCGGACATCTCCGGAAACGGATCGGCGACGGCCGCAACCACGCGGCGGATGCCTGCGGCCAGCACCGCATCCGTACAAGGCGGCGTCTTGCCGTGATGGCAGCACGGCTCCAGCGTGACGAACAGTTCACCGCCGCGAGCCTTCCGCCCGGCCTGCGCGAGCGCAACGACCTCCGCGTGCGGGCCGCCGAAACGGGCGTGGTAACCTTCGCCGACCGCACACTCGCCCTGCACGACGACGGCGCCGACCATGGGGTTGGGCTCAACCCGGCCCATTCCGTTGGCGGCCAAGTCGAGCGCCCGCTGCATGTACGCTTCGTCGCGGCTGGAGCAGCCCACCTCAAGGCTCCTTCGAGGAGCATTTCTCGCGGCGGCCGGCCTCTTGGGAGCCGGAACCGAACAGCATCGTCCAGGCCACGGCGATCACGCCGACCACCAGGTAAACGTCGGCCGCATTGAAAACGAACGGCCAAACGGGTCGCCCGCCCATCTCGACGGTGAACTGGATGAGGTCGCGGACGTGACCGAAGGCAATCCGGTCAAACAGGTTGCCCGCCGCGCCCGCCAGGATGAGGCCGCACCAGAAGTGCGTCCACCGGTGCCTGGGGCGCGACATGGCGAACACGTAGAAGATGAGGGCCGATGTCGCTACCGTCAGAACGATCGTCACGATGCGGCCGGCGACCGGGCCCAGGCCGAGGTCTTCTCCGAAATCAATGCCGAAGACGATGCCCGGATTCTCGCTCGCCACCAACCGGAGCCATCCGGGAATGACCGTGACGACACGTCCACCGCTTTCGGGAGGGCCGCCAAGAAGGTCCCAGAGAAAGTGCTTGCCGGCGAGGTCCACCAAGAGGCCGAGGCCGACGGTCAGCCAGAGGCGAAGGTGGCTTCCGCCGTCGGTTACAGCAAGCCCTTTTCTTCCTGGCGTCGGCATTCGATACAGTATTTGGCGTGGGGTTTGACCTTGAGGCGTGCCGGGGGGATCCGGTCTCCGCACCTCTCGCACTTGCCGTACGACTTGTTCTCGATCCGATCCAGCGCCTCGTCGATTTCCTGGATGGTGGCCTGCTCGGTCTCGATCAGGCCCAGCGCGAACTCCTGCTCGAAGTTGTCCGAGCCGATGTCGGCCATGTCAAGCGGCACCTTCGAGAGGTCGCCGCTGGCGTCCTGGCGGCTGTTGTGTAAGGCGGCTTGCTCCAGACCGTTCACGTCCCCGGCCAGGACGCGCCGCTTGGCAAGCAGGAGTTTTCGGAAGTTCTCAAGGTCTCGGGCCCGCATTTACATCTTCCCCTCTGGCATAGGGTGCACAATTGCTGCTCAAAGAGAGCGGCAGTATAGGTGCCGGTCCGGCCCCTGTCAAGCAGGTCGTCGAGCAAATTTGGGGGCGATTTGGCACGGCCGTCAGGGCAGCCGCAAGTACTTGTGCAGTTGGAAGTTAAGCCGGACAGGCAAGCCGTCCTCCAGAAGCCACCCGGCCAGAAGCCGCGCGTCCAGACGGCCCCGGGCGGCGCCGAACAGGACGGGCAGCCTCTCCAGAAGGCCGTGACGCTCTACCACCTCGCACGCCCACTCGTAATCGGCGCGGTCCGCCAGGACAAACGTGACCTCATCTTCCGGCCTCAGATGCTCCAGGTTCGACCAGCAGACACGGTCGCCCATGCCGCTGCCGGGGGTCTTGACATCCAGGATGCGAACCGCCCGGTTGTCGAGCATCTCCGTCGGATGGGCGCCGGACGTCTCAACGACGACCTTGCGCCCGCTTTCGATCAGCGAAGCGATCAGACGATTGAGTTCCTCGACCTGGAGCAGCGGCTCGCCGCCGGTGATCATAAGCCAGGGCAGGGGAGGCGAAGGCATCGCGCCGAGCACATCGGCGACGGTCATGTCGCGGCCGGCGTCGGCACGGCGGGCGGCGGGGGCGTCGCAATACGAACACGCCAGGTCGCATCCGGCCAGACGCACGAAGTCCATCGGCACGCCCGCTCGCGTCGTCTCGCCCTGGATGCTGCGGAAGATCTCGAACACACGCATGGTCGCGAGTGACTCGACTGGTGAAGGTGCCCCCGACCTCCCGGTCGGGGCTCGGAGCGGCGCTTACATACGTTCGGCGGTGTCGATGCCCAGCAGGCCGAGGCCTTTGGCGATAACCCGGGCCGTCAGATCGCAGAGTTTGAGGCGGTGCGTCCGCGTCGGCTCCCGGCTCTTGATGACGGGGCACGCATCGTAGAAGGCCGTGAACGCCTGGGCTAGGTCGTACAGGTACGCCGCCAGGACGTTCGGGCGATAGTCCTCGAGGGCCCGGTCGAGCGCTTCGGGGAACCGCAGCAGGGTCTTGCCGAGGGCGGCCTCGGGCGGCTTGAGCACGGGGATGGGCGAGGCGTCCTCGCGCGTCTGGGCCTCGTCGTGCCTGCCTTTGCGGAAGATGCTGCGGATGCGGGCGTAGGCGTACTGCATGTAGGGGGCAGTATTGCCCTGGAGGCTGAGCATCTTGTCCCACGAGAAGACGTAGTCGGAGGCGCGATTCTGTGCGAGGTCGGCGTACTTGACGCCGCCGATGCCGACGATGCGGGCGATGTCGCGGCGCTCCGCTTCCGGCAGGTCGGGGTTCTTCTCGGTCACCAGGTCGAAGGCCCGCCCCTCGGCCTCGTCCAGCAGGTCCATGAGTTTCACCGTGCTGCCTTCGCGCGTCTTGAACGGGCGGTTGTCGGGGCCGAGCATCATGCCGAAATCGACGTGTTTGAGGTCGTGCTTGTCGCGGTCGGCAAAGCCGGCCTTGTACGCGCACTCAAAGACCATCCGAAAGTGCAGCGACTGACGGGCATCGACGACGTACAGAATGCGGTCGGCGTTGGGGGACTTGCCACCCGGCGAGCCATCGGGTCCGGGAGGCAGTTCTTCGAAGACGCCCGTCCGGAACGCGATCGCGGCAAGGTCGGTTGTGGAATACAGGTACCCCTCGTCGGATTTCTGGACGATCAGCGGCAGAGGCGAACCGTCCTTGGCGGTGAATTCGGGCAGGAAAACACACTGGGCGCCCTCGGATTGCTCAAGGAGGTCCCCGAGTCCAGCGACCACGTCGAACAACTTGTCCTCGTAAGCAGACTCGCCACGCACATCCTCACGCCTGAGAAGTACCCCTAGGCGGGCGTAAACCTCTTCTGCATGTGTCAAGGATACTTTGCGTATGAATTCCCACAAGTGCCGCGTATTAACCCCTCTGGGCGTTTGGAAGTCGATAACTCGCTCGCGAGCACGCCATGCAAACTGGGGGTCGCTGTCGAACCGTTGCTTGGCCTCCCGGTAAAGCGCCTCCAGGTCCCGAAGCAAATCACTTCGCACAGAACGCGCGTCTTGGGTGGCAAGGCCAGCGACAGCATCCCACACACGGTCGTCTTCACTTAGCCGCTCAATGAGCATCCCAAACTGCGTCCCCCAGTCGCCGACGTGGTTTTGACGGATGACCTGCCCATCCTTATGCTTCACGAACTCGAGCACGCGCACCAGGGCATCGCCGATGATCGTCGAACGCAGGTGGCCGACGTGCATCTCCTTTGCCAGGTTCGGTGCGGAGTAATCGACGACAATAGTCTCAGGTTTTTCGGCGCGTTCGACCCCAAGACGGTCCTCGCTGTCAGACTCAAGTTGGTTGACCTTGCCGAGTTGCTCAGCCACCCAGTCTTCCTTGAGGCGAAAATTGATGAAGCCTGGGCCCGCGACTTCAGGCTCAGTAACCACCTCAGCCACATCGAGGAACTGAACGACCTTGTTCGCGACGCCGTAGGGGGCTTCGCCAACCTCTTTGCCGAGCGACATGGCACCGTTTGCTTGATAGTCTCCGAACAGGGAGGCATCGGATGACGCAATTAACGACGACGCAGTGGTACCGGGGTAGGCTTTTCGCATAGCCTGAGTAACGCGCTCGTCCAGAAACTTGCGTATGTTCGCCATCACGCGTCTCCGAACGCGGGCGCGTTGTCGGCTTCCCGCGGTTTCCAGCCCTTTTGCCAGTCGATCCGCGGCGCGTCGCCCCAGAGGAGTTCCAGATCGTAGTACGTGCGCGACTCGTCTGTAAAGACGTGAACGATCACGTCCACGTAATCGATGAGGGCCCAGCGGGCGCCGTCGGCGCCCTGGCGCGGCGCAACGCCTTCCACGCCGAACGGCGTCTCGCCGAGTTCCTTGCCGGCCTGGACGGTCCGCTCCGCCGCCGTGCGCATCTGCCGGGCCGACGTGCCCGTGGCCAGCACGAAGAAGTCCGTGACGGGCGACAGTTTGCGCAGGTCGAGCACCACCACGTTGCGGCAGCGATTCTCGGCGCACACCCGCGCCATGGCTATGGCGAGGCGGCGGGCTGTACTCGTGCGTTTGGCCATTACTTCGCCAAGTGGTCCCAGCCGATGCCCAGATAGTCACCGATGATGGGGCCGAACTTCACAACCAGACCGGCAAAGACCACGCTGACCATGCTCATCAGTTTGATGAGGATGTTGAGCGACGGTCCCGAAGTGTCCTTGAACGGGTCGCCGACCGTGTCGCCGACCACCGCCGCCTTGTGCGCGTCGGATCCTGTGCCGCCCAGCGCACCGCCTTCGATGTACTTCTTGGCGTTGTCCCACGCGCCGCCGGCGTTGGCCATGAAGACGGCCAGCGCAAAGCCCGAGGTCAGGCCCCCAACCAGCAGCCCCATCACGCCCGAGACGTCCAGCAACAGGCCCACCATGACCGGAACGACGATGGCCAGCGAACTCGGCAGGATCATCGCCTGCTGGGCGCCGCTGGTGGCAATCATAACACACGACGCGTAGTCCGGTTTCGCCGTGCCTTCCATGATGCCGGGGATGGCCTTGAACTGGCGGCGGACCTCGTCGATCATGCTGCCTGCGGCCCGTCCGACGGCCTTCATCGTCAGGGCACAGAACACAAACGCCAGCAGCACGCCGCTGAACGCGCCAACGAGGAACTTCGGGTTCATCGGCGTGACGCCGTAGTGCCGCATGAAATCGAGCATCCCCGCCTGGTAATCGCCGATGTCGGCCAGGTTCGCTTTGGCCGTCGTGCCCGCCGCAACGGGCACCAAGTACAGCGGCTTGCCGTCGAAGGTCCGCTCGACGGTGCGGTCGGCCTTGCCGGCGACCTCCATGTAGACGGCCGTTGCCTTCTGTTTCTGGGTGAGCGTCCGGGCTTCGGTTTCGGCCACGATGCCCTGGGCAAACTTGCCGTGGCCCAGCGAGTAGACTGTGTTGCCCTCACAGTACTGATAGGCAGCGGCGGCCTCGCGGTGCATGCCGATGCGGACTTCCTCGACGTAGGCGGCCAGCAGTGCCAGCGCCGTCAGGGCGGCGCTTCCGATGGCGAAGCCCTTGCCGATGGCGGCCGTCGTGTTGCCGAGCGAGTCGAGCGCGTCGGTGCGCCGGCGGACCTCGGGCGGCTGTCCGCTCATCTCGGCGTTGCCGCCGGCGTTGTCGGCGATCGGACCGTACGCGTCGGTCGCCAGCGTAATGCCGAGCGTCGAAAGCATGCCCACCGCCGCAATGCCCACGCCGTACAGGCCGAGGGTAATATCCGAGAACCCGCCGGGCAGGGCGAACGCCACGATCATCGCCACGCCCACCGCCAGGATCGGAATCCACGTCGAGAGCATTCCGGTTGCGATGCCGTCGATAATAACGGTCGCCGGGCCGGTCTTGGCCTGCTCGGCAATGCCCCGCGTCGGTTTGAACAAAGCGGAGGTGTACCGCTCGGAGGCCCACCCAATAACAATGCCGGCCACCAGCCCCGCCACGACGCTGCCGAAGATCGCCCACGGCAGCCCCAGCCACCAGACGACCACCGCCGTCGCCGCAATGACCAGTGCGCTCGATAGGTGGATGCCCCGGTTCAGGGCGCCCATCAGTTGCTTCATTGAGGCGTCCTCTTTCGTGCGCACGACGAAGATGCCGATGATTGACACGATGATGCCCAGCCCGGCCAAGGCCATCGGGGCCATTAGCAGGTTGATCCGCGTCTCGCCGGTAACCATCTCCGGGTACACGTGTTGCATGCCGAAGATGGCCGCTACGCCGAGGGTGGCCGCCGCCAGAATCGAGTTGCAGTACGACTCGAACAGATCGGCCCCCATGCCGGCGACGTCGCCGACGTTGTCGCCGACGTTGTCGGCGATGGTGGCAGGGTTGCGCGGGTCGTCCTCGGGGATGCCGGCCTCAACCTTGCCCACGAGGTCGGCCCCGACGTCGGCGGCCTTCGTAAAGATGCCGCCGCCCACCCGCGCAAACAGGGCCTGGCTCGACGCACCTATGCCGGAACAAAGCATCACGACGGTGATTTGTTCGAGCGTCATGGGTTGCCACGAGAAGGTGTCGGCCCACCAGTATCCCCAGCCCTTGTAGAGGAAGATGAACCATCCGGCGATGTTCAACAGGCCCAGTCCAACAACCGCCAGTCCCATAACGGCGCCGGCCCGAAACGCCACCGTCAGGCCGCGGTTCAGACTGTTCTTGGCGGCGTTCGCGGTGCGGGCGCTGGCGGCCGTAGCCGTCTTCATGCCGATGAAGCCCGCCAGCCCCGAGAAGAAACCGCCCGTCAGGAACGCAAACGGCACCAGCGTGTGCTGAACGTGCAGGCCAAACGCCATCAGGGCCAGCAACCCGCAGACGATGGCAAAGAAGATTACCACGACCTTGTATTGCTGCCTCAGGTAAGCGTAAGCGCCTTCGCGGACGGCGGCGGCAATCTCGACCATTTTCTCGGTGCCTTCGCTCTCCTTCATGACGCTCTTATAGAAGTAGAAGGCCATGATGAGGGCGAGAACCGACCCGCCGAACGCCAAGTACCAGGCGCGCGGCAGCGGCGGCGAGCCGGCTTCCGCAGCGCCGCCGGACGGCACGACCGCTTCTCCGCTGAACACCTCAACTGCCAAGAGTCCCATGAGGACCAATAGCGTCGCGCCGAAAACCGGACGCAGGACCTTCGTCAACCTCATCCTCTCGCCTTTCCGTTATCCCCGGGCCGTGAGCCCCCGCGGGAATCCCGCGCGGGAAAAGAAGGCGCATTGTGTACCGGGCGCAAGCCGATGGAGCAAGCGAAAAACAACGCTGCGTCCGACCAGACCCCGCCACTGCCGCGTCGGTACGGGGTCATGCCCAGGTTTTTCGTTGCATTTCGGGACCTCGTTGGGTAGCATGTTCGTATGGCGTATCTGCACCATTTCGCAGCGGTCATCCGCGCCTCTGAGCCGTGACGGTTTCGCTGTCGCCTCACGCGGTCCTTTGAGTTTCTCTCTAGACGTTTGCACGGAGGCGTTACCATGTTATTTGCCGAGGAAAGTATCCTTACCCATCGCTTTGCCGACCAGGAGAGTCTGACGTTCCGGTTCCCAGACGTCCACGCGGATCTCCACCAAGATGAGGAGTGGTTCGAACTGCTGATGGACGGCGACTGGCACCGGCTGCGGCTGCACGATTACGGCCGCATCTACGACGTGCCTGGCCTGTATGAGGCGCTGTTCTATCGCACCCTCAGGTGCTGTTCGCCCCGTTGGTGTGTGCAGTTATTTGAGGACGTGCTGACCCAGCACCGACAGCCGGCCGATGCGCTGCGGGTGTTCGATGTCGGGGCGGGCAACGGCATGGTGGGCGAACAGATGTGGAACCTCGGCGCCGAATGCCTTGTCGGGATCGACATCATCGAGGAAGCCCGCCACGCGGCGCTGCGCGATCGCACGCACGTTTACGTGGATTACCTTGTGGAAGACCTGACCGACCTGCCGGAGGACGTCGAACGCCGCATTCGGCACCATCGCCTGAACTGCATGACTTGTGTGGCGGCCCTGGGCTACGGCGACATCCCGGCGGCAGCGTTCCTCAAGGCCCTCGACTTGCTTGAAACCCCCGCCTGGCTGGCGTTCAACATCAAGGAAGACTTTCTGTACGAGGCGGACCGCACCGGATTCGGTCGACTGATCGACGAGTTGCGGGCCGACCGCATCATCCGCCTCGAAGCCTATCGCCGCTACCGCCATCGCTTGTCGATCTCCGGCAAGCCGCTGCATTACGTCGCTATGGTCGCCCGGAAGGTGCGCGACCTCGACGACGAGTGGACCAGCCCGTGAGACACCGGCGATGATCCGTCTCGATCACGTCAGCAAGTCCTACGACGGGGGCAGGACGCTGGCTGTCCGCAACCTGACCCTCGGAGTCGAACGCGGTGAATTGATGGTGCTGCTGGGCGAGAGCGGCTGCGGCAAGACGACGACCCTCAAGATGATCAACCGGCTCATCGAGTCCACGGCCGGCCGCATTGAGGTCGATGGCCAGAACGTTCGCGACCACGACCCGGTCCTGCTTCGACGGGGTATCGGGTACGTCTTTCAGCGGATCGGCTTGTTCCCCCACATGACGGTGGCAGAGAACGTGGCCGTTGTGCCTCGCCTGCAGAGATGGACGCGTCCGCAGATCGAGGAGCGCGTCCGTGAGTTGCTGGACCTGGTGGACATGCCTCCGGCGGAGTTCGCACACCGCATGCCGCGCCGCCTGTCCGGCGGACAGCAGCAGCGCGTCGGTGTAGCGCGCGCGTTGGCCGTTCGACCCAAGATCATGCTCATGGACGAACCGTTCGGCTCGCTGGACCCGATAACCCGGGCCTCGCTTCAGGACCAGTACCGGCGTATCCACGACCGGCTCGGTCTGACCACCGTCATGGTGACCCACGATATGACCGAGGCCCTGCTCATGGCGTCGCGGATTGCCGTCCTCAGCAGCGGCCGCCTCCTCCAGGTGGGCGCGCCCCGCGACCTACTGACCGCACCGGCCGATGATTATGTCCGACAACTGATGCAGACGCCGAAGCAGCAGGCCGACCGTCTGGAGGCCCTCGTCGAGGAAACCGAGCCCTGATCAACGAACAGACGATCCAGCGCCTGTCGGCCTGCTTGGCCGACCTCCCGGAGTACCTGGGGCAGCACGTGCTCATCAGCGCTCTGGCGCTGGCCATCGGTATGGCGCTGAGTCTTCCCCTTGCCGTCCTCGGGGCCCGCAGCCGCATGCTCCGATGGCCCGTTCTGACGGCGGCAAGTGTCATCCAGACGATTCCGAGCCTGGCGCTCCTGGCGCTGTTCTATCCGGTGCTTCTGGCCGTGGCGTATGTGACGGAACGGGCGCTGGGTCTCTCGTTCTCGGCTTTAGGTTTTCTGCCGACGATCCTCGCCTTGACGCTCTACAGCATGTTGCCCATCCTGCGGAACACCGTAACCGGCATCCTGAACGTGGACCCGGCCATGACGGAAGCGGCGCGGGGCCTGGGTATGCGGCCGCGGCAGGTGCTGTTCCGCGTGGAACTGCCGCTCGCCCTGCCGGTCATTATCGCGGGAATTCGGACGGCCACGGTCTGGGTAGTCGGCATTGCCACGCTGTCAACACCCGTGGGTCAGGCGAGCCTCGGCAACTACATCTTCGCGGGCCTGCACATGGAGAATTGGATCTCGGTTCTGTTCGGGTGCGCCGTCGCCGCCGCCTTGGCCATTGTGCTTGACCAGTTGATCGGGCTGATGCAGTCGGCGGCGGCAAACCGCAGCAGCGTGCGAGCCTTCGCGGCGGCGATCGGGCTGGTTCTCGTCATTGGTGGCGGCCTGTCGCCGCTGGTGGCGTGCGGGCGTGCCGGCGGGGCCCGCCGCGAAGTTGTCGTCGGCGCCAAGACGTTTGCCGAACAGTACGTGTTGGCCGCCGTGGTGCGCGACCGGCTGGCCGACGCCGGCATCGAAGCCACGACACGCGAGGGACTCGGTTCCACCGTCGTCTTCCGAGCCCTTGCCGGAAACGAGATCGACTGCTACGTCGATTACTCCGGCACGATTTGGGTCAACCACATGGGCCGCGAGGACATCGCCGAGGCGCAGACCGTGCTGCGCGAGGTGAGCGCCTGGCTGAAGCGCGAGCATGGTATCGTCTGCTTGGGTGCCCTGGGCTTCGAGAACGCCTACGCGCTGGCCATGCGCCGCGAGCGTGCCGAGGCGTTGGGTGTCCGGACCATAGCGGGCTTGGCCGCCCACGCGCCGACGATGCAGATTGGTGGCAGTTACGAGTTCTTCGGCCGACCCGAGTGGCCGACCATCCGCGAGGCCTATGGCCTTCACTTTGCCGGCCGGCGCCAGTACCAGGCCACCTTCATGTACAAGGCCGTCCAAAGCGGCGACGTGGACGTCATTGCCGCGTTCTCCAGCGACGGCCGCATCACGGCCTACGACCTGGTTGTGCTGAAGGATCCGAGCAATGCCATCCCGCCCTACGATGCGGTTCTGCTGCTTTCACCGAAGGCCGCAAAGGTGCCGCGCTTGGCCGAGGCCCTTCGACCCCTGATCGGCGCCGTACCGGTAGACCTCATGCGCCAGGCCAACCACATGGTCAGCCGCGACGAGAACAAGCGCACCGTTGACGAGGCGGCAAGGTGGCTCCTTCGGCAAATCCATGGTGGGGCCCCGTAGGAGTGGGTCGGACCGATCGCGCCCCGCGTCCGGTCTTAGGCTTACAACGCAACTTCCCGCGCGGCCCGTACGGGCCGCGCAACGGCGAAAATGGGTTTTGAGGCGCGGTGGGTCCGGAGACCCACCGCGCGAAATGGCGCAGTGGCGTTGTAGGATTAGGACGCCTCCGGAAATCCCCTTGAACACGCCGGCCATAACGCTATAATCCCCCTCTTGCGTTTCGTCGGACCGCGATGGTTTGGAGGTTACACGTGTCAGCCAAGTGCGAAGTGTGCGGCAAGGGCCCGGCGTTCGGATCGAGCATCTCTCGCCGCGGCAAGGCGAAATACCTGGGCGGCGTCGGCCGCAAGGTCACAGGCATCACGAAACGCCGGTTCCACGTGAACCTGCAGCGGGTACGCGTTGAACTGCCCGACGGCACGCGGAAGCGGATGCGCGTTTGCGCCCAGTGTCTGCGCAGCGGCAAGGTCAAGAAACGCTCCAAACGCGTCGTGCCGCAGGCCGAATAGCGGACTGTCGAAGTCGAGAATGCGGGTGCCACTGGCTGCTTGTCATCCCGCAACGCCGAAACGCACTGCCGGGCAAGCCGCCACTGGCACCCCTGAGAAGATACAACACCTTGTTGAAAACGGCACTGGACGCAGAGGAACCACCTCATGGCCCTTTCCAAGGACGAGGTCCTCAAGGTGGGCACCCTCAGCCGCATCCGCCTTACGGATGATGAGGTGGAGCGGTTCGCGGGGCAACTGTCCTCGATCCTCGATTACGTGGACAAACTGAACGAACTCGACACGAGCGGCGTCGAGCCCCTGGCCCATGCCCTGCCGCTCCATAACGTGCTTCGAGAGGACGAGCGGCGGCCGGGTCTGGATCCGCAGAAGGCGGTCGGCGGGGCGCCGGAGTCCGCCGGCGGCTTCTTCCGAGTTCCACGCGTCATCGACGACGGCAGCAGCGCGTAGCACGATAACGCGTTTGGCGCGGCGGGTCTCCTGACCCGCCGCGCGATCGGCGCTTCCGCAGGCAACGTAGTGATTCCTGGCGCGGTGGGTCAGGAGACCCACCGCGCAACGAGCGACGTGGCGTTGCAGGATGAGACCCGTCCCATGGCCACGATTGACCTGACAGCCTGCCAGATGCGAGATGCCCTCCGGGCGCGAAACCTGTCGGCCGTTGAGGCAGCGGGCGCGTGCCTCGAGGCCATCGACCGCCTCAACCCCAGGATCAGAGCGTTCCTTTCGACCGATGCCCAAGGCGCCCGTCGCCGCGCCGAAGCAATCGACAAGCGCCTCGACGCGGGCGAGGACGTGGGCCTCCTGGCCGGCGTCCCCGTGGCCGTCAAGGACAACATGTGTACCGACGACGGCCAGGCCACCACGTGTGCCAGCCGCATCCTCGAGAACTGGCGCGCGCCATACAACGCCCACGTGGTTGAGCGGCTGCTCGAAGAGGGCGCGGTCATCGTCGGCAAGACGAACCTGGACGAGTTCGCCATGGGGTCGTCCACGGAGAATTCCGGCTTCGAGGCGACGCGCAATCCGTGGGACCTCGACCGCGTGCCGGGGGGCTCGAGCGGCGGAAGCGCCGCCGCCGTCGCCGCACGCATGGTGCCGATGGCGCTGGGCTCGGACACGGGTGGTTCCATCCGGCAGCCGGCGGCGCTGTGCGGCGTGGTCGGCCTGAAACCGACGTACGGCCGCGTCAGCCGGTACGGCCTCGTGGCGTTCGCGTCGAGTTTGGACCAGATCGGCCCGTTCGGCCGGACGGTTGAGGACGCGGCACTGCTGCTGCAGGCGACGGCCGGCCACGACCCGCGCGATTCCACCAGCGTCCCGGAGGCCGACCAGCCGGTGCCGGACTACTTGGCGGCCCTCGAAGAACCGGTCGCGCCCCTGCGGGTCGGCGTGCCGAAGGAGTTCTTCGGCGAAGGCCTCGACGCCGAAGTCGAGAAGATCGTGCGCGGCGCACTCGCGGTCTATGCGGGGCTGGGCGCGGAACTCGTGGACATCGACCTGCCGCACTCCACCGACTACGCCATCGCCACGTACTACATTGTCGCCACCAGCGAGGCCTCCTCGAACCTGGCCCGTTACGACGGCGTCCACTACGGTCACCGGTCCAGCGACCACGCCGACATGATCGACATGTACATGCGCAGCCGCGAGGAAGGGTTCGGCGACGAGGTCAAACGCCGCATCATGCTCGGCACGTACGCCCTGAGCGCCGGATACTACGACGCCTACTACAAGAAGGCCCTCCAGGTGCGGCGGCTGATCCGGCAGGACTTCGACCGGGCGTTCGAGAAGGTCGATTGCATCATGGGGCCGACCAGCCCGACCGCCGCCTTCCGACAGGGCGAGAAGACCGACGACCCGCTCACGATGTACCTGTCGGACGTGTACACCGCCAGTTGCAACCTGGCGGCCATCGCGGGGGTCAGCCTACCGTGCGGTTTTACGGAGGCGGGGCTGCCGGTGGGTCTCCAGATTCTCTCCGGCGTGTTCACCGAGGAGCGGCTGCTTCGGATCGCCCGCATGTACGAACGCGAAACGGACTGGCCGAGCCGCGTGCCGCCCGTCTGCGAGGAATAGCCATGAGCGGGGCCGAACCCATCCCGACCATCGGCATGGAGGTGCACCTGCACCTGGCGACGCGGACGAAGATGTTCTGCGCGTGCGCGGTCGAGTACGACGCGCCGCCCAATTCGCGCGTCTGCCCGGTGTGTCTGGGAATGCCGGGCGTGCTGCCGGTCATGAACCGCAAGGCCGTGGAACTGGCGATCCGCATGGCCCTGGCGCTCGGCGGCACCATCCCCGACTTCGCCAAGTGGGACCGCAAGCACTACTATTATCCGGACCTGCCGAAGAACTACCAGATCTCCGAATACGATCAGCCGCTTGGCGTCGGCGGGTACCTCGACGTGCCGCTCGACGGCGAGACGTTCCGCGTGGGCATCACGCGCGTCCATCTCGAAGAAGACGCCGGCAAACTCATGCACCCCGAGGACGGTGGCGCTTGCAGCGTCGTGGACCTGAACCGCACTGGCACGCCGCTGCTGGAGGTCGTGAGCGAACCCGACATCCACAGCGCCGGGCAGGCTCGGGCATACGGTGAGTCCTTGCGGCAACTGGCGGTGTATCTGGCCGTGGGCGACTGCAACATGCAGTTGGGCCAGATGCGCTTTGAGCCGAACATCAGCCTTCAGATTGGCACCGACGAGAAAGGCCGGCCGCGCTATACGCCCATCAGCGAGATCAAGAACCTGAACTCGTTCCGCGCCGTCGAACGGGCCGTGGCGTTCGAGATCGCCCGCCACCGCCAGGAGTACGAGGACGATCCGGACGGCTACACGCTCGAGCGACTCGGCAAATCGACGCGCGGGTGGCTCGACGACCGGGAAGAGACCTTCCTCCAGCGCTCCAAGGAAGAGGCCCACGACTACCGCTACTTCCCCGAGCCGGACCTCGTGCCCGTGGTGCCGGACCGGAAGTGGGTGGACACCATCCGGGCCGGCCTCCCGGAACTGCCGGAGCAGCGGCGACGGCGATTCATCAACGAGTACGGTCTGCCGGAATACGACGCCGGCGTCCTGACGGCTGACCGCCAGGTGGCCGACTTCTATGAGGAGTACGTGCGAAGTGCGGCTAACACTGATGCAAAGACGGCAGCGAACTGGATGATGCAGGACGTCATGCGCGTCCTGAACCAGCAGAATATCGGAATCGCACAAATCACAATCGGACCCGGCGACATTGCCGCAGTTAGTGATATGGTTCTAGCGGGGGACATCAACCGAGAGACCGGGAGCGACGTCCTTCGCATGGTGATAGACACAGGTAAGTCGCCTTGGCAGATTGTTCAAGAACAGGATCTCGCTCAGACGAGCGACGAAGGCGAACTCGAGCGAATCGTCGATGAGGTCATCGCCGAGAACCCCGGCCCCGCCAAGGAGTTCGCCGACGGCAAGGACAAGGCCGTTGGCCGCCTCATCGGCATGGCCAAGAAGAAGACGGGCGGCAAAGCCAACCCCAAGGTCGTCCGCGAGATTCTCGTGCGCAAACTTCGCAAATAGCGCGAATGGTGGGATCCGAGGTGTGCCACGACCGGTCCCATTCGGCAGGCTCAGGGCAGGCTTGCCCGGCCGTGCGTTGTTCAAGCCGGATGGCATGGCCACGCCCGGGATTGCGGGCAGCCCGCCGCGCAAGCGCGGCGGCTGACGCCGTCACTCGCTGGGTTTCTTCCCCCACACGCGGTTCTCGGTCCCCTTCACCAGCCGCCCGTAGTTCGACCGGTGCCGCACGATGACCAGCACGATGATGAGCGCGACGAAAACCGTCACGGGCAGGTAATCGGCCAGCGCCTCGGCCCCGTAATACCCGCCGTAGATGCCGCCGAACGCCAGCGCCGCCACCGTCGAGCCGACCGAGACGTACCCCGACGCCGCCACGGCCACCACCCACACGCCGAGCGCCACAAGTGCGATCCACCAGAGAACGGGTATGGCCAGCAGCACGCCCAGGCTCGTCGCCACGGCCTTGCCGCCCTTGAACTTCAGCCACACGGGGAAGGTGTGTCCCAGGATCGGCCCAACCGCCACGCCGACGTTCAGCAGCCAGACCGTCTGCGGCCCGCTGTCACGGGCCAAGCCGGGCATCAGCGCCACGGCGGTGAAGACGGGGCCGAACCCCTTCGCGACGTCGAGGACTAACGCCAGCATGCCCCACGGCCATCCGCACACGCGGCCGCAGTTGGTCGCCCCGATGTTACCGGACCCGTGCCGGCGGATGTCCACGCCGCGCATCTTCCCGATAATCCAGCCGAACGGGATGGAGCCGCACAGATACGCGCCCACGAACCATGCCGCAAGAATGCCGATGCCTTCAGGCGACGCGATCACCGCCGTGCCTCCTTGCGTGCAGCCGCCTTCTCAAAGACGGCCATCATCTCCTCGAAGTTCCGCTCGATGGAGTGCCGCTCGGCGGTCTCGCGTGCCGCGCGACTCATGCGGCGTCGGAGGTCGTGGTCGAGCAGTTCCCGCATGGCCTCGGCCAGGGCATCGATGTCGGCCGGTGTGTCCACGAGGAGGCCGTCGCGGCCGTCTTCCATGAGTTCGCTTGCGCCGTTGAAGCGCGTGGTGATGACCGGCCGCCCGCACGCCAGGGCCTCCAACACCACGAGGCTGCACGGATCGTACCAGGTGGGCTGGACATACACGTCGGCCGCCGCGTATGCCGGAACCACGTCGTCCATGGCGCCCGCAAACTGGAACCGTCCACCGCATCCGGCTTGCTCAATGCGCTCCAGGTACGGCCGCGGACTGCCTTTCCCGACGACGACGACGCGCCACGGTTTGCTCTTGTCGAGGCACGCCGCCGCCTCGACCAGTTCGCGCATGCCCTTGAGTTTGAAGTTGTGCGCGACGATCAGAAAGCAGGTCTCGTCGGGCGCCAGGCCCCATGCCTCTCGCCTCTCGTCCCGCAGGGTGCAGCAGGCTTCAGGACAGAATCGCGCGACGTCCACACCGTTGTAGACAAGATGCAGCCGCTCGTCGGGAACGCCGTAAAACTCGCGCATGTCGCGGCGGACCATCTTGCTGATGGCAATGACCTCGGGCGGCGGGTCCGCCTCGTACGCGCGCCGCTCGATCCAGCGTTGCATCCGGGTGCGCGGATTCATCCAGTCGAACGCCATCTTCAGGCGGCGAAGGGCGGGGCCGGCTATGCGGCGCAGGTTCTGCCGCCGGCTACCCGGCAGCGTGCCGCCGTGCGGCTGGAGGACGTTGGCGCCGAAGGTTCGTCCGACGGCGACCACAACGTCGAGCTCTGCCCGGCGTGCGGCCTTGGCGGCAGCGCGGGCGAAACGCAGGTCCCGCTCCGGGCGTGTCAGGCCGCGCTGGAGCACGTGGTGTGCTACGGCGCCCTCGGGCTCGGCCCCGAAGTTGGCCGCGAACAGGTGCACCTCGTGCCCGGCCGCCAGGAGTTCCCGGGCGAAAGCGTGGACGTATGTTTCGGCTCCGCCGCGCGACGGCTCGAGATGCTCGATCTGGAAGCCGATCTTCACGGGCGGGCTCTCCTTCGCGCCCGGCGCCGAGCCTCGTGCCGCGCGATGCGCCGAGCCTTGGCCACGACCTTCCGGAGCAGATGCTTGTGCGCTTCCGTGAGACGGTCGGCCTCAAAATAGGCCCGGGCGAACCGTAAACGATCCGTCTGCGCGAACACGGGCGACCGGATGCCCGTAGCGGGCGACGGCCACGATGAGAAGAGCAGGGCGGCCAGGTCCTTGACGACCCACCGCCGGCCGATGCCGCGCCGGTGATGGGTCAGACGCTGGAGGTCAATCAGATGGAGCACCGGCTCGGCCCCCGCGACCGGTCGCACCATGATATGGCACAGATAGAAGTCGCGGTGCGACAGCCGCGCCCTGTGCAGCCGCCGTGCAAGGTCCGCCATCTGAAAAACCAGACGCCGCTTGGCCGCCACCTGCTCGGCGGACAGGTCGCCCGAGAAGTTGGCCTGGAAGTAGTCATCGGCCTGTGTGGCACCGGCTATGTGTTCCGTGATGATGCAACTGCGTTCCCGCCGGCCGGCGCGAGTAACCTGCTCGCCGACGGCCACCCGCCGCATCGAAGCGATACCGATTTCGGCCAGCCGCACGATGCCGCGCGTCTCGTGCTTCGCAAACGAGATGGGCGGGTTCAGGCTGAGCGTCCGCCTGAGTTTCGTCCGGAAGGGCACGCCGGTGTGCCGTTTAACGTACACCGTGCGCTTGCCGCCCGCCGGGTCGTCCAGTTCGATCCTGACGGTGGACCGGCCGGGCCGGAGGCGAAACATCTCTCCGCCCTCCAGGTCCATGATGGCGTCGAGCGTCGTGAGTCCTGCCGCCTCGAGCATGGGGCGAAACGCCTCGTTGACACGCAGCCGCCCGTCGTCCACGTCGGTCATGTTCTCGTCTGCCAGCGGCACGACCCCCGGCGGCGCGGTCCGGCGCGCGTCAATCAGATTGGGGTCCCGCCCGCGACCGGGCATCAGGGCGGCGGCCCGCTCGATGCGAGCCATCAGGGTGCGCGCTCGCCGACTCGTAACGCGCCAGCCCCTGAAATAGGCCCGAAGAACGCGGAGGCGATCCGTTCGGGTGACGCCCGGAACCTGCGCCGACACGTAAAGGGCCGCCAAATCCTTCACCCGGCGCCAAGGAAGCAGCGCGCGCAGCCGCTGGACATCGATCAGCACCACGCGCGGTGCAGGGCCGTCACTGTCTTCAAGATAGAGGTGCTTGGTGTAGAGGTCCGGAAATGAGAAGCCGGCATCGTGCAGGCGTCGCACGGTTTCACCAAGGGTGGTTGCGACGGCATGGCGACTGCGGGCAAGGGGGCCACTCGGTTCCTTCGAGGCCGAGCGATGGATCCATTCAGCCAGCGAAGGACCTTCCACCTCGCGGAAGGCAATGAGCGCGCGGGGTCTGGCGGCATCGGCACATACGCCCCACGCTACGGGAGGGGATACCGGAATGTTCGCTTTCAGCAGTTGCAGGGCGTTTTTCCACTCATAGCGAACAGGCAGCATCGGGAAACGCAGACGAACCAGGTCATGCCACGAAGCGGTTGCGGCTTTGCCCCACCGACGTTTCACGTAGATCACGACCTTGCGATCCCCCTCGCTTACCTGGAGCCGCGAAACGGACCGCAAGTCATGCCCGTCGATGCGATTGCCCTCACCGGCCTCGAAAAGCGCGTCAAACGTTGCCAGACCGAAGATCTCCAGCAGCGCGCGATAGTCGGGATGAATCTCCAGGGTCGCCATGTCGCCTACCGGTCGAGCGAGTCATCGCTCATCAATTCCTGCGCCAGGTCCGTGCCCAGGATGCGGCGCAGGGCCCGGCGCACCTTCTGGTTGCCGCGCCAGTGCCCGATACCCCCGCGACCGAGCAGCGCCGTGGCGTGGGACACGTGCTCCACGTAGGCGTGCATCTCGTCGGCGGTCAGCCGGATTCCCGCGTATCCCGCCTCGACCAGGCCGCGATACAGCAGGTCGCCGGTCGGGTGGCCCGGCGCCGGTTGCCAGTTCAGGCCGAGTTCGCGGACGAGGTCCAGCCGGTACACCGCGCAGTACGACCGCGGGTACCATGCCTTGGGCTCGTGTCTGGGATCGGGCGGCAAGCCGACCGCGCGCCTCGCCGCCGACTTCATCCGGTGCGTGTCCCAGAGGTGTTTCATCGCACGGTACCAGCCGGGGTCGGTTTCAAGTTTGCCCGACCCGAGCGCAGCCGCTTTCGGATTGGCCTTGAGCCTGGCAACCATCTCCGCGAGCCAACCTTCCCTCCGCACGATTGTATCGGTATGGAAACTGACAAGCCAGCGTCCCCGCGCCTGGGCCGTGCCGATGTCCATGGCGCGGGCGTGAGCGTAGACGGGCTCGGACTCGGCCTCGGGGCCGCGCTCAACCAGTCGGATCCATTTCACGCGGCGCAGGGTCTGGAGCGAACCGTCGCGGCTGTGGTTGTCGACGACGATCGTTTCGTACGGGTGGTTGGTCATGCGGCGGATCGCCCGCAGGCACAACCTCGCGAGGTCCGCCGTTTGGTAATGCGGAATGACAATCGACGCCAGGTCGTCGGGCGTTTCGCGCCCGTCGCGGATGGCTTCGAGTTGTTGACGGTCGAGCATGGCCTGCCGAAACTCCAGATGATAACGCGCCGGGCAAGCCCGGCGGCTAACGGGCCGCTTCGCCGCTGTCACGCGCCAAGGCTTTGGCCAGGGCGTCGAGCACCTCGGCCGGCCTGATCTTCCACATGCACTCGCTCGTCCCGGTCGGGCACACTGGTTCCTGACACGGACCGCACCGAACCGCAGCCTGGAGGCGGACTTCCTTGGCGTACCATGTTTCGGTCCACTCGATGTGCGTCGGCCCGAACAGCGCCACGACGGGCCGTCCGAAGGCTGCGGCGTAATGCCTCAAGCCGCTGTCGATCGTCACCATGGCGCGCCCGCGCCGAACGACCGCGCGGGCCGACGCTAGGCTGATGCCTTTGTCGCAGAACGTCGGGCACCCCCCGGCCGCATCAGAGATGGCGGCTGCCAACGGTTCTTCCTTTGGGCTGCACAGGACGGCCGACCGCAGGCCGAACCGCTCGTGCGCGCCGCGAACCAGTTCGCCCCAGTGCGGCGCCGGCCATCCCTTCGACGGCCCGAAGGCGTAACCGGGGCAAAGCAGCAGCGTGGTGGCCGGCTCAAGTTCGGCCGTCTCGTACGCCGCGGTTGCGGCAGCCTCGTCCTGCTCGGTCGTCGCGAGTTCCATACGTCGGTCGTCGGCCGGCGCGCCGAGATGTTCGGCCATCGCCAAGTAGTAGGTGATCTGCGGCGTTGGGACGAACCGGCCGCTGGAACGTTGGGCCTGGAGCCGATCGGTCAGCAGAAAGCCGCGCCCGCCCCGGGCGTAGCCGACCCGCCGGTGCACGGCGCCGAGCCAAAACATCAGGGCGCTGCGAAAACTGTTCGGCAGAAGGACGCCCGTCTCGATGGATTCGCGACGCAGCGCCCGCACGGCCGCAAGGGACGGTCCTGCTGACTTGTCGGCCTCGATGAACGCGTCCGTCCACGGGTTTGGGTCGAGGACCGGACGCACGTATGGGTGTGTGACGGCCACGATACGCTCGTCGGGAAAACGTGCGCGAAGGGCACGCAAGGTCGGCGTCGCCATGACGGCATCGCCTACCCAATTCGGCAATGCCACCGCCAGCGTCATGGCCTTCTCTCGAAAAGCACAAGCGCGACGACCACCAGTTGCAGAAAAACGGCGAGTTGGATGTACAGGGTCTTCTCTTCGCTCACAAGCCCCAGAACCAGGCCACAGAAGAGCGCGCCGGCCTGGACGACGTATGCCAGCAGGCGCAGCCACGTCAGGCCCGATCGCCGCCGCGCCCGGTTCATCCGCCGCAGTTCCACAAGCATCGACCGCAGCAGGTTCTCCTCGCCGCTCGGAAACGCACCGGCCGACTCGCGAGGATGGCGGGCAAGACACTCGGAGCACAGGAGGAATCCGTCGCGCTCGCCGGCCTTTCCGTCGGCAAGGTCGCTCTCCGAGACGTCCTGTCCGCAACGGGCGCACTGTCCCGCCATCGCAGCCAAGCGGGAAGCACCCTCTGGAGCCATGACGGGCTCCTCCTCTGATGTTTCGGGTTCCGGCTCGTCGGACGGTTGCTCGTCCGGCACCTGTTCGAGAACGTCCACGGCCTCGACGTCTTCGGAGGCTTGCGCCTCCTCCGTATCCTCGATGTTCTCTTCGGCCGGCGCCGCGTCCTCGACCTGGGCCGACTCGTCGGGCTCTGTGACCTCGGAAACTCCCTCGGACGACGGCTCTTCCATCGTTTCGTCCGGCGGCTCCTCGGCCTGCTCGTCTACGGTCTCAGGGGGCTCGCTGACGAGGTCGGCCTCGGCGTCCGTGATGCCGAGAATGATGCGGGCGGCCTCGGCCAGGCTGTTGGCCTCGGCTGTGGGCAGGCCGACATCCGGCGGACGGGCGAAGTCATGGTCGGCGTCGGCCGGCAGTTTGATTGTTTTCACGCCGGCGGCCTGGCCGGCCGCAATGTCTCGCCAGGTGTCGCCCACCGTCCACGAAGCCGAAAGGTCGATCCGGAAGTCTTCCGCCGCTTGCAGGATGAGCCCCGGCTTGGGCTTTCGGCAATCGCACTCGACGGCCAGGTCCGGCCTGGGCGAGTCCCGAAGGTCGGGATGGTGCGGGCACACGTAGTAGGCGTCCAGCCGCACGCCGAGCATGTCGAGTTGCTCATCGAGGGCCTGATGAAACCGTTCGAGATCCTCTTCGGTCGAAAGGCCGCGCGCCATGCCCGACTGGTTCGTGACGACGATCAGTTTGTATCCACCTTCTGCCAGGTCTGCCAGCGCGCGGCCCACGCCGCCAAGGATACGGATCTGCTCCGGCCGGGAGGCGTAGCCGACCTCCTCGATGAGCGTTCCGTCACGGTCCAGGAATACTGCCGCATCGGCCACGAGGTATCATCCTTCGGCTTCGGGCATCTCTTTCGCGAAGGCGCCCTGTTCGAGGAGTCCGCAGAGAACGTGGAGGAGCACCAGATGCCCTTCCTGAATCGGTGGACTCGAGTCGGCCGGCACGCAGAGTGCCACGTCGCAGAGTTCCTTCAACTTGCCGCCGTTGCGGCCGGTCATTCCAAGCACCTTGGCCCCGCGCTTGCGTGCAAGCGACGCCGCCTTCAGGACGTTAACGCTGTTGCCGCTCGTTGAAAGCGCCCACAGCACGTCGCCCTCCTTGACGAGGCCCTCAACCTGGCGCGCGAAAACGTTTTCGAAATCGTAATCGTTCGCAACGGCCGTCAGGATGCTTGTGTCGGTCGTCAGTGCGACGCAGGGCAGGGCGGCCCGTTCCTTGAGGAACCGTCCGACCAGTTCCCCGGCAATGTGCTGGGCCTGGGCTGCGCTGCCCCCGTCGCCGCAGACGTAAACCGTGTGGCCGCCGCGGACGGCCTCGATGAGCATCTTGGCAGCCCGGGCGGTCGGCTCGGCCAGTTCGTCGGCCATCTGCGTGCACACGTTGGCACTCATGCGAAGATGCGCCTGGATCGGTTCGATCATGACGATCCTCCTTTCGGCGGGCGGGATGCCGCCGCGCCGGTGCCTCGGATACGGTTCATCAGGTCGGTCGTGCTGAAACCCTTGACGAGCGGGGCCAGGACCACTCGGCCGCCATACGATTCGACGAACCGGCGGCCGACGACGCCTTTGCGCCGCCAATCCTCGCCCTTGATGAGGGCGTCGGGACGGACGGCCTCGATGAGTTTCTGCGGTGTGTCCTCGTCGAAGATGACGATGTAGTCAATCACCTCGATGGCCGAGAGCACGCGGGCCCGCTGGTCCTCGGGGCAGACGGGCCGGTCCGGGCCCTTGATTGAGCGGACGCTCCGGTCGGAGTTCAGGCCGAGAACCAGCACGTCGCCCTGCTGGCCGGCGAAGTCGAGGTACTCGATGTGGCCGGCGTGGAGCAGGTCGAAGCAGCCGTTCGTGAACGCCACCGTCTCGCCGCGGGCGCGGTGCCGGCTGAGGTCGGCCAGCAGGGTCTGCGAGGTGCGGACCTTGTCGCCGCTGCGTCGGGCCTCGCCGAGGAGGTCCAGCACCATCTCCTCGCGCGTGACGGTCTGGACGCCGAACTTCTCGACCTCCAGGCCGCCGGCCACGTTCGCCAGTTGGACGGCCTGGCGGAAGGTGGCGCCGGCAGCCGTCGCAAGGGCCATCACCGCCACCACCATGTCGCCGGCGCCGGCGTTGTCGTACACGTGGCGGGGACGGGTGGGGATGAGCGAGCCGCCGGCCTCCTGCCGCAACCGAAGGTACGCCCCCTCCTGGTCCAGGGTGATGACGAGGGCGTCGATGTCGACCTCGTCGACGAGCGCGGCGGCGGCGCGCTGGAGGGCCGCCTCGTCGGCGCCCGCCAGAGGCACGCCGGAGGCGACCTGGGCCTCCTCGCGGTTGGGCGTCAGGACCGTCGCCCCGCGGTACTTGCTGTAGTCGGCGGACTTGAGGGGGTCGACGATGACGGGGACGTCAAATTCGGAGTGGCGGGCCCACTCAATCAACTTTCGCGTCAGCATCCCGGTCAGGACGCCCTTGCCGTAATCGCTAAGGAGAACAGCATCAGGGCGGTTGGTCATCAGCACGCGCTGAAAACCCGTGTCGATCCTGGCTTGGCGGACCGCATCCAGGTCGCTGGTCCCTTCCCAGTCGACCCGCAGCACCTGCTGTGGAATGCGGTGCTGGGCCCGGCCGACGAACCGGGTCTTGCGGGTGGTGGGGCGGTCGGCGCAGCGAAGGATCTCCTCGGTGCCGGCGCCGATCCGCTCCAGTTCCGCCAGGACGTGGTCGCCGTCCGGGTCCCTGCCGACGACGCCGAAGACGTCCACCTCAGCCCCGAGGGCCCGGAGGTTGTTGACGACGGCCCCGGCGCCGCCGAGGCGGGCCTCCTCGTGAGCGACCCGGAGAATCTGGATGGGCGCCTCAGGGCTGATGCGCTCGGCGTCGCCGAAGACATAACGGTCGAGCATGAGGTCGCCGACCACCAGCAGGCGCGGCCGCCCGAGCCCCTCAACGAGTTGAACGAGTTGGCGGTACACACATCTCTCCTACCCGGATTCGAGTTCCAGCAGCACGAGATGCCTCAGCAAAGGCATCAGGATCTCGTTGTGGCCGGTCAGGGCGATGCCGCGGTCGGTCGGCCGCTTGAGGACGTTTTCTCGCGCCCGGTAGTGTTGAATCTGGTCGAGGTTGGCGGTGACCATCTCTTCGAGCGTTGCCCCGAGGTTCGTCGCCACGGTGTAGGCCTTCATAAAGACTTCGGGCAGAATGACGGCCGATCCGAGGTTGATCCAAACGCCCTCGCGCATGTCGGCGACGACGGCGCAGAGTTTGCGGAAGTCAAGGAGCGTGGCCTCGCCGATGTCGCCGCCGTCGGCTTCGGGATGCATGTGCACGGTGTCGGTTCCGATGGCCACGTGGACGGTGGCGGTGCAGCCGAGGCGGCTGGCGGATGCCAGGATGCTGATCCCGGCGTGCGGGAACTCCTCGGGGTCCTCGTTCATGAGGTCGCCGATGGCTTGGCCCAGGCCGCGGTGGCGGCCGAGCCGCGCGGCGTCGTTCAGGTAACTCGGCGTCTCCTCGACCATGCCGAAGCGGCCGTCGCGGATCGTCTGGGCGGGGTCCTCGCTGGTGGCGCCGTGGTAGGCGAGTTCCAGGTCGTGGATGGCGCCCGCGCCGTGGGTGACCACGGCCGTGATGATCCCGGTTTCCATCATGTCGATGAGCAGGGGTCCCAAGCCACACTTGACAACGTGCCCTCCGAAGGCGACCGCGACGGGTGCGTCGGCCTTGACGGCGCGGGCGATGGACGCCGCGAGGTCGTGAAGTCCGGCGGTCACGGGCGTGGAGGGCAGGGAATCGAAGAATTCGGCCATCGACGCGCCCGCGCCGGCCGCAGACGCGAGATCGGCCAGGCGGACCTTGTGCTCCCGCTCGGCGATGGAGAACACCTCGAGCCCCTTCAGGTCAATCGGTTGGTACGCCTTGGGTTGGCGCATCAGTGTTCCCCCTGGCCCTTGGATCCGGGCAGGAGCGCGGCGATTCGGCGACGCAGCACGTCCTCGCCCTCCGTTATGCAAAGGGCGATCTGAAGGGCTGCCACCCCGACTCGGGCCGCGACCCCTGCGGCCTCGATCATCGGGAGCCATTTTACAAAATCCTTGCCCGTGGTCACAAGCATCTTGGCGCCCGCCGCCTCGGCCGCGCCGACGAGTCGGTTCAGGTCCTCGCGTGTGTAAACGTGGTGGTCGCGGAACGTTTCGACGATCGCGATGCGTGCCCCCAGCCGCTCCAGGGTCATGCGAAAGGCTTGCGGATTGGCGATGCCGCAAACTGCCGCGACTTCGCGGCCGGCGAGCCACTCCAGATCGCGTCGCGAACCGTCCGGCAGAAGGATGGCGGTCGGTTGATGTTCCGCCAGGAGAACAGGCGTTTCGCCGGCGGCGAGACTGCCGACCTCCGTTTTCAGTTTCGCCAACTCGTCGGCGGCGACGGATTCCGTCCGGGTGATGACGATGACATCGGCCCGCCGCAAGGCCGACAGCGGCTCGCGCAAGAGGCCGCGCGGCAACAGACGGCCGTAGCCGAACGGCCGCAGGGCGTCGAGCAGGACGATATCGAAGTCGCGCGCGCATCGGCGGTGCTGAAAGCCGTCGTCGAGAATCGCAACGTCGCACGGCCGGCGTCGCATCCACTGCTCGATGGCCCGGACGCGATCGGCGTTCTGAACGTGGGGCACGTCGGGGCACAGGCGCTGGAGTTCGCGGGCTTCCTCATTAGGCCGGCCTTCGTCGCTTCCGTAGCCGCGGCTGACGATGAGCGGCGAGCCGTCCATTCGCGTCACCACGTCCGCCAGGTAGGCTGTCATCGGCGTCTTGCCGGTCCCGCCGACCGTCAGATTCCCGACGCTCACGACGGGGCAGGGGGGGTGTTGGACCCCGCCGGGAAGAAGCCGCCGCAGGTTGCCGGTGGCAAGCCCGAGATGGTAAACGAGCGAGAGCACCCAAAGGCCGAACCGTGCGAGCGACGCCGTAACACCTCGCGTCTCGCCCGAGACGAGGGCCAGCCAGCGGCTTTGGCGATCCGGCGGCGGTTGGGGCATCGCGGTTGATCGGTCGGCGTCCATAACCCTCGTCCATGCGCGATGCGAAGGATTATTGCTGAGCCAACTTTTCGGTGACGGCTTGCCCCATTTCGCGGGTGCCCACGGCGGTGGGGTCGTCGCGGTGCGGCTTCATGTCGTAGGTAACGGACTTGCCCTCGCTGATGACGGCCGCCACGGCGGCTTCGAGACGCCGGGCGGCATCGTTCTCGCCCAGGTAATCGAGCATGAGGAGCCCTGAGAGGATCAGCGCCGTGGGGTTGACCTTGTTCTGCCCCATGTATTTCGGGGCGGAGCCGTGCGTGGCTTCGAAGACCGCACCGTCGTCGCCGATGTTCGCACCCGGCGCGACGCCGAGGCCGCCGACCAGGCCGGCGCACAGGTCGCTCAGGATGTCGCCGTAGAGGTTCGGCAGGACCAGCACGTCGTACAGTTCCGGCTTCTGCACAAGTTGCATGCACATGTTGTCCACGATGCGGTCCTCGAACTCGATGTCGGTGTACGCCTCGGCCACGTGGCGGGCCACCTCCAGCCACAGGCCGTCGGAGTGCTTCATGATGTTGGCCTTGTGGACGGTGGTCACCTTCTTGCGGCCGTGCCGGCGGGCGTAGCGGAAGGCGAAGTGATGAATCCGCTCGGTGGCCTCAACGCTGATGGGCTTGATACTGATGCCGGTTGTGTTCTGGCCGGTCCGGATCTTCTTGTCCTCGCTGAGCTCGTTGATCGTCCGGTGGAGCGTGCGGGTTGCTTCCCGGCCCTTCTCGAACTCGACGCCCGCGTACAGGTCCTCGGTGTTCTCTCGAACGATCACCAGGTCGACGTTCTCGTAGCGGCTGCGGACGCCGGGATACCACTTGCAGGGCCTCAAGCACGCGTACAGGTTGAACGTCTGCCGCAGGTGAACGTTAACGCTTCGGAAGCCCTTTCCGACGGGCGTCGTGATGGGAGCCTTCAGGGCGACGCCCGTTCGCCGGATGCTCTCCATGAGCGCGTCGGGCAGGGGTGTGCCGCACGTTTCGAGGCAGTCCGCGCCCGCTTCCTGGACGTCCCAGTTGATCTCGGCGCCGGTGGCGTTGATGACGTCGCGTGTCACCTCCGCCAGCGACGGCCCGGTTCCATCACCGAGGACCAACGTTACGTCGTGTGCCATGCTTGCCTTTCCTGCTGTGGAACCGGCGGACCAGGCAACGCCCAACGTCCGCCACTGAAGGGCGCAAAGAAGCGATTATGCTATGCAGGCCTCGTGGGGGTGTCAACGGTTTTTGCCCGTCCGGGCAGGTGGTCGAGCAGTTCGGTGAGCGTCTCGATGCGAAGGTCCGGCGCCGGGCCCTCGTCAGCGGCGTCGGGCCCGTCGCGGACGATCAGCGCTGTGCGCAGGCCCATCTGCCCGGCCCCGAGGATATCTGCCGTGCGGTCGTCGCCGACGAACATGGCGCGCCGGGCCGGCACGCCCAGTTGGTCCAGGGCGGCGCGGAAGATGCGGGCGTCGGGTTTACGGAAGCCCACGTCGCTGGAGAAACAGGCGGCGTCGAACAGCGGCGCAAGCGCGAACCGCTCCAATTGCCCCACCCATAAGTAATCCGGCGTGCCCCACGGCGTATTCGAGACGAGCCCCAGCCGGTATCCCCGGTCCCGGAGCGCCTGCAGGGTCGCAACGGAGTCGTCAAATAGCCAGCCCTTTGCCACAAGCGGTCGCGCACACATCTCGCCCATGCCCGGCAAGGTGCGACCGCTGAGGCTGCGGACCATACGCCGCAGCGCCGTTGCGAGGCGGTGGGGGAGGGGGCTGTCCGCGTGGGCCGCCCGACGGCGGGCATGGGCCTCTTCGGGGCCGGGAACGGCTGCGGCGGGAGGCGATTCGGCCTCCGAACCGACCAGCATCCCCGCGACGAGCGCCTTGGCGCATCGGACGACGACCACCGGCAGGGTCGGCACCGGATACTGCGCCAGCGTGCCGCCGAGATCGAACAGCACGGCCTGGATGTCGGCAAACGCCGCCATGGTCTCTCAGAACAGACGATAGGCGTACGCGCGGTTGTTCGGATCGAAGTCCGTGTCCGTCACGCCCGGATTGACCGCAAGGTCCGTGTAGAAGTAATGGCTCATGAGTTCGCCGCCCCAATCGTAGCCGTCCGTGCGGACGCAAACCAGGTACTCGACGTCGATGAAGATGATGAGCGTCTTGCCCGGGTAGCCCCGGTTCTCGGGCAGGATACGCTTGAAGACGTAGGACGGTCGGCCGCCGTCGTGCCGGATGCCTTCGTAGGTCAGCGTCAGGTCGCCCTTGGCCTGGGCCTGCTCGCACTGACGCGTGACGAGGGAAATCATGTTACCCATGCCGGCCATCGTAATGGGCTTGCGGCTGTGTTTCGTGGCGAGTTTGCCGTTGGGGTCGACCGAGACCTTCCGGAAGATGAGGCCGAGGATGCCGGGCGGGTGAACGACGGCTTTGTTCTTGTAGGCGCCCTCGACGTAGATGACTTCCTGGCCTTTTCGCGGTTCGGCGACCCATTTCAGGTAGACGCTGAAGGGGGTCTTGCGGAACTTCATGCGCATCGTTTCCGGCTTGTGGAGGCGGCCGCCGATTCGTTCGACTTTCTGGAACCGGCACGTGTAGCCGACAACGCGCTCGGCCTGCCAGGCGCGAGCCACCTGGAGGAACCCAACCGGGTTGCTCCGCGCAAGTGTCTCCATCTCCTCGCGGCCTTTGGGGTACACGGGGGACGGAGTGCTCGGGATCGGTTTTGCCTCCGGGGTCTCGGCGCAGAAGGCAGCCCCGATGGCGACGCATATGCCGACCAGGGCAAACGCCCTTGCGACCTGGGATGCGAGGTGCGACCGGCGGGTGCAGGGACGTGTCGCGTGCGGCCGGTTGGTGGGTTCAGCCATCTCGGCGTTCTCGACCGGCGCGGTGCCCCTACTGGGGGACGGCGCCCCGCGTCAGGAGGATGGGAAAGAGGGAGTAAGTCCGCTTCTGGCCGACACGGTCAAACCCGGCGTCCTTAAACATGACCTTGACATCGTGTGACTCGCGGTGCCAGACTTGGCCCCCTTCCACGTGGGTAATGATAAGGTCGTACACGATGCGCCCGATGAACTGGTCGGGCCACCCGTCCAGAAGGAACAACTGTCCCCCCGGTTTCAGCACGCGATGCAACTCGCGAACCACCGCTTCCTGATTCGGGTAATGGTGAAACGAGTTGGCACACGTGACGATATCGAACGCCCCGTCGGCAAAGGGCACGTGCTCGCTGTCGGCCACCGTCAGCCGAACACTGCCCGCGTAACCGTTCAACTTGAACCGGGCGCGGTGAAGCATCGGTTCGCACAGGTCCAGGCCGATGACCTGCCACCCGCGCCGGGCGAGCCGGTTCGCCAGTTCGCCCGTCCCGCAGCCCACGTCGAGGACGCGGCCGGGCGTCACGGCCGCCAGTTCCCGGACGAGCATCTTGTGCGACGGCTCAAATAGAAAATGGTTGAGCCAGTGGGCATCGTACGTCGCTGCCCAGTCGCAGAACTCGGCGTGCGTATCGCGTTTCAACTCATGGTTCACGAAATCCGCCTCAGCGGCTATCGGAGAGTCCCTTGCGGCGTCTGGCTTCCGTAGGAGTTTATCGGCCAATCCGCCGAACATTATACAAACCGTCTCGTGACTTTCCAAGGGGATTGGCAAACGATAATCGAATAAAAGCCGAAAATGAACCGCACGCTGGCATGCGGCCGGGCGTTGCGAGGTGTTCTGCGCCGGTTCGGCATTGCCTTTGACGATACGTGGCGGCTAGAATTCGGCGACCTGAAGGAGAAGCCGGTGGTCCCGGAACTGGCAGCGCTGGCCTTTGCAAGTTTTGTGGTTGCCCTTTCCGGCGCCCTGATGCCGGGGCCCGTGCTTGCCGTAACCCTGGCGGGCAGCCGGCGGCACGGTTTCTGGTTCGGCCCGCGGGTCGTGCTCGGTCATGCCCTTGTCGAACTGCCGCTCGTTCTGCTCCTCTATTGGGGCCTGGGAGAGGCGCTGAAAAGTTCCTGGATCGTCATCCTCATCGGGTCCGTCGGGGCCGTGGCAATGGCCGTGATGGCAGTCGGCATGCTTTGCCAGACCCGTCGCGTGGACGATCCGGACGCCCACCAAGGCGGCGTGCTTCGTCTCGGCGCCGTCCCGTCGGGCGCCGTCACGAGCCTGCTGAACCCGTACTGGTACCTGTGGTGGGTCACGATCGGGGCGGTCATGGTAACCAGTGTGCAGACGGCCGGCTGGCTGGGGTTGGTTGTCTTTTTCGCGGGTCATATCAGCGGGGACCTCGGCTGGTACAGCATGATTTCGTTCGGCGTGAGCCGCGGCCGGCGCTATCTTCAGGGACGGCTCTACAAGGGGCTGCTCATCGGCTGCGCGCTGATTCTGCTGGCCATGGCCGCGCTGTTCGCGAAACTTGCGGCAGAGAAGATCCTGGCCGTCGAGGCCGGATGAATTGCCCGGGCGGTCGTGAAAGGTCTTGACAGACCACCAGCCGTCCCTTATGGTTCCATGGCGTCATCAGCGTTGATGATGAGTCCCGGAGACATGTGGAGGATGAACGCCCGGTACAGCCGCCGAGCGGCGCACGGGCGCCAAAACGCTATGCCTACGGTCAATCTTCCTGACGGACATACCGTGGAAGTGGCCGATGGGGTAAGCGTCGCAGACGTTGCCAGTCAGATCGGTTCAGGCCTGGCCAAAGCCGCCGTCGCTGCCAGGCTGAACGGCAAGTTGGTGGATCTCTCGACCGTCCTCGGCCCCGACGGGCCGTACGACCTGGTGATCCTGACCGACAAAAGCGACGAGGCCCTTTCGATTCTTCGCCACTCCACCGCTCACGTGATGGCGGCGGCTGTGCGCCGTCTGTATGGCGACGGCGTGAAGTTCGGCATCGGTCCGGCCATCGAGAACGGGTTCTACTACGATTTTGACCTCCCGGAACGGATCGCCGACGAGGACCTGGAGCGGATCGAGGCCGAGATGGCCAAGGTTATCGACGAGAACGCGCCGTTCGAACGATGCGAGCGGACTTTTGCTGAAGCGAATCTTCTCATGAAGGCACCGTGGCAGGACTATAAGGTCGAACTGCTCAACGCTATCGGCTCTGGAATGCTGGCGCAAGGGGAAGAACTCGCAGACGCCGGCGCCAAGCCGGAGGCGCCCGAGAAGGTATCCTTTTACACGTGCGCCGACTTCGTGGACCTGTGCCGAGGGCCGCACATCCCGCACGCCGGCAAGATCACGGCGTTCAAACTTCTGAGCGTCGCGGGCAGTTACTGGCGCGGCGACTCGACCCGCCCGATGCTTCAGCGCATCTACGGCACGGCGTTCTTCTCGAAGAAAACGCTCCAGGAGCACTTGGCGCGCGTCGAAGAGGCCAAAAAACGCGATCACCGCCGCATCGGCAGGGATTTGGACCTGTTCAGTTTCCACGAGGAAGGTCCGGGCTTTGCCTTCATGCATCACAACGGCATGAGGATCCTGAACGAAATCCTGGCCTACTGGCGCTGGCTCCACTATCAGGCGGGTTATGAGGAGATACGCACACCCACGATCTTGAGCGAGGAACTCTGGCATCGCAGCGGCCACTGGGACAACTACCGCGAGGCCATGTATTTCACCGAGATCGACGAGGCGGCCTACGCCGTCAAGCCGATGAACTGCCCCGGCGGGTTGCTCGTGTACCTGAACCGACCGCACTCCTACCGCGAACTGCCGATGCGCGTGGCCGAACTCGGCCTCGTTCACCGTCACGAGAAGAGCGGCGTGCTGCACGGCCTGCTGCGCGTGCGACAGTTTACCCAGGACGACGCCCACATCTTTTGCCTGCCCGAGCAGGTGCAGGACGAGGTCGTCGGCGTCATCGACCTCGTTGACACGATCTACCGCACCTTCGGATTCCAGGACGTGCGGGTCGAACTCTCGACCCGGCCGGAGCACTCCATCGGCACCGACGAGATGTGGCAGCACGCAACCGGGGCGCTGCGGGGGGCGCTTGAGGCACGCAATATCGAGTACAAGGTCAACGAGGGGGAAGGGGCGTTCTACGCTCCAAAGATCGATTATCACGTCCGCGACTGCCTCGGACGCTCGTGGCAGTGCGGAACGATCCAGGTGGACCTGGCCATGCCTGAGCGCTTCGACCTGACCTACGTGGGGCAGGACAACGCCGAGCACCGGCCCGCGATGATCCACCGGGCGATCCTCGGAAGCATCGAGCGGTTCCTCGGCATTCTTATCGAGCACTATGGCGGCGATTTTCCGCTCTGGCTGGCGCCGGTTCAGGTGGCGATTCTGCCCGTCAGCGACCGATACAATACATACGGAGCGAAGGTGCTCGAGATGCTCGACCGCGCGGGCCTTCGCACCAAACTCGACGGCGCCAGCGACAAGGTGAGCGCCAAGATTCGCCGCGCCACCCTCCGCCGTATCCCCTATATGCTCATCGTCGGCGAAAAAGAGGTCGGGGCGGGAACGGTCAGCGTGCGAGATAAAACCCTCGGCGACCGGGGCGCCGAATCGATCCAGGCGTTCGTCGCTCGCGCGGGCGACGAGATCCACGAGAAACGGCTGAGGCCGACGGCACCAGGTCCCGCTTAGGCCGCAGACCTTACGGAACATCGAACGGGGACCGCTTGTGAGGAGGAACGCTTGAAACAGGCGAGGCAGCGGATCAACGATCAGATCAAGATCTCGCCGCTGCGAGTCATTGGGGCAGATGGCGAACAACTCGGCATCGTGGAGCGCGACGAGGCACTCCGGATCGCCGCCGAGGCT
The DNA here is from genome assembly GCA_964539385.1 of uncultured Anaerolineales bacterium. Taxonomy (GTDB): domain Bacteria; phylum Planctomycetota; class Phycisphaerae; order FEN-1346; family FEN-1346; genus JAUVZF01. Next base: position 3,190 of record CAZIJC010000015.1, on the reverse strand, counting down.
GGCTTGGACCTGGTGGAAGTTGCGCCGCACGTGCGGCCGCCCGTCTGCAAGATCATGGACTATGGGAAGTTTAAGTACGAGCAGTCCAAGAAAAGCCACAAGAGCCGGGCCAAGAGCCACGAGGTGCGGCTGAAGGGAATCCGGATCCGACCGAAGACCGAAGCACACGATCGCGATTTCAAGATTCAGCAGGCCCGCCATTTCCTGGAGGCCGGCGACAAAGTCATGGTCAACATGCTCTTCCGCGGTCGCGAGTTGTCGCACATGGACTACGCCGAGCAGAACATGCGGGCCTTTGTCGAGCAGTTGGCCGACGTGTCCACGGTCGAACGGGGACCTTCGAGGGAAGGCAGGCGGATGATCCTCATCCTCCTTCCCAACAAGAAGAAACCGTCCTGACGGAAATCAGGCCACGAAATCCCGACGCCAAGCCGGTCGGGCCTTACGCCGACCGCAGGGCAGGGGCGCGCTCTGTAGTCCTGACAAACCATGGGGAGAAACCGCAAAAAATGTCCAAGGGAAAAACACACAAAGGAACCGCTAAACGCATGCGCAAGACCCGGACCGGAAAGATCGTCCGGAACCGCGCGGGCACCAGTCACCTGATGAGCGGAAAGACCGGCAAACGCCGGCGCCGCCTCCGCGCCAAAGATACCGTCAAGGCGGCCCAGGTGAAGACGTACTCGCGCCTGCTCGGCGGCTGACACCGCACGGGCGCTGCGCTTAAGCAGGAGACCAACCATGCCTCGAACACGAAAAGGGGCCACACGCCGCCAGAACAAGCACCGGCTGCAGCGGCGGACGAAGGGATACTTCGGCGCACGCGGAAAACTCTACCGCGTTGCCAGGCAGTCCCGCATGAAGGCCGATCAGTACGCCTACCGCGACCGCCGCACCAAAAAACGCGACTTCCGACGCCTCTGGATTACCCGCATCAGCGCTGCCTGCCGCCAGCGCGACATCTCTTACAGCCGTTTTGTCGGCGGCATGAAGAAGGCCGGTATCCAACTCGACCGGAAGTCCCTGGCCGACCTGGCCTTGAACGATCCGAAGGCGTTCGACGCCGTCCTCGAAGAGGCACGTGCGGCTCTCGGAGGCTGAGATGGCCAGTCTCGCCGAACTCACGACGCTTCAGGACGAGGCACTCAGCCTGATCGCCGCCGCCGCCGATGCCGATGCCCTCGAGGCCGTGCGTATCGAATGGCTCGGCCGCAAGGCCGGCCGCATTACGGCCCTCCTGCGGTCCATCAAGTCGGTCCCGGCCGATGAACGGGCCGAGTTCGGCGAGGCCGTCAATGCCCTGAAGGCCCTCGTGACGGAGCACCTGGCCCGTCGGCAAAGCGAACTGGAGAGCGGGCGGACGAAGCGGACGAGCGTGGACGTGACGATGCCGGGCCGGCGGCTGCGTCTCGGCCGGATTCACCCCATCGTGCGGGCCACCCGCGAAATGGTTGAGATTTTCGGCCGCCTCGGATTCGCCTGCGTCGAAGGGCCGGAGGTCGAAGACGAGTGGCACAATTTCGTCGGCCTGAACATTCCGCCCGCCCATCCGGCCCGCGACCCGCTCGACAACTACTACCTGAGCGACAACGTCCTGCTGCGCAGCCAGACCTCCACGGTCCAGATTCGCATTATGGAGAATCAGCCGCCGCCCGTCCGCGTGGTGGCGCCGGGCCGGGTGTATCGGCCGGATACACTGGACGCCGGCCACTCGAACATGTTTCACCAACTGGAGGGCCTTTGGGTGGAGGAGGGCGTGACCTTCGCCGACCTGAAAAGCGTTCTGACGACCTTCGCGCGGGCTTTCATCGGCCGCGAGGCCCGTACGCGGTTCCTGCCGAGTTACTTCCCGTTCACCGAACCGAGCGCCGAGTTCTATTTCTCATGCCTGCTGTGCGGCGGGGCCGGCTGCCCGGCGTGCAAACGGACCGGCTGGATGGAGGTGGGCGGATGCGGAATGGTTGACCCGAACGTCTTCGAGGCCGTTGGCTACGATCCGGAGAAAGTGACGGGGTTTGCGTTCGGCTTCGGCATCGACCGCTCGGCGATGCTCAAGTACGGCATCAACGACATCCGTCTGCTGTTTGCGAACGACGTGCGTTTCCTGCGGCAGTTCTGAGCGCCCGGGTGGCTTTGGATGGTCCAGGATTGCCGACACATGCGTCGTGCTCTATAAGACTTACGTCAATTCTGACCTCGCCAAAACACCCAAATGCGCGTTTTTTTTGCCTCTGAACCCCGTTTCTACAGACGGACAACACAGTTGGGGCTTGCGAAAAAAGCCGGAAAAAGGCAGTAAAAGCCGGTATAATATAGACTTAAAGGGCAGGTTGGCCCGTTGGGGCTTGTCCACAGCGGAAGCGGCCACGGCGAGGCGTGGTGGCCGATTCGACAAAGATGCGGCGACAGAATTGCGCGGGTTGTTGCGCCGCTAGGTGGGGCGGGGGTTTTGCGGTTCGGCGTCGTTTTGGAGCCGCCCGCGACCCCCGGCGCCATTTGTCTAACCCCCCCGCGCAAAGTCGCGCACCAAATCCGTCCCATCTATTGGCCACCAGCCCCAACTGTGTTGTCCGCCTGTAGTTTCTGGCTCGCGAGGGGGGTTTTGGGCCTCGAATGTTAAGATAGGTAAGGCAAAACGCGCTGTTTTGTGATCGGTTTTTGCGGTTTTGGTGTCCGTTTTGTTCCGTTTTTGTTCGGTTTTGTTCCGTTTTTGAGGGGTTTTGAAAGGGGCAAAATTGACGTAAGTCACCATGCCACAATGGCAGCCGGCGCGCGCGGCCGCGCAGAGGCCGAAAAGTTGTTAGAACTCTAACAAAATCGAGGGAGGGCGAAAAAGTAGTTAGAGTTCTAACAAAATTGGGCGAGAGGGAGCGGCAAGGGAGCGGAACGCAGAGAACGGTGTCAACCAGGGTAACCCGCCTTCGCCAAGGCTTCGGTGGGCAAGCGGCAACGGCTTTGAACGGGAGATAAGGTGTGTGTCGCCAATGGCGCGAGCCATGCCGGAAGCGCAGGCGCCCGCCGGCCGGAGGTCAACCGAACGGCGTATCCCGGCCCGGGAACTTGTCCGGTCCCGGCGAATGACGTCTCGCGTCCGCGGCACTCACCACGCCCCCCGCGCGCCCCCCATGCAAGGGGAAAACATGGGTACCGTACCCAATGGCCTATGTCACCGGAACTCCCGTTGCCTGCC
>CAZIJC010000014.1:0-52644 GCA_964539385.1 uncultured Anaerolineales bacterium | reverse complement strand
AACGACTCCGGCCAGTGCACCGTCCCGGCGGGCCTCGCGGGCGTCACCCAGGTCGACGGGGGCGTCTACCACAGCCTGGCCCTCAAGGCCGACGGGTCGGTCGCCGCATGGGGCTACAACTACTACGGCCAGTGCACCGTCCCGGCGGGCCTCGCGGGCGTGACCCAGGTCGCCGGGGGCTACTACCACAGCCTGGCCGTCAAGGCCGACGGGTCGGTCGCCGCATGGGGCCGGAACAACTGCGGCCAGTGCGACGTCCCGGCGGGCTGGTTCCTGGCCGTCGCGGCCGGGGAGTTTCACAGCCTTGGCCTCAAGGCCCGCCAGACGTATGACGACCTCCTCGTGACGGGCGCCGGCGCGAGGGCACTCCTTCAGCGGCCCATCACGGTCTCGGGCGACACGACCATCGAGACGGACATGACGATGACGGGCAACCCCACGATGACCGTCGGCGGACACGTGCACGTCGTGTCGGGCGGCCGCGTCACCCTCGACGGCGAGTTGATTACCGCGACCGGGTTCAACCTGGGCGAGGGAGGCGCCGTCGAGGGGCACGGGACCGTCGATGCGGAATTCTCGTGTGCCGCAGACGCGGCCCTTACGGCCGACGGCGGCGTGTTGACCGTCGGCAAGGCCGACCGTTACGCCGGCTTTGCCATGCCCCACGGCGCCATCGCCGTCCATCCCGGCGCCACGCTGGAACTGCTCGCCAGGGGATTCGCTCAATTGGGGACACTGACCACGCTGGATGGCGGAACGCTGTCCGCGGAGAACGGTGTTGCGCTGGACACGGGCAGGAACCTGTCCGGCTCGGGGGCCGTCAACGCCAAGGTCGCTGCCGGCTTTGGTTCAACGATCGAAGCGACCGGCGCTCTGACGATGGGCGACTCGGACGCTTATGACGGTTTCTTCAGCGACGGCTCGCTCCTGACCGGGCCCCACACGGTCACCCTCTACGACCGCAGCATGGCCGTCCTGGGGTCGCTGACGCAATTGGGCGACGGGTCCGACGGCGGGACGCTGACCGCCGGCGCGGCCGACCCGGCCGACCCCTTCGCCCACTTCCTCCTCGAACAGGGCAAGAACATGGTCGGCCGCGGGTATGTGAACGGGCACTTCAAGAACCACGGCGACGTCATCGGCGACGGCACGGGCACGGACGAACGCATCGTCTTCGACGCCCCCTGGATCGTCACCGGCAAGGGCACCTTCGAGAACACGCTCATCCTGGGCACGTTCGCACCGGGCGAGAGCCCGGCGGTCGCCTCCGGCGCCAACCAGGGCTTCGGCGGCAAGGTCCAGGTGGAACTGGGCGGCACGGCGCCGGGCTTCGGCGACGACAACCACGACCAGATCGCGGATGACGAGACGATCCTCCTGGTCGGCTCCCCGACGCTCGCGATCCTGCCGTGGAACGACTTCGTGCCGGCGGTGGGCGACGAGTTCGTGGTCATGACCTGGGCCGCAGGCCTCGACAGCGCCTTCGGCGACGTGGTCACCGACTCCTGGTTCACGGACCGCGGCCTCTCGTTCGACCTGCGCTACAACAACCCGGCAGGTGCAGGTGACTTGACGCTGGAAGCAGTTCCCGAACCCGCCACGCTCGCGCTGCTGGCCCTGGGCGGGGTGGTGGTGCTTCGCAGGCGAATGCAGATCAGGTTTATCTAGTGCAAGGGAGCCGATGATGAACACCGCTGCTCGAATCGCAAGTCTGGTGGTCCTGGCCGTCCTGGCAGCCACGTTGCCTGCCGCCGCCGAGGTCGGGACCCTCGACGAGGGGACCGTCGTCGCCTGGGGCCGGAACTACTACGGCCAGTGCACCGTCCCGGCGGGCCTCGCGGGCGTCACCCAGGTCGCCGCGGGCTACCTCCACAGCCTGGCCCTCAAGGCCGACGGGTCGGTCGCCGCCTGGGGCTACAACGACTGGAGCCAGTGCACCGTCCCGGCGGGCCTCGCGGGCGTCACCCAGGTCGCCGGGGGCAAATACCACAGCCTGGCCCTCAAGGCCGACGGGTCGGTCGCGGCCTGGGGCAGCAACGACTACGGCGAGTGCACCGTCCCGGCGGGCCTCGCGGGCGTCACCCAGGTCGCTGCGGGCTACCACCACAGCCTGGCCCTCCAGACCGACGGGTCGGTCGCCGCCTGGGGCTGGAACTACTTCGGCCAGTGCACCGTCCCGGCGGGCCTCGCGGGCGTCAGCCAGGTCGCCGCGGGCTACGCCCACAGCCTGGCCCTCAAGGCCGACGGGTCGGTCGCCGCCTGGGGCGGCAACGACTACGGCGAGTGCACCGTCCCGGCGGGCCTCGCGGGCGTCACCCAGGTCGCCGGGAGCGACTACCACAGCCTGGCCCTCAAGGCCGACGGGTCGGTCGCCGCCTGGGGCTGGAACTACTACGGCCAGTGCACCGTCCCGGCGGGCCTCACGGACGTCACCCAGGTCGCCGGGGGCTTCTGGCACAGCCTGGCCCTCAAGGCCGACGGGTCGGTCGCCGCCTGGGGCGACAACGGCAACGGCCAGTGCACCGTCCCGGCGGAGGGCTTCTTCCTGGCCGTCGCGGCCGGGGGTTTTCACAGCCTTGGCCTCAAGGCCCGCCAGACGTATGACGACCTCCTCGTGACGGGCACCGGCGCGAGGGCCCTTCTTCAGCGGCCCATCACGGTCTCGGGCGACGCGACCATCGAGACGGACATGACGATGACGGGCAACGCCACGATGACCGTCGGCGGACAGGTGCGCCTGCTGTCGGGCGGAAGCGTGTCGGGGCACGGGACCATCGATGCACAGTTCTCGTGCTCCCATACAGACACGGCCCTTACGGCCGACGGCGGCGTGTTGACCGTCGGCAAGGCCGACCGTTACGCCGGCTTTGCCATGCCCGACGGCGTCATCGCCGTCCATCCCGGCGCCACGCTGGAACTGCTCACCAAGGGATTCGCTGAACTGGGGAGACTGACCGTTATCGAAGGCGGTACGCTTGATGCCGCCAACGGCGTGACCATTCCCAGCGGGCGCAACGTCGCGGGACATGGCACGGTCGAGGCACGTGTCGCCGCCGGCTTTGGCTCTACCATCGAAGCGACCGGCTCTCTGATGCTGGGCGATGGTGCCGCCTACGACGGTTTCTTCAGCGACGGCTCGCTCCTGACCGGGGCGCACACGGTCACCCTCTACGACCGCAACGAGGCCGTGCTGGGCAGCCTGACCGAACTCGGCGACGGCGCAAGCGGCGGCATCCTGACCGCCGGCGCGGCCGACCCGGCCGACACGTTCGCCCACTTCCTGCTCGAACAGGGCAAGAACATGGTCGGCCGGGGCCAGGTCAACGGCCACACCAAGAACCACGGCCACGCCATCGGCGACGGCACGACCCTGGAGGAGCGCATCGTCTTCAACGCCCCCTGGATCGTCACCGGCAAGGGCACCTTCGAGAACACGCTCATCCTGGGCACGTTCGCACCGGGCGAGAGCCCGGCGGTCGCCTCCGGCGCCAACCAGGGCTTCGGCGGCAAGGTCCAGGTGGAACTGGGCGGCACGGCGCCGGGCTTCGGCGACGACAACCACGACCAGATCGCGGATGACGAGACGATCCTCCTGGTCGGCTCCCCGACGCTCGCGATCCTGCCGTGGAACGACTTCGTGCCGGCGGTGGGCGACGAGTTCGTGGTCATGACCTGGGCCGCGGGCCTCGACGGCGCCTTCGGCGACGTGGTCACCGACCCCTGGTTCACCGACCGCGGCCTCTCGTTCGACCCGCGATACGCGAATGTGGACGGCCCAGGCAGTCTGACGCTGGAAGCCATCCCCGAACCCGCCACGCTCGCGCTCGTGGCCCTCGGCGGGCTGGCGCTGCTTCGGCGTCGCAAAGGCTGACCGATACGACGACCGCGTGGTCTTCTGCCGCTGCGACTACGGCGTGAACAAGAACGTCTTCAACCGCCACGGGATCTGGGTGCAGGACCCCGACGGCACGGGAATGGACCTGTTCTTCGGCAACACGATCATCGACCCGTTCGGGCTCTACCGGCCTCGCCAGGTGTCGTGGCTGGCTGCGTTCAAAGCCGTTGCCGCGTGCCCGCCATAGCCTTGGCGAAGGCGGGTTGCCGTTTTCGACCCGATTGTTAGAACTCTAACAAAATTCTCGCCCCGGCCGGATTTTGTTAGAACTCTAACAACTTTTTGGCCTCTGCGCGGCCGCGCGCGCCGGCTGCCATTGTGGCATGGTGACTTACGTCAATTTTGCCCCTTTCAAAACCCCTCAAAAACGGAACAAAACCGGACAAAAACCGACCAAAACGGACACATAAATCGCAAAAACCGATCAAAAACCAGCGCGTTTTGCCTTACCTATCTTAACATTCGAGGCCCAAAACGCCCCTCACGACCCAGAAACGGGGTTCCGGGCCAAAAAAAACGCGCATTTGCCCGTTTCGGCAACGTCAAAATTGACGTAAGTGTTATAGAGCGAGCGGCATGTATGGGGCGGGGCGAGGCGAATCACGACCGGCGGCCGCAGCATTTCTTGTACTTCTTGCCGCTGCCGCACGGGCAGGGATCGTTGCGACCGACTTTGGGCACCTCGCGAACGATGGTCTTGACGGCCCCTTCGCGGGCCATCTGCGACTGCTGGCTCATCTCCAGGGCCGCCTGACGCTGGGCCTCGTACACGCTCTCGGCCACGGCGTGCTGGCTCGACTGTCCGGCCCAGATACGGTCGAGGGCGTCCTGGCGGACCCAGCGTGCCTTGAAGAACAGGTCGGTAAACTTCTCGCGTGCCCCGTCGAGCATCCGCTGGAAACTGTCGAGCCCCTCGCGTTTGAACTCGATGAGCGGGTCTTTCTGGGCGTACCCCCGCAGGCCCACGCCCGACTTCAAGTGGTCCATCACCAGCAGGTGGTCTTTCCACGAGGTGTCGTGGACCTGGAGCAGCAGGTACCGTTCGAGTTCGGTCATGCGGCTGCGTCGGTCAGAGCGGGCGCGGGCGAGCAGAAAGTCGGCGATGACCTCTTCGGGCGCGAGCGGCGTGGGCTCTTCGTCCGCTTCGGCGGCTTCCTGGGGGGCAGACGGCTCGCGGATGGCCTGGAGGAACCCGCGCGGCGTGATCTCCAGGGCCAATCGTTCGCCGGCCCACTGTGCGAGCGGCTGCCAGTTCGCCTCCTCGTCGAGTCCGTCGGCCGGCAGGTGCTCCCGGACGCCCGCCTCCACGGTGTGGCGCAATCGGTCGGACGCCTCGAACTCGCGGGCGATGCCCAGCAACGCGTCGCGGACGGCCAGGGGGTTGCGGTGGCGGATATCGTTGACCCTGACCTTGGCCAGGTAGTACCGCGCCGCCCACTCGGCCAAACCCTCGAAATCCTGGTTTCCGTGGCCGATTTGCGGCGAGAGGTACTCCTCGACGGCAAACTCGATGGGGTAGGAGCGTTCCTTGTCGGCGTAGAGGCGCTGGAGATGCTCAAGGAGGGAGGTTGCGGCGGCCTCGCGGTCGAGGTCCGCCAAGTCGGACGCCGTTATGCCGAGGTCGAACTTGCGGTTGGCCCAATCCGCCAGGGCGCCCAGGCGGAACTCCGGACGCAGAAACTCCTGAACCGGCACCACGTCGGTCGCCTCGATGCGTTTGGCGGCCGCCGCGCACAGCATCTCGGCGATCTCGTCGGAGGCGGCCTTCTTGAGTTCCGATTCGGCGACCTCGACGCCCAGAAACGCCTGGGCCCACCGCGCGAGTGCCCGGTAATCGGCCTGCGGCGCCGGTCCGTCGTCGTATTCCTCGTCGTCGGGGCCGAACTCCTCGGGGATGAACTCGCCGAGCGTCTGGTTGACCGTTTCGCGTGCCGCCTGAACGGCCTGGTTCTTGAGGAAATCGGCCAGCGTGTCGGCATCCTTGCCTTCGAGTTCGATCGCGTCCACCTGGGCCCCGAGTTCGCGTGCGGCCCATTCGGCGACGGTCTCCAGGCTGTAGGTCTCGGAGAGGTAGGAGTCGCACGCGGCTTCGACGCCTTCTGTGAGGAGATCCCAGACGAAATTCCTGAGGTCGCCGGCCTCCAGGATGTTTTGCCGCCGGCCGTAGAAGATGTTCCGCTGGCGGTCCATGACCTCGTCGTAGTCCAGGAGGTGCTTGCGGATGTTGAAATTGCGTTCCTCGACCTTCTTTTGGGCGTTTTCGATGCCGCGCGTCAGCCACTTGTGCTCCAGGGCCATGCCCTCTTCCATGCCGAGTTTCTGGAGCGCCCCGGAGACCCAGTCGCGTGCGAAGATGCGCATGAGGTCGTCTTCGAGGCTGAGGAAGAAGCGGCTGGAGCCCGGGTCGCCCTGTCGTCCTGTGCGGCCGCGCAACTGGTTGTCGATTCGCCGGGCCTCGTGCCGCTCGGTGCCCACGACGTGCAGTCCGCACGGCGGGTCCTTGCGGCATTCGGTCCGTCCGCGCTTCGGGAACGACGGATCGACCTTCGGTTTGAAGCAGTGGGCACAGTTGGTCTTGGGATCGTACTCGGTGCATCCGACGCAGCACTTGTGCCCGAAGTCGGATGGAATCTGCTGCTTCGCCAGGTTCCACGGGCCGAAGCAGGTTTGGTTGACGACGCCCTCGCCGAGTTTGATGTCGGTTCCGCGTCCCGCCATGTTCGTGGCGATGGTAACGTTGCCCTTCTCCTTGCCGTCGGGCCCGACGTGTCGGTGTCCGGCGACGGCGACGATCTGGGCCTCCTTCTCGTGGTACTTGGCGTTGAGAACCTGGTGGGCGATGCCGTAGGTCCGCTCGATCATTCGGGAGAGGCGTTCGGAGTTCTCGACGCTGGTGGTGCCGACCAGGACGGGGCGGCCGGAATCGTAGTAGTCCTTGATCTCCTCGACGATGGCGGCGTACTTCTCCTTCTCGGTCCGGAAGATGAGGTCGGCGTGGCCGGTGCGCGAGAGGGGCCGGTTGGTGGGGATGGCGACGGTTTCGAGGCCGTAGATCTTGTCGAACTCTCCCGCCTCGGTCATGGCGGTGCCGGTCATGCCGGCGAGTTTGTCGTACATGCGGAAGTAGTTCTGCAGGGTGATCGTGGCCAGGGTCTGGGTTTCTTCCTTGATGCGTATCTGCTCCTTGGCCTCGACGGCCTGATGCAGGCCGTCGGACCATTGGCGTCCGGGCATGAGGCGGCCGGTGAAGTCGTCCACAATGATGACCTCATCGTTTCGGACAACGTACTGCTTGTCGCGGCGATACAGGTGGTGGGCGCGGAGGGCCTGGTCGATGAGGTGGGGCCAGTCCATGTTGCCGGCGACGTAAAAGGAACCCGCCCCGACGAGTTCCTCGGCCCGGCGGGTCCCTTTTTCGGTCAGAGGGCACTGGTGCTCTTTGTGGCGGACGACGAAATCCGTTTCGGGGTCCCCGCCCTTTTCGGGCAGCATGTCTTCGGGATATCCGGAGCGTGGCCCCCGGAGTTGCCTGGCCACCGCGTCGGCCTTGGCGTATTTCTCGGTCGATTCGAACGCGGGTCCCGAGATGATAAGGGGCGTGCGTGCCTCGTCGATGAGGACCGAGTCGCACTCGTCCACGACGGCGTAGGCCAGTTCGCCCTGGACCTGCTCGGCCCGGCGGGTCTTCATGTTGTCTCGCAGGTAATCGAAGCCGAACTCGTTGTTGGTGCCGTAGGTGATGTCGCAGGCGTACTCGGTCTGCCGCTGGGTGCTGTCCATGTCGGCCTGGATGGCGCCGACCGTCAGGCCGAGCCGCCGGAAGATCGGCAGGTTCCACAAGCGGCCCACGCGGACGAGGTAGTCGTTGGTGCTGACGACGTGAACGCTGCGGCCGGAGAGGGCGTTCAGGTAGACCGCGAGCGACGCCACCAGGGTTTTGCCCTCGCCGGTGACCATCTCGGCGATCTTGCCCTCGTGCAGGACCATGCCGCCGATGAGTTGCACGTCGTATGGCCGCATGCCGTACAGGCCGTGCAGGTCGATGGGGTTGCCGGTGGATGAGTCGATGAGGCTGGCCTCGCCGCGCATGGCCTGGCGGATGCGCTGCTGGACCTCGGGGTGGTGGTCCTCGGGGGCTTCCTCGACGCCGAGCCAAACGGTTCGCTTGGCAGCCTCGCGGGCGACGGCGAAGGCCTCGACCAGAAGGTCGTCGAGCGATTCGCCGTCGGCGTGGCGCCGGCGGAACTCGGCCGTCTTGGCCTGGAGCGCCTCGTCGGAGAGGGCCTGCATCTCCGCCTCAAGCGCATTGATGCCGGCCACCTTCTCCGTGTAATCGCGGATGAGGCGCTCGTTGCGCGACCCGAAGACCGCGCGGGCCACCCTGCTGACGAGTTCGACGACAACCTCAAGGGCCATGGTAACCGACAGGGATTAGGCGGCAGGGACCAGCGACCGGACAACGACAAGCCGCATCGAACGACCGCCAACGACGCGAGGTTTCCGGCAGCCGGTTCCGAACCGCACTATCCCTCCTCGCTATCTGGGCGCTCCCAGAGTATATCGGCACAATGGGGCGTCGTCAATCCGGCCGAAGGGGGGAGGGCCCGCGCCGTCGTCGGGGCGACGCATGCGTCGCCGCGGGTTGGCGCACGCGCCGTGGCATGGTACCGTACGCGCGCCGACTGAGGCCGACGTCCAGCAGGGGAGGTCGGGACATGCGGAGGCAGGCCCGCGGACGGGTTGCGTGGTGTCACTTACGTGTCATGGTGGTTGCCGGGCTGGCGCTGGGGCTATGCGTGGCGGGATGCAGGGTGCGGCCGGGCATGCTTCGTGGGGATGAACTGCCGGCGTCGCAGCCGCCGTCTCCGGCACCGGCTCGTGGTGAGGCCGTGCCGTGCGCCCTGCCGGTTACGGAGCCGTGCCGGACGGTTCAGGTCGGCCGCAGCGTCGAGGGCGAGCCGCTCATCCTCCACCTGCTCGGCACGGGGACGAATCCGACGCTGATCCTCGGCGGGACTCACGGCGACGAGCCGACCAGCGCCTACGTGGCCGAGCGCCTCGTGGCGCTGTTGAAGGAGCATCCGGAAGCCCGCGGCGCCGTGACGGTGGCTGTCTTGCCGCGCGCCAACCCGGACGGCCTCGCGCGCCGGACGCGGAAGAACGCGAACGGGGTGGACCTGAACCGCAACCTGCCTGCCGCCAACTGGCGGAAGCGGTCGACGAACCGGTGGGACTACGGCGGTCCGGCGCCGTCGAGCGAACCCGAGACCCGCGCACTTCTCCGCACGATTGAGATGCTCAAGCCCGCCCGCATCGTCTCGATCCACTCCATCCGGCGCGGCCGCAAGTGCAACAACTTCGACGGGCCCGCCGAGGACTTGGCCCGGCTGATGCAGCGCGCGAACGGGTACCCCGTTGTGGCGAGTCTGGGCCCCTGCCGGGGCAGCCTGGGGAACTGGGCCGGCGTGGACCGGCAGATTCCGGTCCTGACGCTCGAACTGCCGCGCGAACAGGCCGGACGGGCGGCCTGGGAGGACAATCGCGCCGGACTCCTCGCCGTGATCCGCAGCAGCGCGGCCCCGTCCGACGCGCTGCCACTGGTAGGGCGTTGACCCAGGCCAACCTTTGCCATAGGGTTTAACGTGATGGGCAAGAACCTGCGGCAGCGGCGCGCGTGATGGCGCTGGCGTTTCTTCCAGTACGGTCGTATAATAGGCCGGGAACAGGGGGACCCGACGATGATGAGCCATCTCTTTAGAACGTTCGTTGGAATGATACTCGTTTCGGCGGTGCTCGCCGGCAGCCTGGATGGGGCGGTCGCCCTCGCTCCCGGCCGCGCGGCGCCGAAGAGCGGAGCGGGCGCGACGCAGCCGCCGGCGCCGGTCGTCGTGAAGGCGGCGGCAGATCTCAGGGCCGAACTGCTGGCCGCCGCAGCCGAGGGCAAACTGACAGCCGGCCTGCTGAAACTGTTCCGCGATTACGCCGCCGCCGGCGTCCGCGAGCGGTACGTGCCGAAGGCCATCTCGAAGGACCTGTGGGATTGGATCCTCGCGAACCAGGACCTCCGTGAGGCCGTCCTGGTCGGCCTTCACCCCGAGAACGACAGGGACCTGGCCGTGCTCGGCCGCCTGGCCGTGCTGCGCAAGAAGTTCGGCAACAGGCTCCGGGATTATCCTCACCTGGCCATGGCGTTTGCCATCGTCTACGGCTACGCGGGAACGAAGTCGATCCGCGAGGGCCGGCTTCGCTACGTCGAGAAGGACCGCAAGGTCCCCTCCATGGTGGAGTCGTTCGAGTACTATCTGAAGAACGAGAAGATGATGAAGATGTCGTTGAAGACGACGCCCTGGCCGATGCTCGTCTACGTGGCCGACAACGACCTGCCGATCTCCGAACGCAGGTGGGCCGTGGCCCGGTACGGCGCGAGGCCGCCTATGACGTACGCCAACCTGTACTACGACGTGCCGTACGACCATTCGGCCGTCGGAAAGGAGACGGAGGGGAAACTGGGGAATAGGCCTCGAACGCTTGCGAACATCCTGTCCTGTGGCGGCGTGTGTGCCCATCGAGGCTACTACGCCAGTCGCGTCTGCAAGTCGCTCGGCGTGCCGAGTCTGTACGACTGCGGCTCCGGGGCGCGCGGCGGGCACGCCTGGGTGGCCTGGGTAGGACGACAGGGCAAGACGGTCGACCTCCTGTTCACGGGACGCTTCGACTTCGACAGGTACTACACGGGTACCGTGTTCGACCCGGTGACGCGCAAGTACGTTCTGGACCGCGACGTGCAACTCGACGTGGCCGCCATGCTCCGGTCTTATCCCGGATACCTCAACGCCATCGCCGCCTGCCGCACCTACGCCATGCTCGACGACCAGAAGCGGGCCAAGGCGACGGGCCTGCTGGACGGGGCCATCCGGCAGAACCCGTATTGCAGTGTCTCGTGGCGCATGATGGCGGCCGACTGCGCCAAGGGCGTCATCCCCGCCAAGCGGGGCGAGGCCATGTACGCCAAGATGATGAAAGCCTTCGCGGCGTATCCGGACCTGACGTTCCGCGTGCTGGCGATGATCCTGGAACCCCGCTTCAGCCCGGACGAGAAGCCGACCGACAGGGAGATCACCGCCAACCTACAGATCCTGGGCGGCGCCCACGGGCTGTACGTCCGGTCACAGCGGCCCGATCTGGCCGTTAAACTCCGATACCTGCAGGGCCAGTATCTCGAGGCCAACGGACGAAAGGAACAGGCCACAAAACTCTACGTCATGGCCTCCGAGAAGTACGCCACCGAGCATTTCGGTTTCGTCCGCCTCTACGACCGGGCCATACGACTGCTGAAGGAAGACGGCAAGACCGCCCTCATGCTCAAGTACATGAACATGGTGGCCGAGAAGGTGCCCAAGTTCCAGGGCGTTGACGACTTCAACCGGCGCCACAACCTGATCAACCCGACCTACAAGCACGTCGTGATGAAGTATGCGGCGGCCCTGACGGCGGCCGGACGGGCGGCCGAGGCCCAGAAGTGGTCGGCCCGCATCAAAGAAGCGAAGGGATGAGGTCCGGCACGCGCCCCGGCTGCCTACTTGCCTGCGCCGAAGGTGATCTCGGCCCGTGTCTTCCCGACCGGCAGCATGACGTCGCCGCCGCGCGCCGGCTTCAGCCGCTTGCCCTTGACCTTCGCATTTGCCTTCAGCGCCGCCGGCAGCCGCAGAACGAAGCCCTGTGCGGGCGCGGCTTTGCCGGTGAGCGTGAGCGCTGCGCCGCCGTCCGACGGTTTCCATTCGAACGAGCACGTGCCGAAGTAGGTCGGCATGTTCGCGACGCGGATCGGCTCGTTGGCCGAGAACCACTCGGGCGGGACGCCGGCCAACAGGACCAGGCGGTCGCCGTCCTCGAAGAGCAGGCTGTCGCGGATCAGGTGCCACAGTTCGGCGCCGGCCCAACCGTGCGGCCTGGCGACGGCGGCGTTCCACGTGGTCCGGGCGTGTCGCCATCCGCCTGAGCCGCTCTTGCCGCCTTCGTCGAAGGCGTACCATCCGCGCATCTGCTCGTGGTCGAGGTGGCGGCTGATCGTCGCGTGGCCGGCCTCGCGGTTGCCGGCAAGCAGGCCCTGGTGGGCGCGGGCCAGGGGGAAGTAGCGCCACCCGCCCGGCTTCTGCTCGCCGAGGCGCTTGAACTGCTCGTGGGCCTTGCCCCGGCCGAACGGGTACAGCCTGCACGGCCAGAGGACGGCGTAACCGCCGTAGCCTTTGGCGGGGTTCTTGCCGAACCGGGCGTCGTAGACGGCAAGGAGTTCATCGGCGAGGGCGGCAAAGTCGCCCGCGTCGTCCTCCTCACCGCGCGCCCGGGCCATCATGGCGGCTCGCCACAGGCCGGCGGTGTCGAACGCCTCGGTGTATTCGGGATGGTTGCCGTCGCAGGAGCCGGGCTTGAGGATCTGGCGATTGTGGGCCGGCTTCTCGCCGGGCGCGTCGGGCGGCAGGTCGTCGCCGAACTTGAGGCTCGTGGCCTTGACGTAGTGCGGCGCGGGGCGGGTGCGGTAGTACTCGATCATGCGTGCCAGTTTGCGCATGCCCGGGTAGACGCGGCGCAGCCAGGCCTTGTCGCGCGCGAGGAGCCAGTGTTCGCCCATGACCCAGAGAATCTGGCCGGGGTTGTCGGCTTCGACGCGCACGCGGCCGTTGAAGGGATGTTCGAGGAAGTAGTCGACGGCCGCCGCCGCCAACTCGAAGTTGCCTGACTTCTGGAAGATGTTGGCCGTGTAGGCGCCGTCGCGGTTGAAGACGTTGTAGTTGACGACCGCCACGTCGGGCGCGCCTTCGTTCATGCACATGGCAGCGTGGCCGAGGATGGTGGCCAGGGCCTCAGACCATCGCTTGTCGGGCACCCGGACGGTGAAGCGGCCGACGAGGTCTTTCCAGTAGGCCTGGGCCTCCTGGAAGAGCGTGTCGGCCTTCAAGGCCCGGTAGTAGTCGAGGCCGGGGTCGGGCTGGAGCACGCCGCCCTCCGGCGGGTTCGGCTTGGCGAGGTCGAGTTGCGCCCACTTGCTGACGCCGTCCCACTGGTGGCCGACGGCGCGGCGACCGGGAAGGACGGGGCAGATGAAACGGACCTCCTCCGTCTTGCCGGCAGGGATGGTCAGGTCGAATCGCAGGGCGCCGGAGCAATCGCCGGTGTCGGACGTGGCGCTGTTGTCCGTGGGCATTTTGCCTTCCATTGCCAGGTTGCCGATCGTATCGGTTGGCAGAACACCCGCGGCACTTGGCTTGGCGCGTGCCACCAGGGCGGGATGTCCATCGACGAGCAGGGCATCGCCGTTGTCGCTGACGGCGAGTTTCCTGACCGGTCCGCCGGCCGGGCCAAGCGGTCGCAGGGCAGCCAGCAGCGACACCTTGCGTTCCTCCTGGCCGGTGTTTGTCAGGCTCACCCCGGCCATGGCGATAAAGTGATCGCCGCGTCGGACCTCACCGACCGTCGTGTCCACCGTGACGTCTTCAGCACTCCATTTGGCCCATGGAATGAGCCAGCCGCCCGAGGGCAGCCCGTGTTCGCACTTGACGCCGTCCATCGTGGGGGCAAAAAGTTTCTTCGCGTCGTGGTCGTAGACCCAGAAGTAGATGCCATAGGTGGCGAAGCCGGGGGAGAAGTTGCCTTCGGCCTCGACGAACGTCTTGAGCGTATCGAGCGTGTTGGCGATGCCGATGGGGATGTGGACCCGGCCGCGCGGGTCAAGCGGCCCGCGCTGGGGCTTGGTGGGTTCGGCGGCGCCGGCGGCAAGCGGGAGCAGGCAGACGAGTAGCGCAGCGATCCAGTGGCTCACGGCGACTCCGTTTGTACGATCACTCGCTCGTGACTTTGATCTCGGCGAAGTAGGCGGCTTCCCACGACCAGGCGGTTGGCTGGTTCACGATTTCGACGTTCGGTGTCTTGCCGGCCATTGCCGAGAGGTCGACGTCGATGGTGGTCCACCCGCCGGGGCCCTCCTGCTTGCCAGCGATCGTCTTCTTGAGCAGTTGCACCCCGTCGGCCCTGACGATGAGCTCGAAGTCGCCGCGCGGGTCGTTGGCGAGCACGAGATGCAGGGCGGTCTTCTTTCCGGCGGGGACCTCGACCTTCCTGGAGAGTGTGCATCCTGCGGTTCGGCTGAGCGGGTGTGTGACGAGGACGTTTTTCCTGCCGCCCCATTCGGCGCGCAGGCCGGGGTCCATCTCGGCGCCGCAATCTTGGACCTTCCATCCGGGCGCGAACTTGGCGACGGCCTTCGAGAGGTCAAACTTGGCGGTGCTCCTGCCGCCGCTGCGGGCAGGCACCTTGATCTGCTCCATCTCCTCGTCGGTGAACTTCGAGTTGGCGATTGGGCCGGGCTTGCTGACGTGCTCCAGTTTGGTGGGTTTGGGTTCGGTGACGGGGATGACGAAGATTTCGTCGCCGCCGGCGCCTTTCTCGATCTTGCCGCCGGCCTTCTCGACGGCCTGGCGGACGAGTTTCTTCGAGACCTCGATGAGCGCGGGGAAGTTGTACGGCGTGTGGCTGAACTTGCCCTCCGGGTCCAGGGCCGACTTGAACCGGTCGGGTATCTTCTCGAACCCCATCGTGGTGAAGAGGATGCCGCCCGCGTTGGACGGGTTGCAGTCGGAGTCCTGGCCGCAACGCGTCGAGATGACGATCGTCTGGTCGGGGTCGCCCTTGCCGTAAAGCAGTCCCATAATGATATAGGCGCCGTTGAGTTTGGCGTCGATGCTGAAGGCGCCCTCGCCGCCGGGCTTCGAGCACAGGCCGTGCGTGTACGCCGGGTTCTTGTGGTACTTTTCCTCGATGAGGTTCCAGGTTTTGGGCCAGTCGTCGGGATTGGCTTGGTGCCATTTCAGGACGTCGCGGACGCACTCGGCGTACTGGCTTTGGGTGGGGATACACCTCAGGCCCGCCTCGACGATCCTGACCATGTCGTTCTCGAAGAACGCCTCGGCGTACATGCCGCCGACGAACTGGCCGCCGTACAGACCGTCGCCGTAATTCATGAGTCGTCCGAATTTTTCGCCGAGTCCGATGACGAAGTTGGGCAGTCCGGGTGCGATGAGTCCGGCGTAATCGGCCTCGATCTGGTAATCGATGTCGTCGGCGTGCTTGTTGAACTGTGGGTGGCCCGAATCGGGCGGTGCGATGCCGCGCCGCAGGTTGGTTCGCCCGGCGTTGTTGGCGTGCCACAGCCGGTAGCCGGAGTTGGCGAAGTCGATGCCCGCCTGGCGGATCGTGCAGTCCAGACCGTACACCTCCAGCGTCCTGAGGAACGTCATCTCCACGTAGATGTCGTCCTGGCGGAACTGGTTGATCGTTCCGGGCTTCCACTTCGGCATCCTGTCTTCCGGGATGATCTCGCCCTTGAACCTGAACTCGGTCGGGGCGCCCCATCCGACGCCGGCCATCTGTCCGATCCAGCCCGCCTTCATCTTGCTGACGTACTCGGTGACGGGCAGGCGGCGGACCTCCTGCCGGCCGTGTGCGCCCGCGGTCCAGCCTGCTGCGATCAGTGCTGCCAGCGCCAGCGTGAGAGCGATCCTGTGCATGAGAGTCTCCTTTCCCTGCCGCCGTCTGTCGGACGTGGCGACATTCCTTCAAACCAGTAGGCTGCGTCGCGGTTACGGCCCGGTAGCCGCCTCCGTGAGGGCTGCGCGCCGGGCGCGGCGCCAAAGCGGCACGACCACGAGTCGCGCGTACGCCAATGCGGCGGCGCTTGCCGTCGCCCCGAAGACGAGGGCCTGCGCCCAGTTGTAGCGGTCCAACCATACCACGTACGGATAGAGGCGGCCCAGCCAGAAGTTGACGAGGACCCACACGCTCACGACCGCCAGGGCCCTGATCCGACCGCCCAGGTCGGCCCGGCGCCAGAGCAGCGCCAGGGCCAGCAGGCACGGGATCACGACGCCCGCCAGCGCGAAGCCGCTCTCGAGGGCAAGGCGAAGATGCGTGTCGGCCATCGTGGCCTCGAACGTCGGGCCGAAGCCCCAGCCCGTCGACTCGGCGACCTCCACGCCGATCAGGCGCGGCCAGGGGCACAGGGCCGTCAGCAGCGCGACCGTGGCCACCTCGGGTCCCAGGCCGCCGGGCCGGTCATTCAGGGCGGCCCGCGCCATCCAGACGCACGCCGCCGCCCCGCACACCAGGCTGACGCCGACCGTCCAGACGCCGCCCAGGACGGCGGGCCCCAGCGTGCCCGGCGACGTGATCAGCCCTCGCGGTCCCCACAAGAGGTTGCCGACGATGCAGTTCCAGTACAGCGTCAGGACGAAGGCCGCCGCCAGCACCGGCGCCAGCGCCGACCATTCGGCCCGCGCGCCGGCGTCGCGGCGGTACAGGCACAGCCCCAGGAGCAGTGCCAACAGGATGGTTGAAGCGACCGGCACGGCCCGGACAACCGTCGCCGGAACCCGCCGCGACGGCACGTGCAAGACCACCACCACGAGGATCGGCAGCGTCACGAAGATGACGGTCAACGGAAACAGGATAATCGCCGCCAGATGACGCCGCAAGAGGGTCATTGCAGGCTCCACGGACACCTCGGATGACAGGGGTGAGGCTAGACGGTCGGTGATGGTGTGTCCACAGGAAAAGGCGGCCGCTATCGGCCGCCAGCGCTGAGGGCGAGGCAGCGTGTCGGGTCAGGCTTCATTTCTTCTGCGTGTGCGCTGGCGCAAGGTACAAGTCAGGCAATGGCAAGTCAAAGAGGCACTTGCGCCACCAGCCCCGGCGGACCCGCAGAAACGCGAAGACCCGCCTCGGATGCTTCTCGGCTTCAGGTGGGACTGTGGTCAGCCTTGAATTGTGGATCTGAATAGAGCCGGTAATCGTGGTTGCAGCAGCAGCCGGTGCGTCGATTCGCACGTCGCCCGGTATCCGGCGGAGGGGGGCGCCGGATCGCGTCAGGTTCTTGTGTATGTTCCATTTTGGGTTCCACCCGAGCAGTTCAAACCTGAGCCCGTCGTCGAGCGGCTTGCCGCTTTCGCGGCGCATCTCAAAGGCCGCTGGCTTGCCGGGCTGAGCAGGCACGTCCTCCAGCCGCAACCGCCAGTCGCGGAAGTGAAGTCGGCGTGTGATGCGGAAAACGAAAAGGCCCACCAACACGATTCCTGTCGACTCGAAGATGACGAAGCCGATCAGCATTTCGAGACGCAAGTCCGGGTCCAGGGATTCGGCGAGCATGGAAATCCATAACAGGACGGGGGGCCACAGGCTCAAGAACGCAGCAAGGATCCCAAGCATGGCCAGGCTGCCTTTGTGCCATGGCAGGCCTGTCTGAGTTTGCTCCCAGGAAAGCGCCCTGCGGCGAGCACGTCGCAGGGCGCGGATGGGCATGACAATGAGCGCGAGCCCGAGTGCGAGCCAGAACACGGTCTTGCCACCGTGCCCCCAGAATACGATCACGTGCAGGGCGCGGCGCATAGCAGCCATCTGCCTTTCCATCTCCTGCGATTCCCGGAGGGCTTCGGCCGCCCAGGCCTCTCTCTGCGCTCGCTCGGCCAACTGCTGGATTCCAGCCGGGGAGGTGCGGAGCACGCGGTCGACTGTCAGAAAGGCCCAGACCGCAATCGGCATTAGGGTCAGATGCGCGACGATAATCACCGTGCCGAGGATGTAACACAGCACGCGTTTGCCGCGCGACTGGAAGAAGTGTTCCTCCATGGTCGGATCCCGGCAGGTCCGGCGATCGTGTTTCCCCCAAGGGGTATGGCTGTCCCCACTGGCTGTACGCTCGCCGAGATGGCTTATTCGTCGGTTCCTCTGTGCGGCAAATCACTGGCTGAAGGCCGTACCGTTCTTGCCTGGCGACGGAGCAGAGGCCATTACGCCTTGCCCCTCAAGGCTCGCTGCACGACCTTCCACGTCTCATAGGCCACGAACGGAATCAGGCAGAGGCCGAGGGCGATGCCCCACTGGGTGGCTGTCAGCGTTGCGTTGCCGCACACCTGGCGGAGCGGCGTCAGGACGGCCGCCAGGACGATGCCCGCCGAGAGCAGGCAGGCGCCGACGAGGTAAAGGTTCGTCATGGGGCTCATCTGCCAGAAACTCAGGCGTTCGCTGCGGCTGGAGTAGGCCCGAAGCAGTTCCGAACAGCCGAGCGTCACGAACGCCATCGTCCGCGCCACGTCGGTGGCACCCAGGCGGCTGCCGATCCAGAACGATAGGACGACCGCCGTGGCGATGAAGGCGGCGTTGACGAGGATGATAAGCATGTAATGGCGGTTGATGATGCCCTCTCTCGCCGTTCGCGGCCGGCGCTGCATGATGTCGGGCTCGGCGCAATCGACGCCCAGTGCCAGGGCGGGCAGACCGTCGGTGATGAGGTTGATGAGGAGGATCTGTACCGGCACAAGCGGCGTGCCGAGGGCGAGCAGCACGGGCGCCAGGACGGCCAGGATCTCGCCGAGGTTGCACGCCAGCAGGTACGTGACGAACTTGCGGATGTTGTCGAAGATGACGCGGCCTTCGGCGATGGCCTCGACGATGGTGGCGAAGTTGTCGTCGGTCAGGACGACGTCGGCGGCGCCCTTGGCGACGTCGGTGCCCGTGATGCCCATGGCGACGCCGATGTCGGCCTTCTGGAGTGCGGGTGCGTCGTTGACGCCGTCGCCGGTCATGGCGACGACCTCGCCCTCGGCCTGGAGGGCCTGGACGATCCTCAGTTTCTGCTCGGGCCAGACGCGGGCGAAGACGCGGATGTGCGCAACCTGCCGGGCGAGGTCCTCGTCGGTCATCTCGGCCAGGTCGCGGCCGGTCAGACACGAGTCGCCGGGTTCCATCATGCCGAGGTCTTCGGCGATGGCCGTGGCGGTCTGGAGGTTATCGCCGGTGACCATAATGGTGTGGAGTCCGGCGGCGGCGGCCTCCTCGAGGGCCGGCCGGGCCTGGCGTCGTGGGGGATCGCGCATGCCCGTCAGGCCGGCGAAAACCAGGTTGGCCTCGTCGTCCTCCGTAATCTCCGCCTCGTCCGCCACGTCTTTCCAGGCGTAGGCCAGGACGCGCAGCGCGCGGTCGGCCATGACCTCGACCGCCCGGCGGACCTCAGCCCGCTCGGCGTCGCCGAAAGGGACCGTCTCGCCGCCGCATGCCTGCCGCGTGCAACGCTCCAGCACGGCGCCCGGCGCGCCTTTGACGAGCAGGCGACGTGCGCCGTCGATGTCGTGGAGGGTGCTCATGCGTTTGCGGTCGGAGTTGAAGGGCACTTCGCCCAGCCGCTGGTGCCGCTCGCGGAGGTCGGCCACGTCGATGCCCTCGGCTTCGGCAAAGTCGAGGAGGGCAAGCTCCGTGGGGTCGCCGAACCGCCGGCGTTCGCCGTCGGCCGTTTCGATGTGGGCGTCGTTGCAGAGGGCCGCAATCCGGACGACGTCGGCCCGGGCGGGCGATGGCTGGGCGCCGGCCGGCGCTTCGGCGCCGCCGGGCGTCCACACCGTCGTGACGGTCATGCGGTTCTCGGTCAGTGTGCCCGTCTTGTCGGTGCAGATGGTGGTGGCGCAGCCGAGGGTTTCGACGGCCGGCAGTTTGCGGACGATGGCGTGGTGGCGGCTCATGCGATAGACGCCCAGCGCCAGGACCACCGTGACGATGGCGGGCAGGCCCTCGGGGATGGCCGCCACCGCCAGGCTGACGGCCGTCATGAACATCTCCCACAGCGGCTCGCCGCGCGCCAGCCCCAGCAGGAACGTCAGGCCGCAGATCGCCAGCGTTGCCGCGCCCAGGAGTTTGCCGAACCCGGCCAGCCGTTTCTGGAGGGGCGTGGTCGTTTCGGGCGTGTGCTGCAGGAGTTTGGCGATGCGGCCGATCTCGCGCTCCATGCCGGTGGCGACCACGAGACCCTGCCCGCGGCCGTAGGTCACGACGGTGCCGGCGTAGGCCATACACGCGCGGTCGGCCAGGGATGCGTGGTCGTCCAACGGGTCGGCGCTCTTCTCGACGGGCTCGGATTCGCCGGTCAGGCTGGCCTCGTCCACGCGGAGGTTGTGGGCCTGGGCAAGCCGCAGGTCGGCAGGGACGAAGGCGCCTTCGCGCAGGACCACGAGGTCGCCCGGCACGACCGTCTCGCTGCTGATGTTGACGGTGGCGCCGTCGCGGATGACCTCGCACTCAGGGACGGAGAGTTTCTTGAGGGCCTCGAGCGCGCGGCCGGCCCGTTTCTCCTGAACGGCCCCGAGCACGGCGTTGAGAATGAGGATGGCGATAATGGCGCTGGCGTCGGTCCACTGGCCGAGCGCCAGGGACACGGCGGCGGCAGCCACAAGGATGAGGACCAGGAAATCCTTGAACTGGCCGAGAAACATTGCCAGAAGGGTTTTCTTCTTCGCCTCGGGCAGGGCGTTGGGACCGTGCTGGCGGCGGCGTGCTGCGGCTTCGGCGGCGCTCAGGCCCTTCGGAAGGTCCGTCTGAAGCGCGTCGGCGGCCGCGCTCGCGTCGAGGACGTGCCAGCGTTGCGGTGCGTCCGGCAAGCGCCTATCTCCCGGTCCAGTCCGGCCACGTTGTACGGGCATGGGACGGTTTTTTCAACAAGAACCGTCCGGAGCGCCGCATTAACGTTTTGGTGGTACAATTGGCCGGCACAGTCAGCCGCCACTTTGCGCGGCCCGTACGGGCCGCGCAAACCGCTTGGACGCCGACATCCAAAACGCTAACGCAGGGCAAAAAGGATCCAGGAACCTTTTCCCTGAAGGGCCCGGAGGGTGCTACGCAGAAAAGGTTCCTGGAACCTTTTTGCCCCTGCAACGTAGGCTTGCCGGCGCTGCTCTCGGTGGTATACTCATGCGGGCCGCCCGGCGAAGGTGGCGGCGGCGAATCTGAGTGCGGCGCGGCGGCGCGGACCGAGAGCAGAATCACGCACCCGCGCGGGCCCGTGTGGTGAACGGCAAAGGAAGGAACCGTCATGCAGAGCAAGCCCAGTGCCCTAACGCTTGGCGCGATCGCGGTGGCCGTGTTGGCCACGTCGGCGGTCGCTCCGGCCCAGGAGATGCGGTGCGCCGAGGACAAGGACACCATCTCCATCAAGGTCGGCGACCGGACGCTACTGGTCTATCGCCGCACGCCGGGGCCGCTGAAGGTGTACGTGAAGGAACTCTACACGCCGGGCGGCCTCCAGGTGCTGCTCGATTCGCCGCACGACCACGTTCACCATCACGCGCTGATGTACGCCCTCGGCGCCGACGGCGTGGACTTCTGGATCGAGGGCGCGAAGCAGAACCCGGGCACGCAGGTTCCCCGCTCCGATGCCGCCGTGAGCGTGACCGAAGACGGCGACCGCCGGCGAGCAACCATCGAACACGTACTCGACTGGACCGGCTCCGACCGCAAGCCGGTCCTTGAAGAACGCCGCCGGATCGCCCTCGATGACCCGAAGGACGTCCAGGCGACGCTGCTGACGTGGTCGAGCCGCCTTCGCCCCGCCGAAGGTAAGGACGCGGTGACACTTGCCCCCTCGCGACATTACTTCGGCCTGGGTCTGCGGCCGGTGCGGGCCATGGACAAGGGCACGTTCGTCAACCCCAGCGGCAAGGGTGGCGAGACCGTGCGCGGCACCGAGAAACTGGTCCGCGCCGACTGGTGCGCCTACCATGCGGCGATCGACGGCAAGCCGGTCACGGTGGCCATGTTCGACCATCCCGCTAACCCGCGGCACCCGGCGACGTGGTTCACCATGACCGCCCCCTTCGCGTACCTGTCGGCCACGTTGAACCTCCACCGCCAGCCGATGACCCTCCGGGCCAGCCAGACCCTCAGCCTGACCTACGGCGTGGCCCTCTGGGACGGCAAGACGAGCGCCGAGGAGATCGAGAAGACCTACCGCCGGTGGGTTGCTATGGCACCGAAGCCGTAGCCGCCACGAATCGGTTCGAGCAGAAAGGAGTTCAGGCCATGTCGAGCGACAAGCGTTCATTCCGCGCGACGCGTCGCCGGTTCATCCAGGGCGCCGCAGCCGCAGCCGCTTTCAGCGTCAGCCGCGTCGGCCGTGGGGCGGCCGAGCGGCTGGGCGTCGGATTCATCGGCGCCGGCGGACGCGCAGGCTCCCACATGAGAATCGTCCGCCAGTTGTGCGACCGCGAGAAGTACCCCGTTGACCTGGTTGCCGTGTGCGATATCTACCGGCCGCACCTGGAGCAGCGAAAAAAAGCCTTCGGCATCGCCAAGGGCTACGACGACCATCGGGCGCTGCTGGCCGACCCGAACGTGGACGTGGTGTGCATCGCCACGCCCGACCACCATCACGGCTACCAGGCCATCGACGCCATCAAGGCCGGCAAGGACGTCTACTGCGAGAAGCCGGTCACCCACTGGCGCCAGTTCGACCTCACGAAGAAACTCGCCGAGACGGTCGCGGGGAGCGACCGCGTCTTCCAACTCGGCACGCAGGCCATGAGCGACTCGGTGTGGCACCAGATGAAGAAACTGGTACAGGAGGAGGGGCTCATCGGCCGGCCGCTCTTCGGCGAGACGGGGTTCTTTCGCATCGGAGACTGGGGCGAACGCGGAATGCGCGTCGACGACCCGAAGGCCAAGCCCGGCAAGGACCTCAACTGGGAAGCCTTCCTCGGCGACGCGCCGAAGCGCCCCTTCAACGTGGACCGCTTCTTCCGCTGGCGGCTGTTCGAGGATTACGCCGGCGGACCCGTGACCGACCTCTACCCCCACTGCCTGACGCAGGTGGTGGACATCCTGGGCGTCGGCTTCCCCGAAGTCGTGGTCGCCACGGGCGGCATCCACCGCTACACGTACGAGTTGCGCGAGGTGCCCGACACCTTCAACCTGCTCGCCCAGTACCCCGAGAAGGTCACCATCTCGCTCATCGGTACCCAGGCCAACGATCACAACCTGACGGACCGGCGCGGCGCCGGCGCGCGGCAGCCTGCCATCCGCGGGTGGGACGGCACGCTTACCATCGACAAGAACAAGGAGATCCTCTTCACGCCCGTGCACGTCAAGGGCGCGAAGAAGCCGCGGCGCATCCCCATCGAGCGCGGCGAGAACACGCTTAACCACTGGAAGAACCTCCTCGACTGCTGCCGCGCCCGAAAGAAGCAGACTTGGAGCCCCATGGACCTGGCGCTGCGCGTCCAGACGGTGCTCCAGATGGCAGCGCTCGGCGCGAAGCAGGGCAAGATCGCTCGTTTCGACGCGGGCAAGCACGAGATCGTCCTGGCCTGAAGCACGGCGGCGCGCAGCAGGCATCGGCACGATCCAAGACACGGGTGCATTATGGCAATCGCGTTTCATCATGGCTGCCGAGGGTGGGCAATGGCTGCGCTGCTGCTTGCCGCAGGCGCGCACGGAGCCGAGATCCACGTCTCGCCGCAGGGCGACGACGCCAACGATGGCACCGTCGCCAGGCCGCTGGCCACGATCGAGCGCGCCCGGGAGGCGGTGCGTCAAAGCCCGCGGCGCGGCAACGAGCCGGTCGTGGTTTACTTGCGCTCGGGAACGTACCGCCTGACCGAGCCGCTTACCTTCACGGCGGAGGACTCCGGCGCCGCCGAAGCGCCGGTCACCTACGCCGCCAGGCCCGGCGAGCAAGTGACGATCAAGGGCAGCCTGCCCGTCGAGGCCCCCTGGAAGCCTTGCCGCAATGGCATCTACATGTGCTCGCTAAAAGGCACGCCGCTCGAAGGTGCCCGGTTCAACCAGTTGTTCTGCAACGACCGGCGCATGGTGCGGGCCCGCTGCCCGGACTGGGATTTCGACGAGCCGCTGCGCACCGGCAAGGGATATCTGCAGGTCGAGAGCGGCGGCCTGGACCACATGATCTGGAAGCCGGGCGACCTGGATGACAGGAAAGGGAAGTGGTCGGATCCGACGACCGGCATCGTCCACGCGTTCCACCGCAACAACTGGGGCAACATGCAGTACCGGATCGGCAAGATCGACTGGGCCCGGCGCCGCATCGCGCTGGCCGAGGGCGGATGGCAGTGCCAGCGCCGCAGCGGCCCGGGCAAGGGCCGCGGCCACAGTTCGCCTTACTATGTCGAGAACCTCTTCGAGGAACTCGACGCCCCGCACGAATGGTTCCTCGACACGAGCAGCAGCACGTTGTACTTCTGCCCGCCGAAGGGCGTGGACCTGAGCCGCGACCGCGTCGAGGCTGCGCTCGCCAGGCGGTTGATCGCGTTTCGCGGAACGCCCGACGCGCCCGTTCACCACATCAACCTCAAGGGCCTGCACCTGGCGCAGACCCAGACGACGTTCATAGACACCTACGAAGACCTGGCCCGCGGCGACTGGGCGATCCATCGCGGCGGCAGCATCACCTTCAGCGGCGCCGAGGACTGCCGCCTCCACGATTGCCACATCGAGCAGGTGGGCGGCAACGGCATCTTCCTCGACGGCTACAACCGCCGCATCCACGTCGCCGGCTGCCTCATCGAGAACCTCGGCGACTCGGCCGTCTGCTTCGTCGGCCGGCCCAAGGCCGTCCGCAACTATCAGACCTGGACCAAAGGCGTCGGCCAGATCGACGACCTGACACCGGGCCCCGCATCGCCCGACTACCCCGCCGACTGCTCCATCCGCAACAGCATCACGCGCAACGTGGGCGTGTACGGCAAGCAGACCTCCGGCGTGCTCGTGTCGATGAGCATGGGCATCACCATCAGCCACTGCACGGTCTACAACATCCCGCGCGCCGGCATCACTTTCAACGACGGCACCTGGGGCGGGCACGTCCTGGAGCACTGCGACATCTGGGACACCGTCCAGGACACCGGCGAGCACGGACCGTTCAACAGTTGGGGGCGGGAACGCTTCTGGAACGGCCTGAAGAAGGACCTGGTTCTGCTCGACGCGATCAAGACCGTCCACATCCGCAACAACCGCATCGCCAACTACCGAAAGAGCGTCTCCGCCGGCAACTGGACCATCGACCTGGACGACGGGTCCAGTAACTTTCACATTTACAACAACCTTAGTCTCGGCTCGACGCTCAAACTGCGCGACGGCTACTTCCGCAAAGTCACCAACAACATCCACGTCAGCGGCGTGCCGCTGGGCTGGCACTGCTGGCCGAGAGGCTCCGACGACGAGTTCTTCCGCAACATTACCGTCATCACCGGCAGTCCCGTCGGGGGGGACGAGCCGCAGACCAACCTCCTGCGGCCGGCAGGCAGGATGTGCCCCCACCCCTGGGGCAAGCGGCACGACCACAACCTCTGGTGGAACCTCAACACCAGGCAGTTCAGCCTCGCCGGAATGACCTGGGAGGCGTGGCAGGCCCGCGGCTACGGCGAGGGCTCGGTCTTCGCCGACCCGATGTTCATCGACCCGGCGGGCGGCGACTACCGAGTCAAGGCCGAATCGCCGGCGCTGAAACTCGGCTTCAAGAACTTCCCGATGGACCAGTTCGGTCACCAGATGACGCGCATCGTTCCGTTCGGCGGACAGTTCGAGACGTCGATCACGGTCACGGTCCGGCCCGACGCGCGCGGAGGCGAGGTCCGATACACGCTCGACGGCAGCGACCCGACGCCAAGGTCGAAGCCATACGCAGGACCGCTGACGCTGACTGCCGCCGCCACCGTCAAGGCGCAGACGTTCAAGGACGGCCTGCCGGTCGGATTCCCCGAGACCGCCACGTTCGAGAAGGTCGAGAAGGCTGAGCGGCCCACCTGGCTGGCGTCGCTGCTGGCAGGCCGTTGGATCGGCGGCGAGGTGGCGCCGGCAAAGGCCCGAAAGCCAATCGTCAAACCCAACCGGTGGCGCGGCATGACCGTGCGGAATATCGCCGGCGACAACGACCTGGTGGACGCCACCGGCGGGCAGGACTACGGCGTGTTCATCGAGACGGTTCCCGCCGGCTCAACGGCCGCCACCTCGGGGTTCAAGAAGGCCGACGTCATCATCGCCTGTGCCGGGCAAAAGACAACCGACCTGGCCGCCCTGAAAGCCGCCGAGCGCAAGGCCGGGCCGGGCGACATCAGCATCACCGTGATGCGCGGCTACGACCAGGCCAAGGTCACGATTCCCGCCCGGCTGCAACTGGGCGCCGCCACGGCCCGGCTGCACGGCAAGGGGGTTCGCAAGTCGCGCGACTATATCTCTAACTGGCAGCAACTCGATGAGTGGGTCAGTTGGCCGGTCGCAATCGCCAAGCCCGGCACGTACATCGTCGAACTCGTCTACGCCTGCCGCAACGACCGGTCCGGCACACAGTACGTCGTGACGATCGGCGAGGACACGCTCGAGGGCACGGTCGCCAAGACCGGCGGGTGGAGCGATTACGTTCACGTGACGCTGGGGCAAATCAAGGTCGAGAAGGCGGGGACCTACACGCTCTCGGTCAAGCCGACGAAGATACCGCGCGGCGCCGTCATGAACCTGCGGTCCGTCACGCTCTCGCCTGCACGCTGAGCAGTTGTTTCAAGCCCCGCCGTGCCGCGCGGCGACCTTCCCTTCGGCAGGCTTAGGGCAGGCCGAGGCCCCCACATAGATGCCGCGAAACGGTGCGTGGTCGTGAAGAAGCCGGCATCTCGGAGCAGGTAGAATGAGCCAATCGACACGCACGTCGGATAAGTTTGTCGGCGGACGTGGTGCGGTGTTCTTGATCATGCTTCAGGTCGCCGTCCTGTCGTGCGACGCCTTGGCTACCAAGGGAAGGGGGACATTCTACTTTTTCGGCTCCTGGCAGCAGACACGCCGACAGCCGCTAGCCACGATCGAGCGCGCCCGGGAGGCGGTGCGTCAAAGCCCGCGGCGCGGCAAAGAGGGGGTCGTGGTTTACTTCTGCTCGGGGACGTACCGGCTGACCGAGCCGCTCACCTTCACGGCGGAGGACTCCGGCGCGCCCGAAGCGCCGATCACCTACGCCGCCCGGCCCGGCGAGTTGTCTGGCGGGGTGCATGCGTGACGCCGCCGCGCGGCGTCTTTCCCTTCACTACCTACCGCCGGGGAGTTCGAGATGTCGCGCGCGGGGGGCCGAGACGTACCAGTTTCAAGTTCCTCCTGGCTGACGTGCCGGGGAGCAGGCTTGTCAGCGGTTGATGGCGCGGTAGAATGGCAGACAAGGGACCCACGCCGAGGAGCCCGACATGAGATGCAATCTGATTCCCTTAATGGGATTCCCTCGGGGCTTGGCGCTCTGCCTTGCTTTGACCCTAGCAGAGTCCTTGGAGGGCTGTGCGAACCATGTGCCGGCGCAGCCCCCGGCCGCACCTCCGCGTGTTGCGAAGACCTTCGCCGCACCGCCCCTCGCCACGGGGGAATCATTCCATCTGGAGAAGACCCGGAAATTCCTGGCGGAAGGAGGCTCCGTCCAATCGCCTCCTGAAGATGTGTTTCAGGTGACACGGCTTCACGAGGCGGCCACGTATGGGTGGTTCCGTGTGGCGGAACTCCTGCTCGAGCACGGGGCCGAGATCAACGCGCTCAACAAGGACCACCAGACTCCGCTGGCAACGGCGATTGGTCATGGGCACGTCGCGTTGGCCCAACTTCTGATCGAGCGCGGCGCCAACATCCACCTAGCAGACGTGCACGGGAACACGCCACTTATGTATGCCGTGCGCGGAGGTCTTACCCCGATCGTCAAGATGCTCCTGGATCGCGGCGTCGACCCCAACAGTGGCTCCGAGGTCTTTGGTTTTCCGATAGACTTCGCCGCATGGGAAGGCAGCCCGGCCGTGATCGAACTGCTGGTTGCGCATGGGGCCCGCGTCAACGATAAGAGCGAGACCTACAGCCATGCGCTGCACATGGCACTGCTCAACGGGCGCCTGGATGCGGCGAAAGCCCTAGTCCGGCACGGCGCCAAGTTGAACGTGTTCTGCGCTGCAGGCATTGGAGACACAGCCTTCCTGCGCACCTGTCTTGAAGGGGACAAGGAATCGGCCCGGGAAATGGCGACAGCCGAGTCACAGTACGGCCTGAGCACCACGCTGACGCCCTTGGACTATGCGGCAATCAATAACCAGGTCCAAGCCGCCGAGATGCTGCTGAACGCGGGGGCCGATCCGAACAGAGCCTCGGGGGGGCAGTATTCCGCCCTGTATGTTGCGGTCGAGAAGGATTACAGGGACCTGGCTGTCCTGCTGCTCCAGCGGGGCGCCAAGGTTGACGTTCCGTCTGGGGCGGGAGGCGGCGAACTGCCACTTCACGTGGCGGCCGCCGCAAACCATCTGGAGATGATCGAACTGCTCCTGGCGCATGGGGCCAAGGTCGACTGCCGGGACACCAGCGGCTGGACGCCGCTCTTCAAGGCGGCGGAGAACGGTTGCCTGGCGGCGGTCAAGGTCCTCGTGGCCCACGGCGCGGACGTACGCGCCCGGGCGTCAAATGGATTCACGGTCCTTCACGAGGTGGGCCGCGGGTCCGACGTGCAGGGAAATGATGCCTACGACGTGGCTCGGTTCCTGCTGGAGAAGGGCGCGGACGTTAACGCCAGAACCACCAACGGATGGACGCCGCTGGATAACGCCGTGGACGACCGGATCAACAAGTTGATGCGACAACACGGAGGCAAGAAAGGCAAGGACCTTTCCCCCACACCGACGAAGGTCGGCCCAGCCGCAAAGGTGAATGCCGGAAAAAGCGACTGATGAGAACCAGCCCGATTGCCCGGGCTCTGGCTGCTCCGAGAGACTGAAGATCCAAGCACACCCCCGGCCTGGCGAGTTCGAGATGTCGCGCGGGGTGATCCCGCCGCGGGCCCCGGGGTATGGGTGGGCAGGCAATCGGGAGCCGCTATTTCTCCGTCTCGGCGGGCCACACCGCATCGGGGCGCTTCAGCAGGAAGTCACCGAACTGGGCGGCGCGGGAGACACAGAGAATAATCTCCCGAGACCGCCACGTTCGAGAAGGTCGAGAAGGCTGAGCGGCCAACCTGGCTGGCGTCGCTGCTGGCAGGCCGTTGGATCGGCGGCGAGGTGGCGCCGGCAAAGGCCCGAAAGCCAATCGTCAAACCGAACCGGTAGCGCGGGGCGAAAGGGAACATTCTGCTTTTTCGGCCCGCCATGGAAGACACGCCGACACCCTACCGCCCTACCATGCCGAGGATCAGGGGAAAAGTAGAATGTCCCCTTTTTCTACTTTTTCTATGCTTGCCACGGGCGGTCGCGTTTGAGGGTGCCGGTCAGGATCTTTCTTGCGATGGCGGCGTCTTCCTGGACCTGGAAATCGAACATCCCGACGCAGGCGAAATCGGCGCCGTTCTCAAAAACGTACCGGAAACCAACTCGCGGGTGAATCGCGCCGGCGGCCAGAACCTTGAAGGCGATCCACGACCGCTTCACCTCCTTCATAAACGTGATGGTTTCCTGCGGCGCTTCGCACCAACTGTTGTCGTGCTTGCCTTCTTTGCTATACGACCAGTAGTCCGACCGATGGAGCGTCTTCATGTAGAAATCGGGCTCCAGCCCCGCCGCTTCGATCGCCATCGGCACGCTGAGCGAATGGCCGCCCACACCGGCCGGCACGCCGGCGTCCTTGATGGTTCCGAGCGCCTTTTCGATGAGGTCCACGCGGCCATCCTTCACCCAGCGGTCGCCGATGTTCCCCTGGATGTAACAGGCCATTGCCCCGGCGTCGACGGCCTTCCTGATGTTGGTGCGGGTGTCGCCTTCCTTCGGATACACCTGGGCCAACCACTGGATCTTGCCGCCTCGCTTGTTCCAGTAGGTGTCCAGAATCTGCATCACGTGGTCGTCGGTCCGGAGCAGGGCGGTGTTGATGCCGAACTCCTCGCACAGGCGAAGCGTCTCCCAGATCTTCTCATCGGTGAAGTAGTGCTTGAGCATGGACGAGACGTAGATAAGGTCTCTGCTGTGGGCGAAACCGCTGACGAGGTTCCCGCCGCAGATCAACCGCGTGACCTTGCGCTTCCCGATCTTGCCCGTGGCAAGCAGGTCGGCCGACTTCTGCGACGCCGGCCCGGACGGCTTCGAGGCAGGCCCGGCCAACAGCGCCTGCTCTTCCAGACTCAGCGCCATGGCGCCCACCCCCGTAGCCGCGAGGGTTCCTTTGAGAAAATCACGGCGATTGACTGCTTCGTCCATTCCCGTCACCTGCCTTTCCCGGCTTGCCTCCTGTGGACGTGTTCAGGGCAGGTTGCGCCCTGGCCGGTTTCGACCGTAGGGGGCGGTTCTCACGTATTGTACCGGGACGAGCCGTTCTGGCAATGGCGCCCTCACGAATGCCTTGATTCCGCGGCGTGTGTGCGTATACTACGGGATGTCGGTCCGGAGGCCAAGGGCGGGTCTGCCGCCCTTTCCCATTTGGGCTGCCCCCTGGTGTAATGGTAGCACGCGCGGCTCTGGACCGCTTAGTCGGGGTTCGAATCCCTGGGGGGCAGCCATTCTTTGCCGCCGCCTGCGCACCCTCTGCCGGCGAAAACGGAACCCCCGCTGACCGGCCGGGTTCCGTATAATGGAGGGGCATCGTTCCTCGGCGTCGGATAAGGAGGCGAGCCATGCGGAAATCCCTGCTGATCGTTCTCGTTGCGGCTGTTGCCGTCGCGGCGGTCGCTGCCGGATGGTCGCCGGCGGCGGAGAACCCGACCGAGAAGGAGAAGGTCAAGAAGGCGTTCGCCTTCACACTCATGGACCAGGACGGCAACAAGGTGATGATGTCACAGTTCCGCGGCCAGGTCGTCGTGCTCGAGTGGGTGAACTTCGACTGCCCATTCTCGCGGCGGCACCAGGAGCAGGGCACCTCCAAGGAACTCTACAAAAAGTACAAGTACGGTGTCCCGGGCGCGAAACCCGCTCAGACACAGCCGCAACCGCCGAGCAGAAGGAAACGCGGAAAGAAGCAGAAAGTCGTCTGGCTCGCCATCAACAGCACCCATTATTGGACCGTCGAACGCAACAAGCAGGCGGCCGAGAAGTACAAAGTGCCGTATCCGATCCTCGATGACCATGAGGGGAAGGTCGGCAGAATCTACGGCGCCAAAACCACGCCGCACATGTTCATCAAGGCGCCCGACGGCGCGCTCGCCTACCAGGGCGCCATCGACGACGACCCCGGGGGCAAGAAGGAAGAGCCCCTCAACTACGTCGCCCAGGCGCTGGAAGAGATCCTGACAGGCAAGCCCGTCTCGCAGCCCGAGACAAAGCCGTACGGTTGCAGCGTCAAGTACGCCAAGAACCGCTGACGGACCGCCCCCCGGCGGGGGGATTCCAATAAACGTTTGACCTGCTTCGAGCCGATGGTATACTTTGACGTGTCATCTGCGTCCGGTCAACCAGTGCGGCCGGGCGACCTGCCGCTAGGAGGACGTTGCGTGTCGGCACACGGACATCGAGGCAGCGAAACACGCCTCGCCGGGGCTCCGGGTGCCGCACGCGCCGGTATTGTCGTGGTCGTCGCAGCGGTAGGAGGGCCTCGGGTCTAGGCGTGGCCAAGCCAGTGACGGACCCGGGGCCGACGGCTCCGGGTTTTTTTGTGGCGTCAGGCGGGTCGGCTACGGCAATCTGCCGTCCTCGGCCCGAGGACGCACAGAACAGACGAGGCGCAAGCCATGAAAAACATAACCGTTTACGACACGACGCTGCGCGACGGCACACAGGGCGAGGGCGTCAGTTTCAGCCTCCACGACAAGATCGACATCGCCCGCCGTCTCGACGATCTCGGCGTCGATTATATCGAGGCGGGGTACCCTGTCTCGAACCCCAAGGACGAGGCGGTCTTCGACGCCCTGGCAAGTGAGCCGCTCGCCCGTGCCGTGCCGGTTGCCTTCGGCATGACGCGGCGCGTCGGCGTCGAGCCAGGCGAAGACGCCACACTCCAGGGCCTCCTTGCGGCCAAGACCGAGGCGGTGGCCGTTGTCGGCAAGGCGTGGGATTTCCACGTGACGAAGGTCCTGCGGACCAACCTCGCGGAGAATCTGGCGATGGTCCGCGATTCGGTCGCGTTTCTCAAAGCCACCGGCCGCACCGTCTTCTTCGACGCCGAGCATTTCTTCGACGGACACAAGGCCGACGGCGAGTACGCCATGCGCGTGCTGCGTGCGGCACTGGAAGCGGGGGCCGACTGGCTCGTCCTGTGCGATACGAACGGCGGGTGCCTGCCGGAGGAGATCGAGGCGACCGTGGCGGCGGTCGTCCGCGAGGTCGGCGGGTCGCTCGCCATCCACTGTCACAACGACGCCGGGCTGGCGGTGGCCAACACGCTCGCCGCCGTGCGCGCAGGCTGCACCCAGGTCCAGGGCACCATCAACGGTCTGGGCGAACGTTGCGGCAACGCGGACCTGTGTGCGGTGTTGCCCGACCTGGAACTGAAGATGGGCGCCGAGTGCCTCGGCCCCACGGGCCTGGCGAAACTGACCGACGCCTCGCGCTTCGTCTACGACTTGGCGAACATGCTGATGGTGCCCGGACAGCCGTACGTCGGACCGAGCGCCTTCTCGCACAAGGGCGGGATGCACGTGGCGGCCGTCGCGCGGCAGCGGGGCTCCTACGAGCACGTGGACCCGGCGCTGGTGGGGAACACGCGGCGGATCCTGGTGAGCGAACTTTCGGGCCGCGGCACGATCCTCGCAAAGGTCGCCGGCACGCGGTTCGAAGAGGACGCCGAACTTCAGAAGAAGGTCCTCGACGAGGTCCAGCGCCTCGAGAACACCGGGTACCAGTTCGAGTCGGCCGAGGCCTCCTTTGCCCTGCTCGTACGGCGGCTGGCCGGCCTCGCCGAACCGTTCTTTAAACTCGACCACTACAACGTCGTTATCAAGAAGGATGAGCACCGCGAAGCCGTCACCGAGGCGACGGTCAAACTCAAGGTGGCCGGTGAGTGGCACCACACCGTGGCAGAGGGCGACGGCCCCGTCAACGCCCTCGACGCCGCACTGCGCAAGGCCCTGCATCCGGCCTTCCCGAACCTTGCCGAGATGAACCTCACGGACTACAAGGTCCGGGTCATCAACTCGGGCGCCGGCACGGCCGCCAGCGTGCGCGTCGTCATCGAGTCCAGAGACCGCGACGAGCATTGGGGCACGGTCGGCGTCTCGGAGAACATTATCGATGCCTCGTGGCAGGCGCTTGTCGACAGCATCGCTTACAAACTCACGAAAGATCGGGAATAGGGAACACCGACGTGTTCGCCGCCGCGCTTGCGCGGCGCGTAATGCAAAAACGCGGAGGGAGCACAGCGTGTCAGCAGGGACCAGTGACGAGAGAGCCGGCGCCGGCTCGCTGCCGAAAGTCTATGACCCGGCATCGGTCGAGGACCGCATCTACCGCGCGTGGGAAGAGGGCGGATTCTTCGAGCCCGACGCCAAGGCCACGAAAGAACCGTTCGCCATCGTCATTCCGCCGCCGAACGTTACGGACCGGCTGCACCTGGGTCACGCGCTGAACAACGCCCTCCAGGACATCCTCATCCGCTGGCGCCGCATGCAGGGCCGCAAGACGCTCTGGCTTCCCGGCACCGACCACGCCGGCATCGCCACGCAGGCGGTGGTCGAGCGGCGGATGTTCGAGGAGGAAGGCAAGACCCGCCGCGACGTCGGCCGCGACGAACTGGTGCGGCGAATATGGACCTGGCGCGAGCGCAGCGGCGACATCATCCTGAATCAACTGCGGCGAATCGGATGCTCCTGCGACTGGACACGCACCCGGTTCACACTCGACGAGGTGTGCGCCCGCGCCGTCCGCACGGCCTTCTACAAGATGTTCTGCGACGGACTCATCTATCGCGGCCTCCGCCTGGTGAACTGGGACACCCACCTTCAGACCGCCGTCGCCGACGACGAGGTGTATCACGAGACGGTGGCGGGGCACATGTGGCACATCAAGTACCCCATTAAGGACCAGCCGGGCGAGTTCGTGACCGTTGCGACCACGCGGCCCGAAACGATGCTCGGCGACACCGCCGTGGCCGTCCATCCGAACGACGAGCGGTATAAAGGTCTCATCGGCAAGACGGTCATTCTGCCGCTCGTGGAGCGCGAGTTGCCGGTCATCGCCGACGGGCAACTGGTGGACCCCGAGTTCGGCTCGGGGTGCGTCAAGGTCACGCCCGCCCACGACCCGAACGACTACGAGGTGGGCCTGCGGCACGACCTGGAGATGATCAACATCCTGACGCCCGACGGCCGCATCAATGAAAACGGCGGACCGTACGAGGGGCTCGACCGGTTCGAGGCCCGGGCGAAAGTCGTCGAGGACCTCGAGGCCCAGGGCCTCATGGAAAGCATCGAGCCGTACGAGACCGAGATCGGGCACTCCGACCGCTCCAAGACGCCCATCGAGCCGTACCTGTCGGAGCAGTGGTTCGTCCGGATGGCGCTCCTCGCGGAGCGGGCGATGGAGGCCGTGCGCGACGGCCGCGTGCGGTTCCACCCGGAGCGGTACGCCCGGACGTACCTCGACTGGCTCAGCCAGAAACGCGACTGGTGCATAAGCCGGCAACTGTGGTGGGGCCACCAGATTCCGATCTGGAGTTGCGCAGGCGCATCCTCCGAGCAGGACTTGAAGGAGGCGTTTGCCGACCGCGACGACGTGGCGTGGCGCGAGGACGAGTCGCGGGGCGGGTGGTTGATCTGCTCGCCGGCGGACCTCGCGCCCGACGCCGTGCGCGGCCATACGCTCCAGCGCGACCCCGACGTGCTCGACACGTGGTTCTCCTCCGCCCTCTGGCCGTTCTCGACCCTCGGCTGGCCGGAGCCGACGGACGACCTGAAGGCGTTTTACCCGACCGACGTTCTCATAACGGCCCGCGAGATCGTCACACTGTGGGTCGCCAGGATGGTGATGATGGGCCTGTACATCAACCCGGTCGATTCGGACGACCCCAAGCGGAAGGCCCCGTTCCGCGACGTGTACATCCATGCGATGATCCAGGACGGGCAGGGCCGGCGGATGCAGAAGAGCCTCGGCAACGGCGTGGACCCGCTCGAGGTCATCGCAACGCACGGGGCCGATGCCCTGCGGTTCACACTGGCATACATGACGACCGAGACGCAGGACGTGCGGATGCCCGTCGAGATGGACCCGGAGACCGGCCGCAACACGTCGCCGAAGTTCGACATGGGCCGCAACTTCTGCAACAAACTCTGGAACGCCGTCCGCTTCGCCCTGATGAACCTGGACGGCGCGGCCGAGGCGGAGTTCGACGCTGCGGCGATGCGCCTGGAAGACCGCTGGATCCTGTCACGGACCGAGCACATCGGACGCAAGGTCCAGGCGGAACTCGAAGCGTTCCACTTTCAGGCGTCGGTCATGGCCCTGTACGATTACTTCTGGCACGATTTGTGTGACTGGTACCTTGAACTGGTTAAGCGGCGCATGAGCGATGGGGCTGACCGCGCCATAGCGCAGCGGGTCCTCGCGTTTGTCCTCGACCGGTCGCTTCGGATGCTCCATCCGTTCGTGCCGTTCATCACAGAGGCGGCGTGGGAAGGGCTGAACGCAACATTGCCTGATCGCAGTCTTGCGGGTCTGGCCGAAGCGCCGCCGTCCGAACGATTGATTGCCGCCGCGTGGCCTGACGCCTGCAACGCGCTACTCGATGAAGAGGCCGAGCAGGCGTTCGCCTTGCGGCGTGACCTCATCGACGGCGTGCGGCGGGCCAAGGCCGAAAGCGGGCAGTCGGCGTCGGCGGCGCCGGCGTACTTCCCCGAACCCGGCGGTCAGGACGAGTTGATCGCCGCCACCTTTGCCGATTACGGCCAACTGGCAGGCGTGACCGAAGTGCACATCGGCGAGGCGCCGGCCGACGGGCAGGTGTGCGCGTCAGATTACGTGGCGTCGCTCGGGGGCAGCGTGTATGTGCCGATGCCCCGGGAGCAGGTCGAGCAGGAGCGGCGGCGCATCGCCAAGCAGATCGAGGACAAGAAACGTCTGCTCGCCGGCGCCGAGAAGAAACTCGCGAACACAAACTTTGTGAACAAGGCCCCGGCCGAGGTGGTCGCGCGCCAGCGCGCCATGGCCGAGGAGACACGTGCCGCCATCGACGCGCTCCAGAAACGCGCCGCCGAGTTGAGGTAGGTGCCGCGTTAGCCGCCGCGCTTGCGCGGCGCGTTCATAGGCACAGCCTGGGCAGCACGCAGTGCACGGCCGGGCAAGCCGGCCGTGCCACACGCGCGAGTTCAGGATCGCGGCTGGCGCGCCTGAAAACTGGCGGCTTGCCCTGCCGCCGCCGCGCGGTAGAATGGCTGAGGTATCCTGGCGAGGAACGTCCGATGCAGATTCGCTGCCAACTCATCCGCATTATGATCAGCGAAACCGAGGACAGCCAGGTCATCGTCCTCAAGGAGACAGACGGCGAGCGGGTGTTCCCGATCGTCATCGGTTTCTTCGAGGCCGCCGCCATCGACCGGCGCATCAAGGGCCACATGCTGCCCAGGCCGATGACGCACGACCTGCTGGCGTCGGTCATCGAGCAGATGGGCGGGCGCCTGGCCAGGATCATCGTGACCGACCTGAAGGACCACACGTTCTACGCCAGCCTGGTCGTCGAGCGCAACGGCGACGAGATCCTGATCGATTCGCGGCCGTCGGACGCCATCGCCCTGGCGGTGGCGAACGATACGCCCATCTTCGTCGAGGACCACGTGTTGGACCAGGTGGCCGGACCGGGCGCCCCCGGCTTCGGCTTTACCGTTTGAAGGCGCGCCGTCGAGACGTGCATGTGCCACGGCCCGTACGGGCCGTGTTCTTGCCCCGATTGGCGAGTAGTGCCTCATGGGAGCACCTATGCCTAAGCGGCATCAGGAAAGTTTTGCGCGGTGGGTGTCCCCACCCACCGTGCAACGCCGGACAATGACGCGGCGGGTGAGGACACCCGCCGCGCGGCACATGGATAAGACTTACCTGATACCGCCTACAGCCACCTTGATCGCCCTCGTAGCCTTGCTGCTCGTGACGGCACAGGTTCTTCGTGCAGCCCATCCGGAGGCGGCCCGGACGGTCGTCGTGGCGTCCGAGACGGTTGGCGAGGGTCTGGACGTGGCGCGTCATTACATGGCGGCGCGCGGCATCCCGCGGCAGAACCTGTGCGTGGTCAAGGCGCCGGCCGCCGAGGCGATCACGCGCGAGCAGTTCGACGCGATGCTGTGGCGGCCGCTACTGGACTTCCTGGCCCAGTGGGGAGGGCGGCTGGAGGTGGCCCTGCCCGACGGCACGGTGCAACTGGAACTCGACCGGCGCCGGCCCAAGTACCTCGTGCCCGTCTATGGCGTTCCCGTCAAGGTGACCGGTTACGAGGACGTGAAGACGATGTACATGTCTCGTGCGGCGGCGGTGGACTCGGAACTGGCGCTGTTGCCAAGTCGCAAGCACAAACTGGTGGGCAGCCTGCCGAACCCGTACTTCGGCGCCGCCGTGCCGTTCGGCCCGCCGTTCGACACGGAGATGATCCTGGTCTCGCGCCTGGACGGGCCGACGCCGGCCATCGCCCGGCGCCTCGTTGACGATGCCGTCTGGGCCGAGGCCAACGGTCTCAAAGGCCGCGCCTACATCGACACCAGGGGTCTGACGAAGGGCAATTACGCCTCCGGCGACAAGGCGCTGTGCTATGCGGCCCAACTGCTCGAGCGCGCCGGGTTTCCGGCCGAAGTCGATAAGCGGCCGGAGGTCTTTCCCCTGAACCATCCGATGCCCGACCCGGCGGTCTATCTCGGCTGGTATACCGACAGCGCGGTCGGGCCGATGACGAAGCGCGACTTCCGGTTCAACCGCGGCGCCGTGGCGTACCACCTCCAGAGTTTCAGCGGGGCCAACATCCGCGACCCGAAGGCCTACTGGGTCGGGCCGCTGCTGGTGGCCGGCGCCTGCGTGACGGCCGGGGCGGTGTACGAGCCGTTCCTGACCGGCACGCCGAGGGTCGATATCCTCATCGACCGGCTCCTTCGCGGGTACTCGTGGGGCGAGGCAGCCTACATGTCGCAGGCCCAGATCTCGTGGCAGATGTGCTTTGTGGGCGACCCGCTGTACCGGCCGTTCGGCCGGCGGCGGTGACGATGGGCGCGGGCCGTGCGGGAAGCAGCATGGCTAGCCGCGCACGTTAGTAAGCGGCGCCGTGACCGCTCACTTGCGTTCGCGGCTACTGTGTCTCGTCGAACAGGTCCGGCGCCTGGCCGGCCTTTTTCGTGCGCGTCTCCTTGGCCGGCGGCGGCTCGATGCCCAGGTGTTCGCACGCCTTGGGCGTAACCGTGCGACCCTGGCGCGTGCGGGCGACGTAGCCGATCTTCAACAGGTACGGCTCCACCATATCGACCAGCGTATCGACTTCCTCGTTGAGTGTGGCGGCGATGGTCTCGATGCCGGCCGGCCCGCCGCCGTACGTCTCCAGGATAACTCGGAGGAACACGCGGTCGAGTTCGTCGAGGCCGCTGGTATCGACGGCCTCCATCTTGAGGGCCTCGGCGGTGATGGGGGGAGTTATGCGTCCGTCGCCCCTGACCTGGGCGTAGTCGCGGACGCGGCGCACGAGACGGATACAGATGCGCGGCGTGCCGCGGCTGCGGCGGGCGAT
This sequence comes from uncultured Anaerolineales bacterium, assembly GCA_964539385.1. GTDB lineage: Bacteria > Planctomycetota > Phycisphaerae > FEN-1346 > FEN-1346 > JAUVZF01. The sequence goes on along the minus strand of CAZIJC010000014.1, from coordinate 14,327 downwards.
CTCGGCGAGCGATTCGGCGTCGGCCTCGACGGCGAGGAGCCGGGCGCTGCGTGCGGCAATCTCGAGCAGGTCCTGCTCGGGGTAGAACTCGAAGTGGTGGAAGATGCCGAAGCGTTCCCGCAGCGGCGCGCTCAAGAATCCGGCGCGCGTCGTCGCGCCGATAAGCGTGAACCGCTGAAGCGGCACGTTGATCATCCGCGCGAACGAGCCGCGGTCCACCGTGATGTCGATGCGGAACTCCTCCATCGCCGGGTAGATGAACTCCTCGACCACGGGGCCCAGGCGGTGAACCTCGTCGATGAACAGGACGTCGCCCTCCTGAAGATTCGTCAGGATGCCCACCAGGTCGGCCGGCCGCGTCAGGGCCGGGCCGCTCGTGGTCTTGATACCCGCGTCCATCTCGGCCGCGACGACGTGGGCGAGGGTGGTCTTGCCGAGGCCGGGCGGCCCGTGAAAGAGGATGTGCTCCAGCGGCTCGCCGCGCGCCTTGGCCGCCTGAACCGCGATGGAGAGTTTCTCCTTGAGGTCGCGCTGGCCGATGACCTCTGCCAGGCGGCGGGGGCGCAGGCTCAGGCTGAATCCCTCTTCGTCCGGGCCGGCGGATTCAGGGCTGACGATGCGTTCACGCGGCATCGGGGTCTCGCATCTCCTTTCTGTCCGGCTCGACGATCGGGGGAATCGAGACGCCCAACAGGGCGGCGCCGACGAAGGCGAAAAACCCGATCTGGTTGCTGGGCTCAATCGCCATGGCGATGGAGGCGGCCAGCACTCCAAGGCCCACGGACATGCCCATACGGCGCATCAGGTCGCTTCGCATGGTAACAGCCTCCTTCTCCCCCGCGTGTGCTTCGATTTCCAGAGTCGGCGCCGGCGATGTGTTCGTGCGGCATTGGTTGCCTTCGTGTGCCCCCGGTGTGTTCACCGGGGGGTAAGTATTGCTTGGATTATCCTTCGGCGCTGGTCGGTCCCTGGTGAAACGCTTCGCGCACGAGTTGCTCGACTCCTGCATCCTCGCCGAGGCGCTCATAGGCGGCATCGATGCGTTCGACGGCCTCCGGCCGCGCAAGACCCAGACTCATCAGCACGGTGACGGCCTCGCGTTTCGATTCGGGTTCTTCGCGCAGGGCCCGCCCGCCGCCCGCCGCCACGGCGAACTCGTCGAGTTTGCCGCACAGTTCCGCGATGATCTTGTCGGCGGTGCGGCGGCCGATGCCGGGCAGTTGCGACAGTGCGGCCGCATCGCGCGATTCAATGTATTCGGCGATGCCGCCGACAGGCATCACCAGACTCCGAAGGCCCTTGGCGATGCCGATGCCCTGGACGCTGACGTACCGGACGAAGAACCGGCGCTCGGTCTCGGAGAGGAACCCGATCAGCCGCGGCACCATCTGGCCGTACGCCGGGTTGCCGTCGAAGTACTCGAGCGTGTGGAGCGTGACCTGCCGGCCGAGGAGCGGCCGCAGTTCGTCGGCCGCCACGGGCGCGACCAGAAGTTCGTAGGCGACCGGCCCGGCGGCGATGACGACCCGGTCGTCGGCGAGCGATTCGAGTTGTCCGGAAATCCGTGCGATCATCGTATGTGTGCCGCCCGCGGGGTCTGGTGAGCGTGGCAGAGGGCTGCGGCCAGTGCGTCGGCCACGTCCGGCGGGTAAGGCGTTTCCTGAAGGCGAAAGGCGCTCTGAATCGCCCGCTGGATCTGCTGCTTCGATGCGTGACCGCTGCCCACGAGTGCCTTCTTGATCTTCGTGGCCGCGTAACTGACGACGCCGGCGCCGGCCTCGGCCGCCGCCGCCAGCACGATGCCTCGCGCGTGGCCCATCAGGATGGCCGTCCGCGGATGCTTGTAATGCGAGTACAGCATCTCGACGGCAACCACGTCGGGCTTGAACTCGTCCAGGACGGCCGCAAGGCCGGAGCGGATCTCGACGAGCCGGTCCGCCAAGTCGTCGGCGCGGTTGGTCCGGATGACGCCGGCCTCGATGAGCGTCGGGTGCGCGCCGGGCCCGCTGGCGTCGATGACGCCGTAGCCGGTTCGCTGAAGGCCGGGATCGATGCCGAGGATTCGCATGGTTCAGTGCGGAATGCGGAGTGCGGAATGCGGAACGAACGGCCCTAGGTTCGGCGCTCCGATTCGGCTGTTCCCCTTTCAAGTGCCGCAGGCACGATTGCGCTGTAGCCACCCGTACGGGTGGAAACAGGGGCCACCCCGATCATGTTGAGCCCCGGAGGGGCGATTGAGAGGGGCCGTTCAGTCACCCCTCCGGGGCTCTTGGTATTCTCGTTTGTCGCATCTTACCCCGGGCTTGCGCCCGGGGCTACAGATCAGTTGCCCCTGCCGGGGCTTACGGTCAACGGCGTGGGCTACTTGAATCCCCAAGTCGTGCCGTCGGGCGAATCTTCCAGGACGATGCCGGCCTCGGCCAGCCGGTCGCCCCTCGCATTCAGTTACTTCTCCTTGTCTGCGCCTCGGCCACCCGCTGAGCGGTTCCTGGCATCTGTGCCCAAGGCGTCTTCTTGAGTACTTCTAGGCGCAAGCTGGCTGGCGGTTAGCCCCTTGGGATCCGTGCTTACGCCGTCCACGTAGAGAGTCCCGGACGTGTGGTCGTAGGTAACCGTTGATCCGCTGGGCAGGATGGCGCTTGATGCGGTGGCCTGATCTTTGATCGAGATGCCTTGCCTCGTCCAGCGGTCGCGGATCTCGTCTGCCTTCTTATAGTCTTTGTCTTTTCTCGCCTCTGCGCGCTCTGGCATATCGCGCGCTAGAGCGACTACTTGAGCGGCGTTGTCTGCTTGCTCCAGGCCGCGTTTGTCCTTCTCGAACTTGAGCCCCAGCACGTCACCACCGAGTTCGTGAAGCGCCTCAAGGACAGCAACGAGTGACCCCCGGCTTGGGATCTTCGCTCCGTGGACGACGCGGTTCCTAAGGTCTCGCGTCAGGCCAAACACCGACGCAAGCGCCTCAGCGGTGTTGAAGTCGTTATCCATCGCCTCACGGAAGCGTCGCCGTGCCTCTTCAGCAGCTTGCACAATCTCAGGGTCGGCGGGTCCATCCGAGGCCCCATCTTGCACCTTCTCAAGGAAACTTGCTGCTTCTCTAAGCTGCTCGTATCCCGACTTCGCCGCAGCGAGCGCTTCCTCGCTGAAATCCGTCTGGCTGCGGTAATGGCTTTGGAGGAGGAACATTCGGAGGACCATGGGGTCCCATTTTTCGAAGGCGTCGCGGAGGGTGATGAAGTTGCCGAGGCTTTTGCCCATCTTCTTGCCGCCGACGGTGACCATGTTGTTGTGGAGCCAGTATTTGACGAAGGGCTTGCCGCTCGCGGCCTCGGCCTGGGCGATCTCGTTCTCGTGGTGGGGGAACTGGTTCTCCATGCCACCGCCGTGGATGTCGAGCGTCTCGCCGAGGTACTTGGTGCTCATGACGGTGCATTCGAGGTGCCACCCGGGGTACCCCATGCCCCACGGGCTGGGCCACTGCATGATGTGGCCGGGCTCGGCCCGTTTCCAGAGTGCGAAGTCGGCGGGCGAGCGTTTCTCGGGATTGGCCTCCACGCGTGCACCCGCCTGCATGTCCTCGACGTTGCGGCCGGAGAGGCGCCCGTAGTTCGAGAAACTCGATACGTCGAAGTACACGTTGCCGCCCACTTCGTAGGCGTGATCGGTTTCGAGGAGGCGTTTGACGTGCTCGATTTGCTCGACGATGTGTCCGCTTGCGCGCGGCGAGATGTCCGGCCGCACGACGTTCAAGGCGTCCATGTCCTCGAAGTAGCGGCGTGCGAAAGTCTCGGCGACGGCCATCGGGTGGATCTTCTTCGCCTTGGCCGCCTTCTCCACCTTGTCTTCGCCCTCGTCGGCGTCGTCCGTGAGGTGGCCCACGTCGGTGATGTTCTGGACGTAGGTGACCTGGTAGCCCAGGTACCGGAGGTAGCGGAGGATGACGTCGAAGGCGACGTAACTCTTGGCGTGTCCGATGTGGGCGTCGCCGTAGACGGTGGGCCCGCAGACGTACATGCCGACGTGCGGCGGGTCGACCGGCTCGAATGGCTCGCGCTTGCGCGTGAGCGTGTTGGTCACGTGCAGGTTGTTTTTGCGAAGCGTCATAATGTGACCTTTGGCGGCGCGCGACCCGCCCTGTGCTGGCCATACGGCCCGTATGGGCGGCGGGCTAAATGCTGCTGAGAACGACGACGGCCTGGGCGGCGACGGCCTCGCCGGCGCCGATGGGGCCGAGCCCCTCAAGCGTCCGGGCCTTGAGGCCTACGGCGCCCGTCTCAAGGGCCAGCAGTTCGGTCAGCCGCTGACGCATGGCGTCTTTGTGCGGCGCGAGATTCGGCCGCTCCAACAGGACGTTCACGTCGGCGCCGGCGACGGCCCATCCGGCGTCACGGGCCATCTCGACGACGCGGGCCAGGATATCGCTGCTGGCGGCGCCCTTGGAGGCCGGGTCGGTGTCCGGAAAATGCTCGCCCAGGTCGCCCAGGCCTGCTGCGCCGAGAACGGCATCGGCCACGGCGTGCAGGACGGCGTCGCCGTCGCTGTGTGCCACCGGGCCGACGTCGGAAGGCACCTCCACGCCCGCCAGGATCAGGCGGCGCCCCTCGGCCAGGCGGTGAACGTCGAAGCCGATTCCGACGCGAATGGGTGGAGTCACGCTTGCCTCCAGGTTTTGCTGCGCAACGACTCAGGCAATGACCTGCCCGGCACGCGGTGACCCGACGCTCCCGCGTCGGGCTCGAAACGTCGGGCTCGGTTGGTCGGGGTCGGTTCAAGCGAAGTGTATCCGCGGCGTGCGGCGTTTTCAATGTCTAAAGCCCGGTGCGAGCAAACAGAAAGGGCTGCGCCGACCGCCCCCAGGACGTCCGACACAGCCCGTGCCTTTCGATGCAAGCAGCACCGCGCGACGTTTATCTGCCCGTCAGCGCCCTGAGACGGTTCTGGGCCTCGTTGATCCTGCCCTCGTCGGTGGTTTCGGCGACGACGCGGTTGTAGAGTTCAACCGCCTTGACGCGGTTCTTGAGTTTCTCGTCATAGATCTTGGCGGCGTTGAAGAGGGCGGGGTGCTCGCTCTTGGGATTCCACTCCCAGCATCGCTGGTACGACTGAACGGCCCGCCCGTAGTCCTGGAAGTACCATCCGCCGTAGATCTCGCCCATGCGGAAGGCAGCGTCGTCGATCTTGTCGCTCTGAGGGTATTTCTTGATGATCGTCCGGAACTTCTCCAGGGCGATCTTCAGATAGTCCTTCTTGGCCGGCGGGAAGGCCGGATAGTCCTTGTAGTGCACGCCTTCGGCGTAGAGTTGGTCGGCGGCCTCGATGCTGCGGGCAGGCTTGAGGTCCGGCCCGGCCAGTTCCGGCACGATGAGGTACTGGATCTTCGGCACTTTCTCGAAGGCGGTCATCTCCGACGTGATCCACTCGAGTTTATGGACCGTGCCGCGTTCCGTGTAGAAGTCCCTAAGCGCCTTGAGGGCCCGGTCGTACGTTTTACGTACACGGGCGACTTCCTCGACGAGACCGACTTCACCGAGCCCCGAGACGTCCATCTTGACGGTGGGTCCGATCTGTGCCTCGATCGTCTCGGCCTGGAGATCGGTGGGGCGCGGCGGCTGTTTGGCCTCGCCGGGCGGGGCCGGCGGGGTCGGTTCTTTGAACTCGCCGGGGACGGCCAGGACGGCGGGCTGTTTGGGCTTCGGTTCGACTGCCGGCTTGGGCATCGGCAGATCGGCCGGCGTCACGGTAGAGTCCTTGGGCGGGGTGACCGGTTTCTCCTTGGAGATGCCGAAGAACGCCTCGGCTTCCTTGACGGCCTGCGCGCGGCTCTTGGGCGGCGTTTGGGGGGGGCTCTTGGCGGGGCCGGGCAGTTTGGCCGGGGGCTCGGCGGGGGCGCCGGTCGGCGGCGCCTCTCCAGGCGTCTTGGCCGGTTTGGCGAGGACCGGCGGCGCTTTCTTCGGCGCCTTGAGCGGCTTTTCGGCCGGCGGAGTTTCCTTGGGCGTTTCTCGGTCGTCGGGCGTCGGCGGAATCGGTTTCACCTTCGTCGGCCGGTCGGGTTTGAGTTTGACCGGCGGCAACTGGAACTCGTTTGTCTGGGCGAAGGCGTCGGCGCCGACCCAGACGGCGCAAGCGGCCGCGGTGGTTAGAATAAGCACGAGCCGATACATGGGCGAGCCCTCCGTCAGATGAGCGGTCCTAGTCTATCGAGACTCCGTGATTGCAATGACCCACACCGATTATTAGAGGCAGGCAGGCCGGCACGGTCAAGCAAAAAGCCATAGCCGCCACTTCGTGTCCGCGGCGAGTCCCGGGTCGGGTCAAGGCACGGCGCCCCTCGGGCGGCTTTACACGGCGGCCGCGCGGGAAGCGCGACGGAAGTGTTTCACCAGTTTCTTGACGGCCCGCCGGCGGAAGGTCGCGTCGGACACGTGGTTCCAGAGGCTGCGGAGCATTGCCCGTCGGACCTTCTCGCGGCCGATCTTCCGCACCATCGGATGGGAGAGAGCCTTCCGGTATGGGATAGTCGGCGGGTGTTTGCGAAGGAACCGCAGCATGATGCCGGCCTGGATGCGCCGGAGGTCTTCCACTCCGTAAGCGTCGCTGACGACGTATCGGCGGCGGCCGGCCACTTTCATGCCGGGTTGGGAGAGGACCCACTGCTCGAAGTCGGTGTCCTCGTAGGCGTAGATCTTGTTGGGGCTGATGAAATCAACGCCGAGTTCGGCGGCGTAGTCGGCGATGCCGAGCATCTGGTCCTCGGTCTCGCCGGGGTTGCCGATGAGAAAGTTGCCGAGCGTCAGAATCTTGGTCTCGCGCAGGTGCTCGAAGGCCTTTCGTGCCATCTTGACGGTGTAGCCCTTGCGCATGGCCTTAAGCAGGCGCGGCTGGTAGGATTCCAGGCCTACCATGAACATGAAGAACCCCGCCTGCTCCATCTTGCGGACGAGACGGGCATTCTTGTAGAGCGGGTTGACGCGGATCTCGCAGGCGTACAGGTGCCGTACGTTGCGCTGGATCAGCAGGTCGCAGATTCTCTCGACACGTTCGGCATCGGCGGCGAAGTTGGCATCGACGATGTGGACGATGTCTGCGTCGGTCTCTTCGAGTTCGGCGACGACATCCTCGGCCTCGCGTCCGATCCAGGGCTGGGCCTCGCCGAAGATGTTCTCCCGCCACTTGCAGAAGGCACAGACCATGGGGCAGCCCACGCTCGTGATGACGTTGTCACCCTTGAGCGTCAGCCACGGGTAATCGTACCGGCGTATCGAGCGGTCGATGTGCAGGTGGTCGATGGTGCGACCAGGGTAGAGTGGGTTCTTGATGGGGGGACCGTTTGCCGTGCCGCCGATTCTGCGCGGCGGGTCGGGAGACCCGCCGCGCACAATGTGTCGGGCATCGGGCGGGTATGCCGTGGCGCGGTCGCGATACCAGAACCCTGCGACGCCTTCCGGCGAGCCGTGCTCGATGAGGCGCGGCAGCGTCTCGTCGCCGTAGCCGATGGCGAGGATGTCCATCTCGGGCAGCGCCTCGACCATCTCGTCGGCGTGGCGTGTGGCGTACAGGCCGCCGACCACGAGCGTTGTGTCGCGCGGCAGGTTGTGAATCAGCGCGTCGGAAAAGTCGTCGCGGCCCCACATGAGCGACACGGCGATCATGTCGGGCCGGAACTCGCGGACCAGGTCCTCGAGTGGCCGCTTCTCCAGCCGCATGTCAACAAGCCTGAGGTCCTCAACAGCAGGCTTCAAGGCCGTCGCGACGATCTCGAGGCCGATCGGATTGATGATCGCCAGTCCCCCGTACAGTTGCTCGCTCTTCTTGTCGGGCGAGTACGGGTAGACGAGCAGTGGCCGTTTCCACGTCATGGGAGCATTATAAGCGGCGTGGGAAAGGGCGGCAACGGAGAAGGCTCACATTCCTTCTACCCCGGTGGCTATACGGGCACCAGGGCGCGACCCTCACGGGCCGGGGTAGCAACTTTTCCTGGCAGCGCGGAAGCGCCCTTAGCGCGGGGGTACATCCCCCGCGCCATGCAGTGCGACCTCGTGACCTGCACGGGGGATGAACCCCCGCGCTATGTCTGAGGACAAGCCCGGCCAACCGATGAAGCCGGCACCGTCACCTCGGACGAGAAATTGTTGCCACCCCTCCCCGACCGGCCACCAAATTTTTTTGGAAATGTTCTGGACAAACGGGGGGAAGTAGCGTAAACTAGTTTGTAGGACAAACCAAATGGCGAACCTGAAAGTGAGGAGGAAACACCATGAACGCAGAAGCGACACAGGCAGTAGGGCAAAACGAGCATCCTCCCGACACGGGGGCTGCACGGGCAGCCGTGCGGCAGGCGACGCGAATCGCCGAGGCGGCCAGCGGTCTGGCCTTGTTGGTGACGGCAATGGCCGTGGCGATGGCTTTCGGTCTGCTGTACGGCCTGGGCGACCGCTCGGCAGCGTACTACGTGCCCGTTTGGATGGCCGTCCTCGTGGGGCTGGGCATCGTATACTGGGCCCTCTTTTTCTGGTTCAAGAAGCGACGCGCCGGCGCGGGCCTTCCGGTCGTCGAGGCCAGGCGGCCGGGGCCGCTGAAGATCGCCCTGCTCTCGGTCGGACTCGGTCTGTACGTGGTAGTGGGTGCCGTCGTGGCGTTCCTCATGCGGGCAAGCAGCGCGTACCATCTGATGCTCATCATCCCGTTCGGCGTCGTGTACGGCATCGTCTGGTGCGTGCACGGCGTCCAGGTGCGGCAATGGGAGGATATCGTCGTAGGAATCGTGCTGAGCACCGTTTCGGCGGGGATCTTTTTGAAGGCCGATTTTCCGCCGGAAGTCTGGCTGATCCTCTTTGCCGCATGTTTCGTGTTCAGCGGCCTCGTCAAACACCTGCGCTGGCGCGATTGGCTGCGGACGGTGCAGGCCAAGCCGTCGGGCATCGCGTCCGAAGGAGGTGCGTCATGAACCAGTTGCACGAAACGACTCAAACGCCGGCCGACCGGCCGCCCAACGCGGCAGCAGTCACCTCGTCCGTCCAGGAGGCGCGGCGGCGACTGGTCGCGTCGCAGGGTATCGTCCGAGCCATTCTCGGAGGCGTCTTCTTCATCGCCTTCGCAACGGTTCGGGCCACGATGGACTACCTGACCGAAGCGCACATGCAGGCGGTCATGCTGCTGGTGGTGGCCTTCATCGCGCTGGTGATCCTGCTGCCGCCGGTCGTCTCGCGGCTGCGGCGAAACCGTGGCGTGACGCTGGTTGGGGAAGCCGAGGGCCAGGCGGTCCGCTTCTTCAGCCGTTCGGGCGTGGTGGCGGTGCTGGCCCTAGCGGGCGTCGGGGTGGCCGTCCTGGTGGCGCTGGTCATCGTGGACCTGGATCGCCGCGGCGTCGCGGCCGAGCGGATCGACCGCCTCGACACCGTGGTAGCCCTCGTCTGCACGGCGGCGCTGGTGGCCCTGTACATGGTGCGGTCGGTGCGGCTGGGCATGTGGGAAGACGTGCTCATGGCGGCCGGCGTGGGGTTGGCGGGTCTTCTGTTCGCGCTGCTCAGGCACCGTGTGCGGCTGGAGATCATCGCCATGATTGCGGCGCACGCGGCGTTTGCGTCTGGCCTCGCCCTCCACTTTCGGTGGCGCGCGTACCTGGGCCGGGCGCCGAAGGAGGTGACGCCATGACCGCCCCCGCGAGATCGCCTTCCGACCTGGACCCGCTGATTCACGAGGCGGCGCGGCTGCTCATCGTGTCGGTCCTGGCCGAGTGCCAGGTGGCGGACTTCAACTTCACACTCGCGACGACCGGCCTTACGCGCGGGAACCTGTCGCGGCACATGGCGAGACTCATCGAGGCCGGCTACGTCCGCGAGGCCAAGGAGTTCGTCAACCGCAAACCGCACACGGAGTACCGCCTGACGCCCACCGGCCGAGGCGCCTTCAAACGGTACCAGAAAGCCTGGCGGCGGGTGACGGGCGGCGGGGGGCATAACCACGGCAAGACCAATGGCCCGCAATCCTGAAGGCCATCCGTCTCAGGGGCTGGACCGAGATCTTCACCCACGCCGACAAGCACAAGGGCGCCGTGGCCTCCACCAAAGATGCCGTCACGCGCGAGGTCGTCAGGAGTCGCCGGTCACTCGAGGCCTGCCTCTCCAAGGCGTGAGCGGCGGCCTCAGTCGCGCCGAAGCGCCTGGATGGGGTCCAGGCGCGCCGCTCGGCGGGCCGGGTAAACGCCGGCCACGACGCTGACGACCACCGAGAACACGACCGTGGCAACGAGCAGCCAGAGCGGAAACGAGAAGATGTCGAAGTGCCGGGTCACGCCGTGGCTTCGCGCATAGATGTTGACCGCCGTTGCCAGGCCCCAGGCGACGGCCCAGCCCAGAAGCAGGCCGCCCAACCCTCCCAGCAGCCCCACGATGCCTGCCTCCGCCAGGAACAGTGTCAGCAGGTCGCCGTCCGAGGCGCCCACCGCCTTGTAGATGCCGATTTCCTGGTAGCGCTCCAGCACCGACATCAGGAGCGTGTTCACGACGCCTAGTGCCGCCACCACCAGGGCCACCGCCCCGACGGCAGCCAGCGCGGCATCCATGAAGACGAAGAAGGTCCGCATGTTGTCGAGCCGTTCGAGCAGCGTCCGCGTCTCGAATCCCATGGCCCGAATCCGCTCCTCGAGCGGCAGCAGGTCGGCGAAGTGCTCGACGCGCACAATCGCCTTCTCGTACCCGGCCCCCACGGCACTCTTGCCAGACCGGAGGCGCGCCATCGCCGGCGACGCCCGGATGCCGGGAATCTCTTTCATCAGCCCCACCGGCACCAGCACGCCCCTACGCCCAAACCCCGGGACCATGGGCGGCATGCCGTACACGCCGATGACCGTGATGGCGAAGTCCCTCCGGTCGTAGGCGAAGGTCTCGGCATCGGTCGGCGACAGGCCATCGGCCTCCAGTTTCAGGACCGCCCCGACGGCCTGCTGCGGCGACTCGAACCCGAGGTCGCGCAGCAACACGACGCTCAGCAGCGCCTCCGGTCTCTCGCCCGAGTCAAAGAAGTGGCCGGCCAGTAGCAGGTCCTCGACCTCGCCGAGCATCGGCACGTGGGTGGCCACGCCCACGGCCGTGGCGCTCGCGGACTTCTCCCCGTTGAAAAGTCTCACCCCCGCCGCCCGGATGTTCGGGTACGCCGCCGCCACACCCGGCAGGGCAGCCAGTTCGTCGATGGCGTCGTCGTCCAGCGTCCGCGCCCCGTCGTCGTCACCCGGGCCGGGTGAGACCTCGATGTTGTTGAGCAGGCCGAGCATCTCGAAGGGCGCCTCGGCCATCCGCTGGATGCCGAGCGCAAACGCCACCATCGACACCAGGGCCCCGCTGCCAACCGTGACGCCGAGGACGGTCAGGCCCACGCGGAGCGGCGTCCGACGCAGACCGCCCAGTGCCAGGATGACCAGCCTCCACAGCCTCATGGCGTGGCCCCCTGCCCGTTGACAAGTCGGCCGTCGCGCAGGTGGACTATGCGGTTGGCCACGCGCTCCGCCATCTCCCGATCGTGCGTCACCAAGACCACCGTCGTGCCGAGGTCGCGGTGGATGCCGTGCAACAGCGCCATCACCTCCTCGGCGGTCGCCCGGTCGAGGTTACCGGTGGGCTCGTCGGCCAGCAGGAGGGGCGGTTGGTGTACGATGGCCCGGGCGATGGCCACTCGCTGCTGCTCGCCGCCGCTGAGTTGGCTCGGCCGGTGCGCCCGCCGGCGCTCCACGCCCACGCGGCGAAGGGCCTCCGCGGCCCGGCGACGCCCCGCCGGCCCGTACGTGCCCTGGAACAGCAACGCGACGGCCAGATTCTCCTCGGCCGTCAGGCTCGGCACGAGGTAGTACGACTGGAACACGAACCCCACGGCCGTCCGCCGGTACAGCGTCCGCTCGCGCGGCGAGAGGGAGGCGAGGTCGCGCCCCTCCACGACGACTTCCCCGGCGGTGGGCGTGTCGAGACCGCCAAGCAAGTGCAACAGCGTTGACTTGCCCGACCCGCTGACGCCGAGAACCGCGAGGAACTCGCCCCGCGCCACCGCCAAGTCCAGGCCGTCGAGCGCCCGCACGACGCTGGGGCCGACGCGGAACACGCGCACGAGACCGCGCGTCTCCAGAAACGCCTCGCCGTTGCCGCCCACGTCCATCCCGACCCTCGCATGGCTGATGCGTGCCGGGAACCCGTCTGTCAGGCCTCCCCGGTCCGACGGCCCAGCATACCACGCCCCCCGTCCGAGTTTCCAGCGGAAGAACGCCGGCGGCAACGGCCTGGGGCGGAATCTCTCGAGACGCATTGCCAAGCGAGTCGAGGCGGGTACGTCGCGGAGACCAAGGCCCGGCTCAACCGCACACCGAGTACCGCCTGACGCCCGCCGGCCGCAACGCATTCAAACGGTACCAGAAAGCCTGGCGGCAACTGACGGGCGGCGGGGCGTGAGACGGAATACGCTGGAAACGGGGCGGCGGACGGCTTTAGAATCATGGCGTTGTGCGTTTCGGACCTGGTGGCGAAAGGACCGCAAGACCCATGAAGCCTTTCCGCCTGCTGCATCTGCTCATCATCCCGCTGGTGCTCTATGCGAGCGTGCCTGCCGCCGCCGGCGCGACGGCAGTTGCGGCAACGGCGTCCGACGACCTGGCGAAGGTGGCGGACGAGGTGGCCAAGGAAGTGGAGGCCCTTCGCGGGTGGACGTTCAAGCAGCCGGTCGAGAAACGGTTCTGCACGCCGCAGGACGCCATGGCGTACGTCAAGAAGGAGATCCAGGAGCAGGTGCCGCCCGAGCGCATCCGCAAGATCCAGGCGTTCCTTCGGACGGTCGGCCTGCTGCCGCCCACCTGTGACCTCAAGAAGGCGCTCCTCAGCCTTCTCGAAGAGCAAGTGGGCGGTTACTACGACACCGACACCAAGGCGCTGTACCTCGTGACGCGAGACGAGAAACTGCCGGAACTCGTCGTGCGGATCATGCTCGCCCACGAACTGACCCACGCCCTGGACGACCAGCACATCGGGCTCGATAAGTTCCTCAAATCCCTCACCGGCAAGAGCGAGGACCTCGACCTGGTAGCCGCGTCGGTCACCGAGGGGTCGGCCACCGCCTTGATGACTCAGTACATGGCCCGGGCGCAACTGTCGGGCCGTTTCAACCTGGCCGAACTCCAGGGGTACGCCGCCGACGAAGCCGAGCGGAGCAAAGTCTTCGCCAGCGCGCCGCGGTACTTCTCAACCATCCTGGCAGCCTACATCTGCGGGATGCAGTTCCTCGCCCAAGGCAACCTCCTGGCGGCCATGCTGGGCGATAACCGGGCCGTCGGCCGCAACCTTCTGGCCGCCGCCAAAGACCCGCCACGGTCCACCGAACAGATTCTCCATCCCGAGAAGTACTGGAACCCCGCCGACCGAGACGACCCGGTCGAGGTGAACGATGCCGCTGCCCTCAAGATGCTCCAGCGGCCGGGACGATGGGTTGTCCACACCAACACGGCCGGCGAGATGCTCTGCGCGGTCTTGACCACGCCGCCCGACGAGCAGCGCAACCTCCTGACGATGCAGCTGGCCAATGCCTGGACGAACGCCGCCGCCACCGGTTGGGGCGGCGACCGGTTCTACCTGCTCGCCTCCGGTCCGAGCGCCGAGGCGGCCGGCAAGACGCTCGAAGGTCTCCGCGGCGTCTGGTTCACACTGTGGGACACGCCCGCGGACCGCGACGAGTTCGTGGCGGCGTACGAGCGGCAGCCCGTCGCGCGGCGTGGTGCCGCCGTCATGCTCGGCAACCTGGGGGCCGTGGCCCTGTTCGGCTTTGACGAGGCCGAGGAGAAAGGCATCGCAGACCACCTCAAGAAGGCGCCCCCGCCGATGACCCGCGCCGGCAAACCGTGGGCGCCGTGGGCGCTCTAGAAGGCAGGGAACCGGGACTGGGGAACGCGGCATAGGGAGGGATACGAGCCATCACCATCCGGACGGACATCGCGTACCAGGAATGCATCAACGCCGACTGCCGCGCACGCTTCGGCGTCGAGGAACCGCTTTTTGAGTGCCCGACGTGCGGCGACCTGCTCGACGTCGGCTACGACTGGTCGCGGGCCGTCCTGCCCGAGCGGCTTGAAGGGTTCGAGGAGAAATGGTCGGTGGCGGGCGACCCGCTGGCCTTCTCCGGCGTATGGCAGTACCACGAACTGTTGCCGTTTGCCGCCCCCGACCACATCATCACCGTCGGAGAAGGCAAGACCGTCTTTCAGCAGGCCGACCGGGTGGCGCCCTACGCGCGGATGAACCGTGGCCGCCTGTTCCTCCAGTACGAGGGCATGAACCCGTCGGGCAGTTTCAAAGACAACGGCA